>JBCBCF010000360.1:0-3436 GCA_038530905.1 Acidobacteriota bacterium
GCCCGCTTCCCGCTGCCGCGCGGGGCATTGGCTGACGGCGTGCCTGAGGTCGCGGTCGGGCGCATTCCGGCCTTGACCGATCGCGAGGTGACGGCCTATGTCGACAAGCTCGAGGCCTTTGAGCGGTCGGTGCCGAAGGGCCGGACGCTGCTGATCGCCGACGATGCCGATTCGGCGGGCGACTTCCCGGCAGCGGCCGGAAGCTACCCGGCGTCTCTGCCACGCTTCGTGCTGCCGACGTTCGTGAATCTGCAGAGCACGGATCTAGCGACCGCGCGCGCTCAGCTCTTCGAGGCCTGGAACGGCACGGACCTCGTGGCCTACTTCGGCCACGGTGCGCTCGATCGCCTGACCGACGAGGGGCTGCTGCTATCAGGAGACGTGTCGACGCTTGCACGTGCGGACCGCCCGCCGGTCCTTGCCAGCTTCACTTGCAACGTGGCCCGCTTCGAAGTTCCAGGCTTCGCCTCTCTCGGTGAAGAGCTGGTGCTGCGGCCGGACGGCGGCGCCATCGCGGTCATGGCGCCGACGGGTCTCGCCCTCCACTTCGAGAGCGAGGCGCTGGCGCGGGTCTTCGGCGGTCGTTTCTACGGCGGCGGCGACTCGTTGGGCGAGGCGGTGCGGGATGCCTTGACGAGCTACCATGCCGAGGCCCGGTACCCGTACACGGCGGAGATCTACACCCTGATCGGCGATCCTGCGCTCGATCTAGGGATCTGATCCAGCTGTCATCGGCAGGCGCCCGATCTTGAGATCGCGGCGCCCGCAGCGTGGAGCGACGCTTCGGCGTCGCTCCTTTTCCGTTCAGGGGGTCAGATTTGACCCTGTCGGCGCAGGCGCTCGAGATGCGCCTGGATCTGCCGTGCGGCGATCGGTCGGACCGCGGGCGGCAGATCCGGATAAACGACCGGCACGATCTCTTCGGCGCGGCGTTGGCCGTCGCGCACCGCTGCCAGCGTGGCGGCCTCGCGCTCCAAGCGGTGGTCGCGCAGCTCGCGCAAGAGCTCGACCGCGCGCAGCGTCACCGGCCCATGGGCCGGGAACAACGCACGCGGTTCGAGGGCGATCGCACGCTCCAACGAGGCCAGATAGGCGTCCATGTCGCCCTCGGGCGGGTCGATGACGATAGTTGACAGCGTCGACGCCAGATCTCCGGCGATGAGCGTCCGATGACGCTCGTCGAAGAAGGCGAGATGGCCGCGGGCGTGCCCGGGGGTATAGACCACTTCGAGCGGCCACGGATCGCCGGTCATGCCGAGCTCGAAGTGCTCTCCGTCGTCGAGCGTGCCGTCGACCGTCAGGCCGCCGCGACGCAGCCGGTCGGCGGTCTCTTGATGTGCTCGGATCGGCACACCGAGCCGACGGCGCGCCACCGCGGCGGCGCCGACATGGTCCGGATGATGGTGGGTCAGCCAGATCTCGGCGACCTCACGCCCTTCGGCGCGCAGAGCGTCGAGTGCCTCGAAGAGCGCCTTCTGTTCGTCCTCGAAAGGCGTCGAGGGATCGATCAAGACGGCACGCTCCCTGCCGATCACGAAAGCGTTCGTATGCGTGGCTGGCGGCAACGTCGGAGTGCGCAGCGGGATCAACAGGGCGCCAGGCAGAAACTCGATGCGTCGCAGAGGTCCGAGGTTGCATTCCGACGTGTCGAGCAGACGCCCGGATCCTGCCTCCGGGCCGTCCTCGGCCAGGACCCGAAGCAGATGGATCGTCGGCGGCGCCGCGGCGATCTCGCCGGCACGCCATCGCTCGAGCGCCCGTTCGGGCGCGATCCACTCACCGCGATCCAGCTCTTGATGGTCGACGCGCGGCGAGCCGTCTTCGCTGCGCCAGCGGAGTAGGAAGAAGCGGTTGTCGAAGCGTCGCGGCGCAAACGGCGGCGTCAGCCAGCGGCCGGCGAAGGCGAGTCGATCGAGGTCGAGCCGCCAGCCGCTCCCCAGCACGAGTTGGGCAAAAGAAACGTCGCCGGCCAGGAGGCGCCTTCGACCGTCGATGCGCGCTGCCCTGTCGGTGGCTCCAACGAACGGGAGAAGTCCGACTTCCTCGAAGAGCTCGCGCAGACCGGCGGTCACGACGCCGGGGGCCAGATCGGCCTCGAGAGCGTCGCGGACGGCCGGTTCGGCGTCGGGCCCAGGATCTGTCACGGCGTCGGCAGTGGTGCCGGATGGCGCTCCCGAGGTCGCGTCGACGAGGGCTGCCTCATCGTTGGCGTCGCCGCGCGATCGACCGCCGCCTGGAAAGGCCCAGAAGCCGCCCATGAAGCGCAGCGTCGGCGAGCGGCGGACCCAGAACACCTCGAGACCATCCGCCGATCGGCGCCACGGCACGATCGAGCAGGAGGCGCGAATCTGTGGCGCCGGCGGCGGCGCTGCTCCAAGCAGCGCGCGATAGAAGGCCTCGTGGTCGATGTCGGTCGGGGAGCCGGTCAGCCCCAGATCCTCGGACTGCGCGCCATCGGACATTTTGCGACGCTAGCACGGGCCATGGCCGCGTGCGCCGCCGATGCGCCGGTCCGCCGGCCGGTGCGCTACGATCGCGGGGCGCGCAAGATCGCGCCTTCTCGATTCCCTTCGCCTCCTGGCCTCGAGCTTCTGCATGCCGATCGGTCTTCCTGACGACCCGACCCGCGCCGCCACACGCGCTCCCATCGACCGCCCGATTCGGCTGCAGTTCGACGACTCGGTCGAGTCGATCGAGGCGCGCGCGGAGAACCTCTCCATCGGCGGTACCTTCGTCACCGGGGTCGACGAGGCGCGACCTGCCGGTGCGCTCGTGCGATTCGAGCTGCTGCTCGACGACGCCTCGATCCGCGGCCTTGCCGAGGTGGTGTGGGCCCGCGGCCGGGTGGACCAGCCGGGGGCGTCGCTCGGGCTGAAGTTTCGCTTCCTCGAGCAGCGGGACCGGCAGCAGATCTTCAAGTTGGTTAGCCAGCACATCAAGGAGCGGCTGGCGAAGCGACACGCGGTGGAGATCGATCCACCGGCGATGTCGCCCTCCGTCACGGACGGCACGCCTGGAGATCAGCTCGATCCGCTCGGCACCGATCTGGCGTCTCGCGCCGAGCGGCCTGCCGCCGTGATGCAGCGGCCGACCGAAGAACAGGCCGCTCGCGCCGTCTCGCCTGACGAGATGGGGTTGAGCGAGCCGCCTCGTCCGCCGATGCAGGCTTCGTTGCTCGATGGAATCGACGACTCGCCCGAGGTCGCCCCGGCGGTCGCAGCGAGTGGTTTCGAGCGATTCGAGCCTGGCCAGCAAGCTCACTTCGACGCGTTCGAAGCACCCCCGATCTCGAGCCGCTCCGATGCCCTGGTCGGCTCACGAGACGCCGAAGCGTCCGGAGCGGTGGAGTGGGGCGGGATGGAGGCAGACGCCGAGGGGATCGAGCCGCCGTCGAGCGAGGACGCCTTCGCAGCCTCCGAAGGGGTGGCGGCAGACG
>JBCBCF010000361.1:0-3426 GCA_038530905.1 Acidobacteriota bacterium
CGATCGTTCTCACGGAGGTCGAGGTCGATCTCGCCCTAGCGCAGGTGATCGACCTGCCGCCGGCCTATGCCGCGCTGGAGGCCGCGCTCGCGTTTAGCGAGACCTGCGGCCTGTGACACCGCCCAAACGCAAACGAGGCGCCCAGGGCGCCTCGGGGTGCAACACTCGATCGAAGGCCCTCAGGCCGGCGGTTCGAGATCGAATTTCTCGTAATTCTTGGCCGTGAACGGCTCCCACTTGTCCGGCACTTCTTCCTCCGGAAAGATCGCCTCGACGGGACAGGCATCGACGCACAGACCGCAATCGATGCACTCTTCCGGGTGGATGTAGAGCTGTGGCCAGTTTTCGTCGGCGCCGTAGATGCAGTCGACGGGGCACACATCGACGCAGGCAGTGTCCTTCACGTCGATGCAGGGCTCGGCGATGATGTGGGTCATGAGCTGAGGGCCTCCTTCGGCCTGAACCGGCGATGCCGGGATCTCGTCGATGACGGCTCGGACATGGAAACCGTCGTGGAGTCCAACCGTCGTGGCGTGAACTGCGTCCGAACGTGGAAATCGTTCGAGACGCACGACCGTCTCAGGGGTTCCGACCAGCGGCGCGTCCAGCGGAAGCGCCGTCAAAGAAGCCGCCGGCCTTGCCAAAGGCTCGACGTTGCACACTCACCCGCGACCGAGCGCCTTGCACGGTCTGCGGGATCGATCAAGGCGAGAGCGTATCAAAGCGGCTCGGGGCGAAGAGATCGAGCGCGCGTTCCTCGTCCGGGTCCGTCGTTGAACCGACAACCCGATCGGCGATTTGTTCCGCAGTCCAGGGAGCCAGCAGAATTCCGTTGCGGTGGTGCCCGGCCGCGATCACGATCCGCTCGCTCGAGAGATGGCCCAAGAGCGGCCGATGGTCGGGGGTCGCGGGCCGTAGACCGGACCAGGTCGCGCGCACGGGCCGGGCGGCCAGCGACGGCAGAACGGCCTCGATCCATGCGCCGAGAGAGCGCAGGCCAGCTGGCGTGACGCCGCGTCGCGCCGTGCGGCGTCCGGTGTGGTCCTCAGCGCGCGCCGCCTGGAAGGAGGTGTCCTCGACCGTCGCGCCGATCGCGAGTCCCGCGGGAGGGCGTCGGACAGCGTAGAAGTCGGTGCCGCGGAGGCTGCCGTCGAACGGCCAGGCAACCCCGTCGATCTCGAGCATCTGGCCGCGCACGAGACGCAGCGGCAGCGGAGGCAGGCCGTTGATGCGACCGCTCCAGCCGCCGGCGGCGACGACGATCGAGCCGGCCGAGCGGGTCGAGCCGTCCGCCCTGTGAACGCGAACACCGGCTCCCTCGTCTTCGATGCGCGTCGCGGCGATGCCAAGCGACATCCGGACGCCGGCCGCTTCGACGGCGGCCAGGAGGGCGTTCTCGAGTCGACGAGGATCCACCCGCAGCTCGCCGGGTAGCCAGAGGGCGCGCGCGACGCTCGGTGCCAGGTCCGGGATGCGGTCTGTCGCCTCCGCCCGGCTCAGCCAAGACCACCCTTCGCCGACGCGCGCCGCCCGCTCGGCCAGGGCTTCGACGTGAGCGATCGAGAGCTGGTCGTCGACGACGAGAGTGCCGGCCGGATCGAAGTCGAGATCGCAGCCGGTCTCCGCCTCGAGCTGCGGTGCCCACTGCCGCCACAGGTCGCGAGCCCGGCGGCGAACGGTGAAGAAGGCGTCGTCATCGCCCGGCGCAGCCTCGGCCAGCGGCGCGATCATGCCGGCGGTGGCGCCGCTGGCCTCGGCGAACGGTCGACGACGCTCGAGCACTTCGACGCGCGCGCCGCGGCGGGCCAGCTCTCGCGCGCCGGCGAGACCGACAGCGCCGGCACCGAGAATGAGGACGTCGGGAGTGGACACGGCGGCCGATTGTCGCCAATCGGTTCACCTGCCCGCAACCGCCCGCAGATCCGTCGGGCGCTCGCGAGGTTTGCTCCGGCTCGGAGCGCGATCTAGGATCGGCCCATGGCCACCGCCCGTCTTCGAGCCGCCATCGTCGCTGTCGGCTCCGAACTGTTGTCGACCGAGCGGTTGGATACCAACTCGCTGCGGATTACCGAGCTCTTCGAGCGCCTGGGCGTCGAGCTGGTGACGAAGAGCGTCATCGGCGACGACGAACACCAGCTCGCCGACGAGATTCGGCGCCGGCTGAACGATGTCGAGGTGCTGGTCCTGACCGGCGGTCTCGGCCCGACCGCCGACGACGTCACGCGGGCGGCGGTGGCCCGCGCTTGCGACCGCGAGATCTCGGTCGACGAAGCGCAGGTCGAGCGCATTCGCGGGCTCTTCGCCAGTTTTGGCCGGACCATGCCCGAGGTCAATCGCCGCCAGGCGGAGGTCCTCAGCGGCGCTCGGCTGATCGAGAATCGGCGCGGCACGGCGCCTGGTCAGCACCTCGAGCACGCGGGGAGCGATCTCTTCTTGTTTCCCGGCGTGCCGCGGGAGCTCCGCTCGATGCTCGAGCACGATCTCGAGCCCTGGCTCCGTGGTCGGATCGCGGGCCTCGGCCTCGCCGACCTGGGCGTCGAACGTCGAACCCTGAAAGTTGCCAGTCTGCCCGAATCGGACGTTGAAGAGCGGCTGGCGCCGGTCTATGCAACCTACGGCCGAGAGCAGATCGCAGTGCTGGCCTCGCCGGGTGAGATCCGCGTCGTCGCGAGTGCGGAAGGGTCACCCAACGAGCGCGTCGAACAGCTCGAGGCGATGGACGAGGCGATCCATCGTGCGATCGGGCCGGCGGTCTATGCGCGCGGCACCGACGCGTCGCTCGAAGAGGTCGTCGGCAGGCTGCTTGGCGCGCGCGGCGCCACTCTCGCCGTCGCCGAGTCGTGCACCGGCGGCCTGATCGGCGAGCGGGTGACCCGCGTCGCCGGCTCGAGCGCTTGGTTCCTAGGCGGCGGGATCACCTATTCGAATCAGCTCAAGATGGAGCTGCTCGGCGTTTCCGGAGACGAGCTGGCGCGCCATGGCGCGGTCTCGCAGCCGGTGGCCGAGGCGATGGCTCACGGCGCGCGGCAGCGCTTCGGCAGCGACCTGTCTCTCGCCGTCACCGGCATCGCCGGCCCCGGCGGGGGCAGCGCCGAGAAGCCGGTCGGGCTCGTCCACGTCGCCCTCGCGGGCCCGACGACGGGCGAGATCGAGCACCGTCGCGTGCAGTTTCCCGGCGATCGACGGAGGATTCGGCAGATGACATCCCAATTCGCCCTCGACATGCTCCGGCGCCGCCTATTGCGCGACGCGGACGATGCGCTGGGAGCGGGCGCGTGAAGCGGCTTGCCGTTCTCGGTGCCGGTTCCTGGGGCACCGCACTCGCCGTGCACTGGGCGCGTGCGCAGCGCCAGCGCGATTCGGAAGAGCGCTTCGAGGTCGTGCAGTGGGCGCGGCGAGATGAGCTGGCGCAGGCGATGCGGCGGG
>JBCBCF010000362.1:0-3368 GCA_038530905.1 Acidobacteriota bacterium
CGGCATTACCTGGAACGACGAGGACATCAAATTCCTCCTCGGCGCCGCCGCGTCCGGGCTCTAGAGCGCCGCCTCAGAACGGATTGGTCGCGAACACGGCCAGCTCCGGCACGAAGCCGCGACGATCGAGCTTGAGAATGCCGATGATGGCATCGGCGATCTCCTGACCGCGCAGCTTCTTTTCGCTCTTCTGCTGGCCGAGGCCGGCCTTGCCGGCGAAGCGCGTTTGCACCTCGCTCGGGTTGACCAACATGACGCGCACGTCGTGACGCCGCAGCTCATCGCGCCAGCACTCGGTCATGCCGCGCAGGGCGAACTTCGACGTGGCATAGGCGGTGCCGCCCTGGAAACCCTTGGTGCCGGCGGTCGAGGAGATGTTGATCAGATCGCCGCCGCCTCCCTGGTCGACGAAGCGACGCGCCGCCTCGCGGCCCATCAGGAACGCGCCGGTGACGTTCGTGCGCTGGACGTCGAGAAATCGCTCCAGCTCCATCTCGACCAGCGGTGAGAAATAGCCGAAGCCGGCGTTGTTGATCAGGATGTCAAGCCGTCCGAAGCGGTCGACGAAGTCGCTCACGAGGGTCCGGGCTGTGTCCTCGTCGCCGATGTCGCCTTGGAAGGTCGCGACATCGAGCCTGCGCCCGGCGTCCTCGAGGCGCTCGCGCGAGCGACCGTTGATGCCGACCTCAACGCCTTCGGCGACGAGCGCCTCGGCGATGGCGAAGCCGATGCCTTCACTGCCGCCGGTGACCAGTGCGGTCTTGCCGGCCAGGGGACGGGATGCGTCGCGTGCGTCTGGGCTCATGCGAGGGCTCCTTGCGCGGGGGCGGACGGTGTCGTTTCTCGTGAAACATTCGCTCGCCGGGCGGCGAGCAGATGGCTGTTAAGGAAGGCGCCGGCGCGCTCGATGGCCTCCCGGCCTTCGTCGAGTCGGCCGGCGAAGAGCTGCCACACGTGGATCATTCCCGGCGTCACCTCCAGCTCGACCGCGACGCCCGCCGCCTCGAGAGCGGCGGTGAGGGCATGCGCGTCGTCGAGCAGCGTCTCGTCGCCGCCGGCCTGGACGAGCGTCGGCGGCAACTCCGTGTGGCTGCAGCGCAGCGGCGAGACCTCCGGCGCGTCCGGATCGGCGCCGGCGAGGTACAGGCGGGCCATGCGCTCGATGCCTGGCCGCTGGATCGAAGGATCGAGCGCCGCGTTGCGATCGAGCGACGGCGTGTGGCCGGCGTAGTCGACCCAGGGCGACATGCAGAGGAGCGCGGCCGGCAGCGTCAGACCATCGCGTCGGGCCTGCGCGGCAACCAGGATGGCGAGACCGCCGCCGGCCGAGTCGCCGGCGAGCGCGAGCGGACCGCTGGATGCCTCGGCGCTCAGCACCGAGTAGGCCGCGGTCGCGTCCTCAAGCGCCGCCGGATACGGATGCTCGGGAGCGAGGCGGTAGCCGAGAACCAAGCAGCGGGCGTTGGCGGCGCGCGACAGCCGTGCCGCGAGCTGGCGATGCGACCGCACCGAGCCGAGGACGAAGCCGCCACCGTGCAGATACAGGATGCGCGCTGCCGAGGGGTTGGAGCGGTCTGCGCGCGCGTCGACCCACTCGGCGGGAACGCCGCCGATCTCGGTCGCTTCGACCTCGACCTCGTCAATTCCGGGCAGGCGGATCAGAAAACCCTCGAAGCCGCGGCGCAGGTCGGCGATCGGCCGCGGGATGTCGGGCTGTCCGGCGTCGAGGAAGCGCTTGAGGAGACGGAGCTGGGCGAGCGACACGGTGACGTCTTTCAGCGGTGAACGATCTCGAGGATCTCGGGGGCGAGGGCTCCGCCTCGCCGGCGAAACGACCGCATCACGGTCTCACCGAGCCGATCGACGGAGACGATGAGGAACGAGAGGTCCGGCCACGCTTCGAGCCGATCGACGGCCGACGGCTCCGCGGGATGATCCGGATGCGAATGCCAGACGCCGACGAGGCGCAGGCCGCGGGCGCGCGCGGCACGCTCGACCCGCAGGACGTCCTCGGGGTGCACCTCGAATCGGCGGCGGCTCTCGGGCCAGGTCCGGACGTTGCGCGAGGCGTCGATCCAGCGCACGCGCAGGCTCGGCGCGCGACCCGACGCGCGGATCGATGATGCTGCCGGCTCGCCGATCAACAAGCCGCAGCCCTCGAAGGGATAGGCCAGCTCGGCCAGGCGACGCAGCTCGCGGACGTGCGCGCGCTCGACAAGCAGCCGCCCGCGTCGCGAAGGGCGTCGTGCGGTGCTTCGCCCGCGTGTGCGGCCAAGGATGAGACTCATGCGGCATCCTCCGCCGACGTCGTGATCGGCTCGAGCACCAGGACGGCAAGTGGCGGCAGGGTCAGGCGCATCGACTGGCGAAAGCCGTCGGCTGTCACCGGTTCGACCGTGATCTCGAGCGGATGAGGATAGCCGCTGCCGCCGAAGCGGGGATCGTCGGAGTTGAGCACGACGCGATAGCCGGCGACCGGAGGCGCGCCCAGGCGGACGTCGGAGCGCGGCACGGGCGTCAGGTTGAGGACGACCACCAGGTGATCGCCCAGAGGTCGAGCGTCGGGAGCCTCGGTCGCGCTCGGGTCGGCATCGCTGATCTCCATGTCGAGCAACCAGCTGTCGGAGAAGTCCGTGCGAGAGGAGTCGGTGCGGGAGGCTTCCGTGCGAGAGGAACGGGTGCCGGGCTGCTCGGCGTCCAGCGCCTCCGCGCCGATCGTGTCGACGCGGGCGTAGGCGAAAATCGAGCGCGCGCGGTCGTGGCAGGCGATCCACTGAAAGCCCTCGACGTCCTCGTCGCCGCGCCACAGGCAGGGAGAGCGCCGGTAGAGCCGTCCGAGCTCGGCGAGGTAGTCGCTCAGGCCCTGCCGCTCCGGATCCTGCAGCAGGAACCAGTCGGGACCGGTCGCCGGATCCCATTCGCGCGGCGACGCCAGCTCGCTGCCCATGAAAAGGAGCTGTTTGCCGGGGCGTGTCCATTGGTAGCCGAACAGGCAGCGCAGATTCGCCAGGCGCTGCCACGCGTCGCCCGGCATCTTGCGCAGCAGCGAGCCTTTGCCGTGCACCACCTCGTCGTGCGACAGGGGATTGAGAAAGGACTCGGAGTCCTCGTAGACCATCGCGAAGGTCAGGCGATCGTGATCACCGCCGCGGAAGAGCGGATCGAGCCGGAAATACTCGAGCGTGTCGTGCATCCAGCCCATATTCCACTTGAAGGTGAAGCCGAGCCCGCCCTCGTCTACCGGATGGGTCACGCGCGGCCAGGCGGTCGATTCCTCCGCGATCGTCATCCGGCCCGGATGGCGCGCTGAAACCTGGCGATTGGTCTCGCGCAGCAGCTCGATGGCGCCCAGATTCTCACGCCCGCCG
>JBCBCF010000363.1:0-3349 GCA_038530905.1 Acidobacteriota bacterium
GTGTAGATCGTGATGCGCAGCTTGTCGGCGGCGCGTTCGATGTCGATCTCGCTAACGCCAGCGTGCGCCAGGCGCTTCTTCAGACGGTCGCGCAGCTTGAGATCCTGATGCAGGATCTTGGCGTACTCGCCGTCGGCGTACCAACGCGAGTGCCAAGTCTTGTTGTACGCCAGGCGAAAGCCGTAGGGATGGGTTTTCTGGCCCACGGGTCAGTTCTCCTTGCCGTTCTCGGCCCCGGCGTCGCGGACCTGGAGCTTGATGGTGATGTGGCTCTGCCGCTTGAGCTTGCGAAACGCACGGCCCATCGTGGTGAACCACACGCGCTTGAGCACCGGCCCCGGGTCGACGTAGATCTCTTTGACGAAGAGTTCCTCCACGTCGACCGTGTCGTCGCGGTCCTCGGCGTTGGCGATGGCGGACTTCAGCAGCTTCTCGATCGGCTTGGCGGCGCGCTTCTTGGTGTGCTTGAGCAGCACCAAGGCCTCCTCCGCGTCCTTGCCGCGGATGAGATCCGCCACCAGCCGCACCTTCTGGGGCGACTGCTGCAGATGTCGATGTCGAGCGGTGAATTCCATCGATCAGCGCCTCCCCGCCATCTTTTCCTTCTTGCCCCCGTGGGTGCGGAAGGTGCGGGTCATCGCGAACTCGCCGAGCTTGTGCCCGACCATGTTCTCGCTGATGTAGACGGGAATGAACTTGGTTCCGTTGTGCACGGCGACCGTGTGGCCCACCATGTCCGGAATGATCGTCGAGCGCCGCGACCAGGTCTTGACGACCCGCTTGGAACCCGAATCGTTCATCGCCTCGATCTTGTCCTCGAGGGACGGATCAACGAAGAAACCTTTTTTGAGTGATCTCGCCATGGCGTCGAGTCCTCTTACTTGCGACCGCGCCGACGAACGATCATCCCGTCCGTGCGCTTGTTGTTACGGGTCTTGTAGCCCTTGGTCGGCACGCCCCAGGGAGTGCAGGGATGACGACCGCCGGAGGACCGGCCCTCGCCACCGCCCATTGGGTGATCGACCGGATTCATGGTGACGCCACGGTTGTGCGGGCGGCGGCCGAGCCAGCGCTTGCGCCCTGCCTTGCCGAGCGACTGCACGCCGTGCTCCGAGTTACCGACCGCGCCAACCGTGGCATAGCAGTCGACGTGCACGCGACGAACTTCGCCCGACGGCAGCTTGACCTGGGCATAGTCGCCTTCCTTGGCGACGAGCTGCGCCGAGGTCCCGGCGCCGCGCACCATCTGGCCACCCTTGCCGATCTTGAGCTCGACGTTGTGGATCACGGTACCGAGCGGCATGGCGCGCAGCGGCAGCGCGTTGCCGGGATCGATGCCGGCGCCCGGGCCGGAGACCACCGTCGCCCCAATTTCGAGCTTCGATGGCCACAGGATGTAGCGCTTCTCGCCGTCGGCGTAGTGCAGACGAGCGATGCGTGCCGTCCGGTTCGGGTCGTATTCGATCGCCGCGACGGTGGCTGGAACGCCCTGCTTGTCGTGACGACGAAAGTCGATCTGGCGGTAGCGCCGCTTGTGGCCGCCACCGCGGAAACGCACTGTCGTGCGTCCCTTGTTGTTGCGTCCGCCGATCCGGGTCTTGCCGGAGGTGAGCTTTTTGAGCGGCTCGTTGCCCTGGGTCACCTCGTCGAACGTCGTCGAGGTCTTGAACCGGCTTCCGGGGCTGGTCGGACGGTATTGCTTGATCGCCATGGTGGTCTTCCTCTCGTGGCCCGACGGATCAGGCGCCCTCGAAGAACTCGATCGGCTTCTCGCCAGCGGCGAGACGCACGTAGGCCTTCTTCCAGTCGCGGCGGCGGCCGAAATAGCGACCCTGCCGACGCAGCTTGCCGTGCATGTTGGCGATGCGCACTTCGGCGACCTTGCGCTCGAATTGCACCTCGACGGCCCGGCGGACTTCGATCTTGTTGGCCTGCGCCGCGACTTCGAAGGCGTAGGTGTCGACCTCGGACATGTCGGTCGCCTTCTCGGTGATCAGCGGGCGGCGGATGACGTCTTCGATCCTCATTTGGCGAGCACCTCCACCAGCCGCTCGAGCGCGCCGGACGAGACCACGAAATGCTCGCGGTCGACGACGTCGTAGACGTTGACGGCCAGCGCGTCGACGGTCTTGAGCTTCGGGTTGTTGCGGGCCGCCCGCGCCAGGTTCGCGTTGTCGCGACTGTCGACCAACAGCGCCTTGGACTCGATCCCGAGACCCGACAGCGTGCGGTGCAGCTCGGCCGTCTTGTGGCTCGCCAGCTCGAAACTGTCGAGCACCAGGATCTGCTGGTCGGCGAGCTTGCGCGACAGTGCCGACTTCAGCGCGTTGCGCTTCTCGCGCGGGGTCATCTTGTCCTGGTAGGAGCGCGGCTGCGGACCGTGAACGGTGCCGCCCTTGCGCCAGATCGGGCTGCGGACGCTGCCCACGCGAGCGCGACCGGTGCCCTTCTGCTTCCAGAGCTTCTTGCCCGATCCCGCGACTTCGGAACGCACCTTGGTTTTATGCGTTCCGGCGCGACGGGCGGCGAGGATGCTGCGCACGGCGGCATGGATGAGGTGCTCCTTGTACGGATAGTCGAAGATGCCCTCCGGCAGCTCCATCTCCCGCACGCCCTCGCCTCGCATGTTCTTGACGTCGATCTTCATCGTCCTGCTCTCTCTCGCGTCGTCTCGCCGATGGGCGATCAGCCGCGCTTGGCGGCGCGCAGCGACAGGTAGCTGTTGCGAGCACCCGGCACGGCGCCGCGCAGGTAGATCAAATTCTCGTCCTCGTCGACCTTGACGATCTCGAGGTTCTTGACGGTCACCCGCTTGCCGCCGGTCTGGCCGGGCAGACGCATGCCGGGGAAGACGCGCGACGGGTAGGCCGACTGGCCGATCGAGCCCGGAGCGCGGTGAAACATCGAGCCATGGGTGGCGCGGCCGCCGCCGAAGCCGTAGCGCTTGACGACACCCTGGAAGCCCTTGCCCTTGGACGTGCCGACGACGTCGACATACTCACCATCGGCAAAGACGTTGGCCTTCACCTGATCGCCGGGCTGCGCCGGATCGTCGGCCTCGACCTTGAACTCTTCGAGGCGACGCGTCGGAGCCACGCCTCCCTTGTCGAAATGTCCGCGCATCGGCTTGTTGACGTTGCGCGGCGTCGAGTCCTCGACCAGGCCGAGCTGCACGGCGTCGTAGCCGTCGCGGTCGGAGGTCTTGCGCTGCACAACCAGGCAGGGGCCGGCCTGCACCACGGTCACCGGGATGACCTTGCCGTCGTCGGCGAAGATCTGGGTCATCCCGACCTTCTTCGCGAGAATGCCTTTCATCGCCCAGCCCTCAGAGCTTGATCTCGACGTGCAC
>JBCBCF010000364.1:0-3348 GCA_038530905.1 Acidobacteriota bacterium
GGCGGCGATTTGCTCGCGAAAGAGCGGCACGACGGAACCAGCCGAATCGAGGACGTTACCGAAGCGCACGCTGAGGAATGAGGTGCGAGACCGCTCGTCCAGGGCACGGAGCAGATGCTCGCCGAGCCGCTTGGTCGCGCCCATGACGTTGGTCGGCCGCACGGCCTTGTCGGTCGACGTGTAAACGAAGCGCTCGACGCCATAGGCCTCAGCGACCTCGGCCAGGTGCAGAGTGCCCAGAACGTTCGTCTTGATCGCCTCGCACGGCGCGGCCTCCATCAGCGGCACGTGCTTGCGCGCTGCAGCATGGAAGACGTCGCGAGGTCGATAGCGCGCGAAGAGCCGATCGAGGCGCGGTCGATCTCGGATATCCGCCACCTCGGCCAGAATCTCGCGATCCGGGAAGGCGCGCTGGAAGCGCCGCAGGAGCACGTAGAGACCGTTCTCGTCAGTGTCGAGCAGGACCAACCGACGGGCACCGACCTCGAGAAGCTGGCGGCAGACCTCCGAGCCGATCGAACCAGCCGCGCCGGCGACCAGCAGCCAAGGGCCGGCAGCGAGCGAGTCGCCGGCCGCCGCATGATCGAAGGTGACCACCTCGCGCACCAAGAGATCCTGCGGCGCGACGTCGCGGAGCGCGTCGGCGGCGTTCTGTTCGTCGAGCGCGCCGTGCCCCGGCGGCAGAATCTGGAAGCGCACCGGCTGGGGTGTGTCGCGGGTGAGTACGTCGCGCAGCCGCACGGGATCGATCGCGCGGATGGCGATCACCACGCGCTGCACGCGATGCCGCTCGATGAACCGCGGCAGGTCGTCGAGACCTCCGAGCACCGGCTTGCCGCCGACGATCTGCCCCCATTTCGCCGGGTTGTCGTCCACGAAGCCGACCACGTGCAAACGCGCCTCGTCCTGGCGCTGCAGGTCGCGCAGCAGCAGCTCGCCGGCGCTGCCGGCGCCGGCGATCAGGGTGCGGGCAGCACCCAGCCGGCGCCGAGGCATCAGATCCGCGCGGTAGGTGAAAAGAAGTCGCGGCCCGAAGCGAAGAGCGGCCATCCCGGCGATCGACAGCAGCATCTCGAGCACCACCACACCGCGCGCCGGCAGCGCCTCGAGCGAGTTGCGCAACAGGAAGAACGACACCGCGACGAAAAGCAGCGTGCCGACGACGCCTGCGATCCCAAGCCGCGCCGCGTCGCGCAGGCTCGAGAATTTGAACGACCAAAAATGCAGGTGAAACGCGTAGTTCACCAGCATGCGCACGACGCAGAGCGCCAGCGCCAAGACCGGCAGATCGGCGGTGAACGGCGACGGATCGTCGAAGCGCAGCTGATACGCCAACCACAGCGCCACGCAGGCGATGGCGGCATCGGCAGCGAGAATCAGCGGCGGGCGCCAGGTGGCGAGCCGGGATCTCGGCGGGAATGGCGAGAAATGGGAGTCGGACGGCATGGGCCCTGTGGTGTCATTCCTGGTGGCGGGGGGCCTGCCAAAACTTAGCACGGCCGATTTGGCCGCCCGATCGCGTCTTTCCGAGACGATCCGGGCCGGCTCAGGCGCGCACGACGTGCGCCTCGCCGCCGCGGAAGCGACCGCGCGTGTCGACGATGAGAGGCGCGTGCTGGAGGACCAGATCGTAGTCCACCGCGCTGTGGTCGGTGACCACGATCACGGCGTCTTGGCGGCTCAGCGTTTCCGCGGTGAGCGGCGTCGATTCGAGTGGCGGCAGATCCGGCCACGTCCGCATGCTCGGCGCGCGCGGAACATGGGGATCGTGATACTCCACCTCGGCGCCAAGCGCTAGCAGACGATCGATCAGCTCGAACGCCGGACTTTCCCGCGGATCGGCGATGTTCGGCTTGTAGGCGATTCCGAGCACCAAGACCCGCGCGCCGTGCACGGCACGCCGTCGCGCGTTGAGCGCCAGCTGCAGCTTGCCGAGAACGTAGTTCGGCATCTCGACGTTGACCTCGCCGGCCAACTCGATGAAGCGCGCCCGCTGGCCGTGCTCTGACGCCTTCCAGGTCAGGTAAAAGGGATCGATGGGGATGCAATGGCCTCCCCACCCGGGACCCGGCGTGAACCGCATGAAACCGAAAGGTTTGGTTGCCGCGGCGTCGAGGACCTCCCAGACGTCGATGTCCATCGCGTCATAGACCATCTTCAGCTCGTTGACGAGCGCGATATTGATGGCGCGAAAGATGTTTTCGGTGAGCTTGGTCGCCTCGGCGGCACGCGCCGACGACACGCGCACGGTGCCCGAGAAGACGCCAGCGTACAGCGCCTCGGCGAGATCGCCGGCGATCTCGCCGAGCCCACCGACCACTTTCGGCACGCCGGTCGTGCCAAATTCCGCGTTGCCTGGGTCTTCGCGCTCGGGCGAGAACGCGAGGAAATAGTCGACGCCGCAGGCCAGACCGCTCTCGTCGAGGATCGGGCGTAGCAGCTCATCGGTGGTGCCGGGGTAGGTCGTCGATTCGAGGACGACCAGCTGACCGGGACGTAGGCGGGCGGCGATCTGTTCGCCTGTCGAGCGAACGTAGGAGAGATTCGGCTCGCGATGCGGGCCGAGCGGCGTCGGCACGCAGATCAGCACGGCTTCTGCCTCGCGCAGGCGGTCGAAGTCGACGGTCGCTTCGAGCCGCCGTTCCGCGATCGCCGCGCGCACGCGCTCTTTTTCGAGATGGTCGATATAGCTGCGGCCTGCCGACAGCGCCTCGATCTTGGCCCTGTCGATATCGAAGCCGAGCACACGAAACCCGGCCTCGGCGAAAGCAAGCCCGAGCGGCAGACCGACGTAGCCGAGACCGATGATGCCGACGCGGGCCGTCCGCTCGTCGAGCGCTTGGCGCAGCGTGCGGGCCGCGGCGAGCGCGGCCGATTCGGCGGTCATCGGCGGTCTGCTCCGGCGTCGACTGCTCCCGGGTCGATCGCTCCGGGATCTTCCGCGCCGGCGGTCGCGCTCGGCGTGGCCTTGAGCTGGCGGGATCGCTCGCGCTCGGCCCGACGCAGCCGACGACGACGCTCGCGCCAGATCTCGTCGGTCGGCAGGATCGAAGAGAGGAAGCGCTGCTGGTTGTGATCGAGCACCATCGCCCGCTCGGCCGCCGCGTGCGCCGCCTCGCGATCGCCTGCAGCGAGGTGGGTGCGGGCCAGATTCGCCCAGATCTCCCCGCGCGGCTCGAGCTCCAGCGCTGCGCGATAGGCGCGTTCGGCCGCCGCGTAGCGACGCAGCAGGTAGTACTGACCACCGCGAGCGATCGGCACGCCAACCGCGGTCGGGTTCATCTCTTCGGCCTGGCGCAGGATGTCGAGGTGTTGCTGCAGCAGAAGAGCGGTGACCGTGCCGGCCTG
>JBCBCF010000365.1:0-3317 GCA_038530905.1 Acidobacteriota bacterium
CGGCTTGATCGAGCTGAACGAGGCCTTCGGAGCTCAGGCCCTGGCGGTGATCCGCACGCGGGCCTTCGTCCACCTTGAACTCGACGGTGCGCGCGTGGCGCGTGCCGTCGGTGCCGTAGCTCACCTTCTCAAGCTCGAGCGGCACGATCTCATCGGCGAACCGATCGCTCTCGATCGCCGCCAGCGCCCGCGCGTGCGAACGAGCCGAGAAGGCATCGGCGTCCTCGCGCGACACGTCATATTTCCGCGCCACGTTCTCGGCCGTCAGGCCCATGCCGATATAGACCTCGGGCTGCTCCTCGACCATGTGGGGGTCGGGGCGAAAGTGGAATCCACTCATCGGCACCGCGCTCATGCTCTCGGTGCCGCCGGCGACCACCGTCTCGCCCATGCCGGCAAGGATCTGCTGGGCCCCCAGCGCGATCGTTTGCAGACCGGACGAGCAGAATCGATTGACGGTTTGCGCCGCCGTCGAGTTCGGCAGACCGGCACGCAGCGCGATCACGCGCCCTATGTTGAGCCCCTGCGGACCTTCCGGCATGGCGCAGCCCATGATGACGTCCTCGATGCGCTCCGGATCGAGCCCGTCGACTCGCCGGACCGCCTCGGCGACGGCCGCCGCACCCATCTGCTCCGGGCGCACGTCGGCCAACGTGCCTTTCTTGGCCCGACCCACCGCCGTCCGGGCGGCGCTCAGGATGACCGCTTCTCGCATGGTGTTCTCCTCTCGCCGCGTCAGTTGCGCAGCGGTTTGCCGGTTTCCAGCATGTGACGCATGCGCGCCTGGGTCTTCTCGGTGCGCAGCAGCTTGACGAAGCCTTCGCGCTCGAGGCGCAGGAAGTGCTCTTCCGGTCGACGCGACGGCGCGGAGGCGTCGCCCCCAGCCAACACGTGAGCGACGGTGCGGGCGATCTCGGCGTCGTGGGCGCTGGCGAAGCCCGCCTGCTCGAGCGACCACACCGCGACCTCGAGCGGCGCGCGCAGATCGGCGCCGCCGGCGTAGAGAGCGTCGATGTCGGGACGCTCATAGCCCTCATCGATCATCGCCAACACCTCGTTGCCGGCCTCGAAGAGGAGCTGCGCGCGATTCATCACGACGCGGTCGCGGGTGCCGAGGAAGCCCAGCTCCCGCGCCTCCTCGGCCGAGCCGGAGACCTTCGCCATCGCCACGGTCTCGAGACAGGCCTGCGCCGCTGGCAGCGGATCTCCATGCGGTCGATCGGCGGCATCGGTGATCCGCCGACGCACTAGCTCTTTGAGACCGCCGCCGCCGGGAATCAGGCCGACGCCGGCCTCGACCAGGCCGATATAGCTTTCACCTGCCGCCACGACGCGGTTGACGCCCATCACGATCTCGGCGCCGCCGCCGAGCGCCATGCCGTGGACCGCGGCAACGACCGGCTTGGGGTGGTCGCGCAGATCGCGCAGAGCGTGCTGCAGGGCACGCGTGGCGCCGTCGACACCGTCCCAATCGCCCTGCAGAGCGAGCTGGCCGACTCCGCCGAGGTTGGCGCCGACGCAGAAGTTGGCGCCGTCGTTGCCGATCACGAGGCCGATCCAGCGCTCGTCGTCGAGCAGCTCGAGCGCCGCGTGCATCATCTCCACGACGCCGTCGTCGATGGCGTTCGCCTTCGAGTGGAACTCGAGGAGCAGGATGTCGTCGCCCAAGTCGTGCAGGCTGGCGCTGCGATTCGAGCGGACCGGATCGCGCTCGTGCCGCAGCTCGGCGATCGTGATGTGCTCCGCCGGCAGCTCGAGATCCTCGTAGGACTCGCTGTCCCAATCCCAAACGCCGGTCCGGCGACCGTCCTCGAGACCGTAGAAGCTCGTCGCGCCGCTGGCGAGCAGCGTGCGCACCCACGGCGCGACCTCGAAGCCCTGCGCCTCGATGTGGCCGACCGTCTCCTCGACCCCGAGCAGGTCCCACAGCTCGAACGGGCCAAGCTCGTACGAGAACCCCCAGCGGATCGCGTCGTCGATCGACTGCAGATCGAACGCGATCTCGTGCGCCCGCGCCGCGGAATAGGCGAGAAAGTGAGTGACGATCCGGCGCACGAGCTGAGCCCCGCGGTCGTCGTCCCACCGCGGATCGAAGAAGCCGCGCAGGCGGTCGCCGAGACTGCGCACCTTCGACAGCTCGGCGAGAGACGGGAACGCGACGTCCTGCTGGGCGCCGTAGGTCCAGGTCTCGGGATCGAGCACCTCGAAGACCGTCTTGCCCTGGCCGTCGCGACCCTTGCGATAGAAGCCTTGCTTTGTCTTGTTGCCGAGCCAGCCGCGCTCGATCAAGCCGCCCATCACCTCGGTCGCCCGTTCATCGGCGATCGCGTCGCGGTACGGATCCTCGGGAATCAGGTCGTAGAGGTTGCGGGCGACGCCGGAAGCGATGTCGATGCCGACGAGATCCTGCAGGCGGAAGGTGCCGGTCTTCGGC
This sequence comes from Acidobacteriota bacterium, assembly GCA_038530905.1. GTDB lineage: Bacteria > Acidobacteriota > Thermoanaerobaculia > Multivoradales > J023 > JAUIJL01. The sequence goes on from JBCBCF010000365.1 coordinate 2,435, forward strand.
CGACCGATGAGCGGACCGGTGAGCGCGTCCACCTCTTCGAAGCGATAGCCGCCGGCCAGCGCTTGGGCGATGACGTAGCTCCCATGCACCGACAAGATCCGGTTGCCGATGAAATTCGGCCGATCCTTGGCCGGCACGATGCCCTTGCCGAGCCGATCGGTGGCGAAGTCGGAGAGCGCGAGCACTGCCTCGGCCTCGGTGTCTTCGGTCTCGATCACCTCGAGCAGGTTCATGTAGCGCGGCGGGTTGAAGAAATGGGTGCCGAAGAAGCGGCTGCGGAAGCCGTCGTTCCGCCCCTCGGCAATGCGGGCGATCGGCAGGCCGGAGGTGTTGGTGGTGACGATGGTGTCGTCGCCCACCGTTTCCTCGAGACGTGCCATCAGCTGCTGCTTGATGTCGAGCCGCTCGACGACTGCTTCGATGACCCAATCGACTTCGGCGAGGCGGTCGAAGTCGTCCTCGAAATTGCCCAGCTCGATCCGCTGGACGGCCGCCGCGCCCATGAACGACGCCGGCTTGATCTTACGAATGCGATCGAAGCCCGCCTGCACGATGCGATTGCGCACGCGGCGATCGTCGAGCGACAGGCCTCTGGCTTCTTCGGCGGGCTCGAGCTCGCGCGGCGCGATGTCGAGCAGCAGCACCGGCACGCCGGCGTTGGCGACTTGGGCGGCGATGCCGGCGCCCATGGTGCCGGCACCAAGCACCGCCACCCGTTCGATCGAATAGCTCATCGTTCCTCCGTCATCCATCGGCCCGCGGGCCGTCCAAGATCGATGGGTCGAGCGTGATGCTCACGGGACAGTGATCCGAGCCCAGAACCTCGGCGTGAATGGCAGCGTCGCGCACAAAGGGTGAGGCACCCTCGGACGCCAACACCATG
>JBCBCF010000366.1:0-3316 GCA_038530905.1 Acidobacteriota bacterium
GACGCCGTCGTCGAGCTGGAGGGCGACGAGCCCGCGCCCGTCGCCGCTCCTCCTCGACAGCCCAGACGGCGTCGAAGTCTGGGCGGTTGGCGACGGGGCACCTTCCTATTCATCGCCGTTTCTCGCCACCCTCGGCGGCGTCAAGCAGATCGTGCAGTTTCATCAGGCAAGCGTCGCCGGCTACGCCCTCGACGGCTCGCGCGTCTTGTGGTCGAGCCCGTGGTCAGGCGACCAGCCGAACGTCGCCAAGCCGGTGGTCCTTGATGGCTCGACCGTCATGGTGTCGAGCGGCTATGGCATCGGCGCCGCCGCGCTCCGCGTGGCGACGCCCGACGACGGTGACAGCTGGACCGTCGCCGAAGCCTGGCGCAGCCCGCGGCTGAAGGCGAAGTTCACCAATCCCGTGCTGCACGACGGCGCTGTCTACGGCCTCGACGACGGCGTGCTGACAGCGATCGACCCTGCCACCGGCGATCGCCACTGGAAGCGCGGCCGCTATGGCCATGGTCAGACGCTCCTCGTCGGCGACCTCTTGATGGTGCTGGCTGAGAACGGCGACGCGATCTTGCTCGATCCGACTCCCGAGGAATCCCGCGAGCTGACCCGCCATCGAGTGCTCGACGGCAAGGCGTGGAATCCGCCCGCCATCGCCGGCGGCCGCCTCTTCGTGCGCAGCGCCGACGAGGCCACCGCCTACGCCCTGCCCACCACCGCTTCCTGACGCGTCGGGCCGCGGCGCGCCTGGAGACATCCATCGCGAGTGACGAGCGCCGCGGCTAATGAAGGGCCTCTGTCTCTCGCGGCGAGCGCGAGCAGGAGCCCCGAAGACTCGAGCCGACCGCCCGCGGCCGGGCCCCGCTAGGAAGTCGCCAGGCCGGCGGCGAGCAACCCAGTCGCCACGACTCCGATGGCGGTTCGGATGTGGTTCCAGAGCTGCCATTGACGCTGGTAGAGAGGCCAGACGCTGTCGGCCTCGGCGGGGGGCCGGCTGGCGAGCTGATTGTTGAGCGGAACGTTGCGGACGACCGTGATGCCGAAGGGACCGATCAGATAGGCCACGGCTCCGAGAATCGAGAGTCCGCTGACGCCTGAATCCGGCTGAAGCAGCCCGCCGAGGGTGATCCCCGCGCAGAGCGCAGGCGTCCCCAAGAAAAAGATCAGAAAGATCGGATTGATGATGTATTCATTGATCCGTTGCATCGCGATCATGCCGCTCTCGTTCGGAAGCTCGCCCAGCGCCCGCATGACGAAATTCGAGAACGCGAAGAGGAGGCCGGTCACGAGCCCCGAGCCTGTCGCGGCGGCGGCAACGAGAAGTGTCAACATGACCGGTCTTGCCTCGTGGTGAGTGTCATCGTTCCATCGCTCCTTTTCCTGCCAGGATCTTGTCGCGGCATTTGATGAGACGGGCGCGCCGAGTCTCCGGCTTTTTGGCTGAGCTGAGATGCATCACATCGCTCTTTCTCCGGCCCGGAGTGAGGCCGCAGAACGCCTCGGCAGGTTCGGAATCGGACGCCAACGCCTCTGACAGCTCGTCGGGGAGCGTTCCCTCGATCGGCTTGGTTGAGCGGCTTGATCCCGGCGGCGGCATAGCCCATCGCCGCCGCCAAATACGTTCTGAGGGTTCGCTTGTGTTCCGCGACCTGATCGTTCGCCGTGAAGCGAATCATGTCGGGATGCTGAGTGTTCGGACCCTGCCGTTGCAGGACTCCTTCGGGATCTTTCATCAACGCGGCGTCGAAAAAGCTGAGACGAAAATCGTTCCGAAAGGCACCGAAGATCGCAACGTTGCGGTTCGCGTGCAGGTCGCACGGGTGCCCCCATTTGACGACCTTGGTCAGCTGCGCGTCGAGGCACCTCTGGCGCATCTCGACGAGACCCCTGCGCCACCGACGGGTCGAGCCGTCTGGAGTCGCGAAGCGTTCCCAGCGCCCGCAACCCCTCGCGAAAGACTCTTCGATCTCGGTGATCATGCCGAATCGACGCTGTGTGCGAGGTCCTGAGCCGACCGAACGACGACATCACCTGCCTTTGGTGCCGTCACCGCGCCGGCGACCGCCCGAGCGAACCAGCGTTCGCTGTGGCGGCGATAGACGGTGTTCCAAGCATGCGCCGAGGCTAGTGACGACACCTGCACGAGTCAAGAACATCGGTCCTGGGCCGCAACCTGCCGCCGCCCCCAGATCCCGACCGGTGCCGGCTGCCGATGGTAGGACCCGGATCGCGGTCTGTGCGGTCGGGCGTCGCGATGGAGAACGAGGCCGCGCCATCTCGGCGAAGAGCCTGACGACTCACGGTGCCGGCTGCGACCCGCTTCGCCATTTCGCCTTCTCGATTTCAGATGTCGTAGAATCAGGAATCGACTTGAGGAACCGCAGCAGAAGGCGGGTGGTCGGTCGATCCATCGAGTGAGTGCAGCTCGGAGGGTCGAACGTCCTCAATGGAGACGCGCAGTCGTGCAGGCCATTCGAGTTTTCTCGAAGGTTTCGATCGCGTTTTCACATCAACATGAAGTTCAACATGAAGGTCTCACCATGACAGCAAATCATTTCGCCCGGCCTCGTGCGTGGTTGCGAAGATGCATCGCGCTCATCACCTTCGCGTGCGCACTCTCCGCCGCTCCGAGCGTCGCCCAGCTCTGCGCGGTTCCCGGCAAGGACGGCGGCAGCGTCACGCCGGTCACGCTCACAGGCATCGTCAACACCTACTACCCCTCCTCGACCAGCGTCAGCGCCGGCGGCCTGCTGATCCCCGTTGACCTGCCGTCCCCGGGCGGCGCTCCCGCCGTCGGCCTCGGTGATCTCCTCTTGGTGCTCCAGATGCAGGGAGCATCGATCGATTCCAGCAACACCGCATCCTATGGAGACGGCGCCGGCGGCTTGACGGGGCGCGGATTCCTCGCCGGGACGCGGACCGCCGGACAACATGAGTTCGTCGTCGCCACCGGCCCGCTGCAGACCACCGGCTGCCCGGGCGGAGCCGCGCGATGCCTGCCGGTGAACGGCACCGGCGCGGGCAGCGGCCTGGTGAACGCCTACAGTCATCGCAACACGCCCTCGTGGGATCGATATCAGGTGATCCGCGTGCCGCAGTATTTGTCGGCTCGTGTGACGTCGGGACTGACGGCGCTGGCCTGGAACGGCTCGGTCGGCGGCGTCCTGGCGGTCGATGTCGCCAGCACGATTGACCTCAATGGCGCCACAGTGAGCCTCGACGGTCTGGGATTCCGCGGCGGCGGCGGCCGGAGCATCGGCGGTGGCACCCCCGGCTTTAGCAACGCTGATTTCGTGCGTGCCTCCTCGGTCCTTTACCACGC
>JBCBCF010000367.1:0-3310 GCA_038530905.1 Acidobacteriota bacterium
CGGACTGGCGGAGACGCTCACGACCTGTCGTGTCGCCGTGACGCAGGCGGTTCGTAGCGTGATGGACGGCGCGAACGACGCGCCTCGACCCTTCGATCCTCACGAAAGGACCGTCTCCGTGATTTGTCTGCTCCCTCGTCGATTCCTTCGCCTCGTCGTCGCCCGAGCCGGTGTCGTCGCCTTGGCCGTCGCCATCAGCGCTCCGGCGCCCGCCGCGGGGCGCTCCTCTGCTCCGGCGCTCACCGTCGAGCCGTTTGATCTGACCACCAAAACGGGCGAGAACGTCGCCGCGGAGCTGGGCCGCTTCTCGGTCCCTGCGCATCACGATCGGCCGCACGGCGAGCAGCTCGAGCTGAGCTTCGTTCGTCTGCCGTCGACCGCCGCGGTGCCGGGGGCGCCGATCGTCTATCTCGCCGGGGGGCCTGGCGGCTCGGGCATCGCCACGGCTCGTGGGTCCCGCCTGCCGGTGTTCCAGAGGCTGCGCGCCGTCGCCGATGTCATCGCGCTCGACCAGCGAGGGACCGGACGCTCGAGCGCGCCGCCCGACTGCCCGCACGCTTGGAGCCTGCCTCTGGACCGAGCGCCGACGCGAAACGACGCCCAGCAGGCGATGAATGATGCCGCTCGAGCTTGTGCTGCATTTTGGCGCGATCGCGGAGTCGACCTCGGCGCGTTCCACACCAACGCCATCGCCGACGATCTCGAAGTGCTCCGCCGCGCGCTGGGCGTGCCCAAGCTCGCGTTGTGGGGCACCAGCTACGGGTCGCATCTGGCGCTGGCGGCGGTGCGGCGCCATCCCGAATCGATCGAGCGGATTGCCCTGCATGGCATCGAAGGGCCCGATCACACCCTGAAGCTGCCGTCGAATCTCGACGCTGCTTTGGTCGCTGCGGAGGCGGCGCTCGCCGATCGGTGGCCGCCGGAACTGCCGCCGCTGCGCACGACCCTGGCAACCGCGCTCGAGCGGCTCGAGGAAACCCCTGGGCGCGCGACCGTGCGGATTCCGCAGACCGGTGAACAGGTCGAAATCGTGGTCGGCGCGTTCGATCTGCGGTGGGGGGTGTCACAGCTTCTGCGCGGGCCGGAAACCTTCGGGCTGCTGGCCAAGATCGCGACGGAGCTCGCTGCGGGGGACGTCTCCGGCCTGGCCGAGGCCTCGCTCCGCTACCAGCGTCGCGGCACGCTCAACGCCATGTCGGTCGCCACCGACGCCGCTTCCGGCGCGTCGCCGGAGCGGTTGCGACGGATCTCGATCGAGGCGCGGACGACCCTGCTCGGTGACGTCGTCAATCTGCCCTATCCCGAGCTTGGCGCGGCGTTGGGCGTCGAGCCGCTCGGCGCGTCGTTTCGCCGCCCGCTGCTGGCGTCGACTCCGGCGCTCTTGATCAGCGGCACGCTGGACGGCCGGACGCCGCCGACCAACGCCAGTGAGGTTCTTGTCGGGCTGGACCGCGGCGTGCACCTGGTGATCGAAGGCGCCGGCCACGGCGACGGCCTGTTCTTGGCCCATCCGCAGATCGGCGCTGCGCTCGAGGCGTTCTTCCGCGGTGACGCCGGAGCTGATCGGCGACTCGTTCTGCCGGTGGAAGATCCGGGCTCGTGAAGAGGTCCGCCCGCTGCGTCACGCGGTGGGCGGCTCGTCGCAGGCGGTCGGCTGCTCGTCAGCGTTCGCGCTGCCGGACGCGGCGCGCTCTTCGGCCGCTCTCTGCTCGGCCGCGGCGTAGGCGTTGAGGCGGTTGTAGAGCGTCTTGAGGCTGATGCCGAGGGTCTTGGCGGCGCTCCTCTTGTTCTGATCGCACGCGTCCATGGTGGCGAAGATCAGGCGTCGCTCGACCTCGGCAATCGATTTGCCCACGGGTACCTGCAGGCTCAGGCTGCCGTCGGGAGCGAGGGCGCCGGCCGCGTCGATCGGCAGCTGTTCGGGTCCGATCTCGTCTTCCGCGAGATCGAAGGCCCGCTCCACGACCTGCTTCAGCTCGCGGACGTTCCCTGGCCAGCGGTATGCGTGGATCCTCGCCAGCGCTTCGGCCGAGAACGTCAGGTCGCGTGCCGCGCGGGCGTTGAGCATCGCCAAGAAGTGGCGTGCCAGCAGCTCGTCATCCTTGCCGCGAAGGTGCAGCGGCGGCAGCTCGATCGGAACGGCCCGGAGTTTCGAAAGCAGATCGGCGTGCAGCCGACCGTTCTCGGCCGCGGCCTTCGGGTGATCGCCCATGGAGAGGAGGACGCGCACGTCGATCTCGGACCTCTCTCGACCGCCAAGCCGGCGGTTCTCGAGCATCCTGCACACCTCGCTCTGGAGCGCGAGCGGCAGGGCAGTGAACGATGCGAGAAAGAGCGTGCCGCCCGACGCGCGCTCGACGGCGCCGCGCTGGCGGCGAGCTATCCGTTCGCCAGGGCGGTTCTCGCGGCCGAACAGCTCCCGCGCCAGCTGCGCTTCCCCGATGGTGCCGCAGTCGAGGGCCACGAAGTCCCGATGTCTGCGCCGCGATCGAGCGTGCAGCGTCGAGGCCACCAGATCTTTGCCCGTGCCGGCCTCGCCGACGATGATGATCGGAGTTGAAGCAGGCGCCAGGCGCTCGATCTCGTCGTAGACCGCCTGCATCGCTGCGGAAGCGCCGATGAGGTCGCCGAACCGGCCGAGCGCGCGCAGCTCATTCCGCAGCGCCCCGTTCTCCTCCTGCAGATCCAAGGTGCGCCGCACGCGCGTCAGGAGGGCGCGGAGCCGCTCGATGTCGATCGGTTTGGTCAGCGTGTCGGTGACGCCGAGGCGCAGTGCCGAAGAGGTTGCCTCGGGGTCGGGGCGCTCGGTGAGCAAGATCGACGCGCTCGATCCGCCACCGAGGTCGGCCAGCAGCTCCAGGCCGCTGCCGTCGGGAAGAGAGAGGGCGCAGAGAGCGAGATCGACCGGGTGCAGTCGGAGCCGATCGCGCGCTGCAGTGAGGCTGGTCGCCGGGATGAGTTCGAGGTCTTCAAGCTCGGCGAGCCGACGAACCATCGCGAAGGTGGTGGGATCGTCGTCGACGACCAGCGCGCGGGTTCGAGACATCGGCGCTTCGATCGAGACTCAGCCGCTCGCCGGCCGATCCTCGGCGCCCGCGGGCTCGGCGGCAAGAACCTCCCGGAGATCGCCACGTCGGCGGGTCACACCGTCGGCGTCCAGGCGCTCGAGCAGCGGGATTGCCCATTTGCGGCTGAGGCCAAACCGGGCCTTGAACTCGGCGATCGAAAACGTCATGGGGCCGCCGGCCTGGAGCTCGCCGGCGAGGGCTTCGACCGAGCTCCGGGCAATGAGGAGCCCGTCGCGCAGCTC
>JBCBCF010000368.1:0-3310 GCA_038530905.1 Acidobacteriota bacterium
GTCGTTGGGTCAGGCCACGTCGGCTGGTGCCGCGTCGCTGGTGATGAGGTCGGCTGCGATGGGGGCGTTGGCTCGATGCCCGGCGCCGCCAGCTCGCCGTGCAGCCAGCCGCAGACCGACCCGTCGGCGCCCCGCAGACGTCGCCACGGCGCGCCCCGCCACCGTGGCGTTGGCGGCGCGGTCCACAGCACCAGGTCGCCGAGCTCGGCCTCGAGACGCCAAGGGCCGCCACGGCGCGGCGCTGGTGGATCCAGCGCCGCCGGCAGCAGCAGCCAGTCGGCGATCGAGCGAGAGCGGGTCACGGATGCAAGACGACGGCCCGGGGCCGCGGTTGGAGAGCCGGGTGATGATAGCGCTCGACCCGCCTGCGGTTCGGCAGCAGCGCGCTCACCGCGACACTCCGAGCGCCTGCCGGTAGAAGGCCTCATGGCGTTCGACTTCGAGAGCGATCGGATGTTGACGTTCGACGTGATCGCGCGCGGCTGCGCCGAGGCGAGCGCGGTGGGCTTCGTCGGCCAGCAGAGCGACGAGCGCATCGCCCAGGGCTTGGGCATCGCCCGGCGTCACGCGCAGACCGTTGGTGTCGTCGACAACGTCGCGGGATCCCGGCACGTCGGTCGCGACGACGGCAAGGCCGCTCGCCATCGCTTCGAGAAGCGCGACGGGGCAGCCCTCCATGCGTCCGCGGTCGAGCGTCGGCAGCACGCAGACGTCGAGAGCGTGCAGCAGCTGCGGCACCTCCGCAACGGCGCCGAGGAACGCCACGCGGTCAGCCATGCCCAGCCCTTCGGCCAGCTCTTGCAGCTCGGTCACGCGCTCGGGTGCGCCGCGACCGGCGACCAGGAGCCGGAACGGCCGCGTTGTGAGCGCCGCGGTCCGTGCGGCGGCTTGGAGGAGCACCTCGTGGCCCTTGACCGGCACGAGGTGCGCCACGCAGCCAACAGCGAGCGTTTCGTCGTCGAGGTCGACGGCGGCGCGAGCCTCGGCCCGCGCCTCGGGCGTCGGCGGCGCGAAGCGTTCGATGTCGACGCCGCGCGGAATCCACTCCGTCTTGGCGACGAGCGGCCAGCCGGCGAAGAAGCGCTCGAGCATGTCGCGGTTCTGCGCCACGATCCTCCGCGCCAGGGCGGCGCGCAGCCACCAAGATCGCCGATTCCAGCTCATATTCTTTTTCGTGAACATCCAGCGGGCGCCCGCTCGTCGCGCCACCAGCGGTTCCGTGTAGTCGTCGAGATAGTGGAACGAATGCCACAGGTCGAATCCACGCAGGGCGCGGGCGGCGCGGGCAACTCGTATCGGCAGCTCGCGCAGCGGTCGTGGAGGGACGGTGAACGGGCGCTCGAGGACCGGAATCCCGGCCTCTTCGAAGAGGTCTTCCAGCGGACCTCCACGCCGCTCCACGCAGAGCGTCGGCGCGAAGGCTCGCCGATCGAGGCGACGCGCGATCTCGTACAGCGCCCGCCCCGACCCGGCGGTCGTCAGGTTGGGAATGGTGTAGAGGAGCCGGACCGGCCTCAAGAGGACGTCTCCGAGTCGGACCGCGAACGACCGGGCCGCAGTTTGCCGAGAGCGCGGCCGCGCATCCAGCGGGCGGCCTCGCGGACGAACGGATCACCGGGCGCCACGACAAGAGCCCGGTGCGCGAGAGCCAGTCCTTTCCAGCCGGTCCAGAACCGCGCCTCGCGGGCGAGCTGCCGTCCGAGGGCGCGCCGATGCAGGCCGTCGAACCGCCGATCATCACGCGCGGCGAGATCGGCCCGGATCGCGTCCAGAACCCGCCGCTGATCGGAAAAAGCGCGCCGGCGCGAGCCCATGAGGCTGGCGTGGGACGCATCGCGGAGCATGTCGACCAGGGGCGTCGAGATCGCAGCCGACCGCACGCCGCGGGAGAAGAGCCGCAAGAAGAGCAGCCAATCTTCGCCGACGCGCAGTCGCGGATCGAAGATCTCCTCGCCGGCTGCGCGGAGCGGTTCGAGGACGGCGGTGCGGAGCATCACCGCGGTGGTCGGGATTTTGTTGCTGTCGAGGTAGAGCAGCCGAAAGGCGTCGGCAGGATCGCCGGGAAAGCGCCCCTGGGCCAGCGCGCCCGAGAAGATGCGGAAGGGCTGCCCTGCGGCGTCGACCCAGCGCACCGGCGCCGCGACCAGCCCGATCGAGGGATCTGCGTCGAGGATCGCCGCCTGCAGGCGAAGGCGCTCGGGGCGGCAGACATCGTCGTCGTCGAGGATTGCCACATAGCGCCCGCGCGCCGCGTCGATCGCCCGATTGCGCGAGCCCGCGGGGCCGAGATTGTCCGCGTTGCGCAACCAACGCAGCCTCGGCTCGTCGCGCGCCCACGTCTCGAGCCGCTGCGGCGTGTCGTCGCGCGAGGCGTCGTCGACGACGACGATCTCGAAGTCGCTCCTCTCTTGCGCCACGAGCGAGTCGAGGGCTCGGCGCAGGAGCTGAGGACGCTCGTGCGTGGCGATGATCACCGAGATCGTCGGTGGCGACGACGGGGCGGTCACGTCGTCGCCCCGTCGAGGGCCCGCTCGCTCCACCACTGGAGCGACAGCAGCGCCCACAAGGCCCACTTTCGGTCGACCTCCTCGCGCTGGTGGCGCCGCCAGAAGCGCTCGACCGCGGCGCGATCGAAGAGCCCAGCTGGCCACAGCGGGCGATCGAAGAGGGTGCCTTCGACCAGTGGGCGGAGCGGGCCGCGCAGCATGGTGCCCAGCGGGATGCCGAAGCCGAGCTTGCGCTGCTGGAGGGTCTCGGCCGGCACGCGGCGCGTCAGGGCGCGGCGCAGCAAGACCTTGCGCCCGCCGTCGCCGAGGTGAAGCAGGGGGTCGATTGCGAAGCTTGCCTCGACGACCGCATTGCCGAGCAGCGGCACCCGCACCTCGAGCCCGTGGTGCATCGACGCCATGTCAACCTTCTTAAGGCCGCGCTGGAGCTGACCGCCGATCTCGACGCGGCGGGAAAACTCCGCCAGGCTGCGAGCGTCGCTCGCGGTCGGCCCTCGGTAGAGATCGAAGCCAGCGGGCAGCGGGCCGATGTCGGGAGCCAGTGCCTCCAGCTCGTTGACCGGAAAGCGGCAGTTGACCGAAAAATAGTAGTCCCCGGCCGTCGGATGCACGATGACGTCGGAACGCCGCGGGCCGAGGCCGAGCCGGCCGAGCAGGTAGAGAAGGTGGCGCAGCCGGCGCGGCCAGCGGAAGAGCTCGCCGTCGCGCAGGAGCGAGCGCGGGCGCTCGTAGCCGAAGAAGAGCTCGTCGCCACCATCGCCGGACAGCGCGACCTTGACCCGCTCGCGCGCGAATCGGGAGAT
>JBCBCF010000369.1:0-3301 GCA_038530905.1 Acidobacteriota bacterium
AAGCGCCGCGCTGGCGTTGTTGTTTCCGAGCTCGCACAGTCGTCGCACGGTCGCGACGCGAAACGTTGGATCAATAAAGATGCGCGTGGATACGGTCGACGATGACCCGCTCTCGACCATCGAGAGTCGCGACCCTCCGGTCGAGGACGGTGCGAAATCGCTCAAGCTCCCGCTCGATCAGCTCTTGCTTTCGGATCCGGCTCGGCGAGGCGCTCTCGAGGAAGGATTGTTCCATCTGAAAATCTATCGATTCGACGCCTGAAGCATCGGTCGAAGGTGCGCCCCGAGGGTGAGACGCACCCGGCCCAAGATCCTTGTCTCGAGATGATGCTCAAACTCTGATCTTTTCAAGACCTAGAGCGGCCTCCCTGGAGAGGCCGTCGGTGGCCTCCTCTAGCAGGGTGACGACCCGGTAGAGGATCAATCGACGCGAAGAGCGACCGGCGCCGAGACCACACCGGTCAAGGGCACTTCGGCTTCGATGCGATGATCGCCGGGCTCGAGCGGCCAGCGGGTCTCGTAGGGATAGTCGACCAGCCGATAGGGCTTGCCGTCGACCTTCCACAGCAGCTGCGGTGACGGTGGGTCGACCACCGCGCGCAGAGCCACGGTCGAGCGACCGGGCGGCAGCTCGGGGTCGATCAGGAGTCGTTGGTCCGGGCGCGGCGAGACAATGCGCAGCTCGCGCGGCTGCGCACTCGCCGCCCGGGCCCCGCGGCCAGGCGTTGGTACCCCGCTGGTGCTTAGGTCGCTCGCGGCGCGCGGCGGGCGCGGGATGCCGGCCGACGCCGCCCACGCCGCATAGCGGGCGGGCAGCTCGGCGACGGCCCGTACGTCGACGTGCTCGGGCGGTGTTTCAACGGTGGCGAGCCGGCCGTCGCGCGCATCGATCGCCAGGTGGCGATGGACGCTGCAGGGCCCAAGCTGAGCGGCGACTGACGCTTCCAGATGCACCGTCGTTACGCGATCGCACGCCGGACCGGCGCGCTGGCCAGAGATCGGACACACCCGCACCGGCACTGTATTGCGCGGCGGCGGGAAGGCGCGCGGGCTGAGCGGATCGGCCTCGACCTCCAGCCGCTCGACGACATCTCGCGCCAGCAGCGCCGCTCCGCGATACCCAGACAGCCCCTGCATGGGTCGATGGTCGGGGTGGCCGATCCACACAACCACCAGATGCCGCGGCGTCCACATGACGCTCCAGGAATCGCGAAAGCGCGAAGAGGTGCCGGTCTTGACCGCCGCGGGAATCGCCAGCTCGGTGTGGCCAAGGCGCGGGAAACTCGGCAGGCGCGCCTGCGGATCGGCGAGATCGCGCGCGATGCGGCGAGCCGACGACTCGCTCAAGACGCGACGCGCCGGCGGCCTCGGCTGGCGGGCATACCACCGCGGCTCGACCAGACGTCCGTCTCCCGCGAGGGCGGTGTAGGCGCGCGCCAGCCGCGCGACGGTGACCGGCAGACCTCCGATCGCCAGCCCCAGACCGTAGCGTCGAGGGTCACCTCCGCCTTCGCGCAGACCAAGCCGGCCGAGGAGCGACCAGGCCTCGTCGACACCGAGCCGATCGACCACTTCCGCCGCCGGCACGTTGCGCGAGTTCGCCAGCGCGACCCGCGGCAGCAGAGGCCCGAGGAAGCGGCCGTCCGAGTTGACGATGCCGCCGGCCCCCCGCCCCAGATCGTCGAGCGGCACGTGCGGAGCAATCAGGCCGCGATCGAGCGCCTCGGCGTAGAAGAACGGCTTGAGCGCGCTGCCGGGCGAGCGCGGAACGTCGAGATAGTCGATCGCGCCGGCAGACCGCGGATCGCCCCAGGAAGCCGAGCCGACCGCCGCCCGCACCTCGACCTCAGCGAGATCGAGCACGAGGATCGCCGCGTTGCCGGCGCCGCGCGCACGAAACGCCTCCAGGCGCCGCGCCGCGAGATGCGCGACGTCGGCCTGCAGGTCGAGGTCGAGGGTGGAGACGACGATCGGTCGCGCCGCGAGCTGCCGCCGTCGCTCGCCGTCGCCGAGCGCGCGATCGAAGCGCAGGACCGCGTGCATGGCATCCATCGGCCGCGTCGCTCGCGGCGGGATGCGCAGGCGACCGATCTGCGCCTGCGCGACCCGCAGATCGCTGACCGACAGCGTGCCCTCGGCGTGCAGAAGATCGAGGATGCGTCGCCCGCGCTCGACCGCCCGCGCTCGACCGAGCGGATCCCACGGATCGTGGCGCGACGGCGCCTGCGGAATGGCACTGAGAAACGCCACCTCGGCCCACGACAGATCTGCCACCGGCTTGTCGAGGAAGCGCCGCGAGGCGTAGGCGATGCCGTGCACGCCGTGGCCGTACGGCACCATTCGCAGGTAGTGCCGCAGGACCTCTTCGCGGCCGTGGCGCGCCACCAACGCGAGCGCGACGGCGGCCTCCCCCGCTTTGCGCAGGTAAGTTCGCGCACCGGGGCGCATCAGTCGCGCGGTCTGCATCGCCACAGTCGAAGCGCCGGAGGTGCGTCGCCCGGCCTGAACGTTCTGCATCGCTGCCCGCACGATCGCCCGCGCGTCGACTCCGGGGTGACTCCAGAAACGTCGATCTTCGATCGCCAGCGTCGCGGCGACGACGCGCTCGGGCAGGACGTCGAGCGGCCAATAGCCGCGCCCCCGGTCGATCTCGAGATCGGCGTCACCGCGATCGGCGACTTCGGTCAGATACCGGCCGTGGCGATCGAGAACGAGAAGGGTCGGCGCCGGCGCCGCCAGCTCGGCGCGACTCCAGGCAAGAAGGCCGAAGGCGGTGAGGACGATTGATCCGACTGCGCCGACGCCCACCGCGACGGCGCGCCGTCTCGGCGTCGAGAGGCGTCGACGCAGCGCCGAGAGGCGTCGACGGATCACCGCGCGGCGTCCTCCTCCACCGGCTCGACGATCACGCGCGCCGCAGCCGATCGCCCCATCGTCGCGAGGTCGTACATCGCTTCGGCGCGCGCCGGCGGCTGGACAAAGCTCCCGGCGACCGTCGCCCGCGCCCGGAAGACCAGATCGTGCGTGCCCTTGGGCAACGCATCGAAGTAAAAGGCCACGTGGTCGTCGCGGCGGTCGACGTAAGTCGCCTGCTGCGTCGAGCGTCGTGACGGAGTGGCCTCCGGAGGTGCCGTCGCCAGCGTCGGATCGAGCACCTCGAGCCCGGCGGCGAGCGGCACCACAACGGCGATGAAGACGTGATCGTCCGGCGAAGTGACGCGCACCCGCTCTTCGATCACGTCACGCACCCGCAGCTGAACCTCGGCCGGCGCATCGAGCGACAGAACACGCGGCGCGACCG
>JBCBCF010000370.1:0-3252 GCA_038530905.1 Acidobacteriota bacterium
CGCCAGCGGTAGATACTCGGGCGGCTGGGAGAAAAGGAAGCGGGCGTCGAATCGCTCGAAGCCGACATCCTGCTCCGCGACCATGTGGGCGCCGGACACCTCACCATCGCCGTCGATGTCGGCGGGAATGTCGTCGGAGGAGTAGAGCGTCAGCGAGCGCAGATAGTCGAGCAGCTTGCGGCGCTCGGCCGGCGGCAGCCGCACGTACGCTGCGGTCTCGGCGGCGGCGGCGCCGGCATGCGCGCGAATGACCTCGTCGAGCGACATGTAGTTGCCGGCGTGGCCATAGGGCGCGCCGCTGCCGACTCCCCACAACGGCGCTGTGCGATGCACCTTCTGAAGCGAACCATCGAAGCGCCGCTCGTGGAAGTTCGGCCCGAGATCGTGGTGCAAGAAGTCGGTGTAGATGCGGTTCACATCGTACGCCTCGCCCGCCGGCTCGAGGCCGCCGTTGGCGCTCGGCCGATGGCTCGGGACCAGCTGGCCCCAAAGCTGCGACACGCCCTCGTCGTCAACGTAGGACGCGACGTCGAAGCGGAACAGGCGTCGATCGCCTTTGTAGCCTTTCTCGTCGTCGCGCGCGTGCAGGCGCCAGGTCTCGACGTGGCAGCGGGTGCAGCCGACCTGATAGAGGACATCGCGCCCTGCTTCGCTGCGCTCGGTAGCGCGTACGGCCGGCACCGGCGCGTGCAGCAGGAAGAACTCGGCGGCGTCGACATCACCCTCGGTCAGCTCAGAGACATGACCGTCCCCGTCTGGGTCGTCGAGGGAGAGGCCGTTGGCGGCGGTCTTCTTGCCGAGATCGACCGAGCCGCCGAAGTCGAACTGTTGCGCCCCCGACAACGAGGTCCGCGCCAGGCCACCGAGGCCGTGCGTGGCCGGATCGTCGCCTTTCTGGGTCGGATCGTGAGCCTGCATGCCCATGTGGAAGTCCGACGCCACGGTGAAGAACTCGCGCAGCGTCGACGACTCGCTGCCCTGCGGAATCATCCGGCCGTCGACCTCGACGAATCCGCGGCCCCAGCCGAACGGCTGCACCGCGAAGCCATAGCCGGCAACCTTCGGCGCGCCGAAATGCGTCGCCTTCGGCAGCACCTTGCCGTCGGCGTCGACGTACCAAATGCGAAAGCTCGGACCGAGCTGCGGCACGCCGTCCGGGCCCGGCGCCAGATCGCCGAACGCAAGAGCCGGCAGCTGAGGATGCGGGCGGATCTCGATCGGCCGCGGGCCGGCAACTTCGTCGCGTCCGATGAGGCCATCGCCGTCGGTGTCGTAACGATGCAGGATCTCGGCGCGGATCTGCTCGCCGAGCATCTCCATCAAACCGGCGCCGAAGAAGTGCGGCGTATTTCGGCCCAGCCCGCCGGTCGAACCGATCGTGTGGCCGCTCGCCGGCTCGCGCGGCACGACGGAGTGGCACATCGCGCAGCTCGCCGTGTGATCGCGGGCGAAACGCGCCGGCACGCCGTGCACGACACCTCCGCGGCCCAGCCCGCCGACGTAAAGCGGCACGTCGAGCGAGCCCGGGTTGCCGTAGGCACCGTGCTCGAGCTTGAACTGAAGCTGGGTCAGATCGCGGCCGAGCTGGTACAGCAGATACGGATCGGTCGCGCGCAGATGCGCGGTCGCGCCTTCGGCCGTGACGTCACTCGAATGCACGAGGCGCACGCGGTCATAGGGAATGCCGTATTGGAATGGATCGGTCTTGGTTTCGACGACCTGCGCAGCGGCAGGTCCAGCCGTCAACGCCAGGGCCGCAACGGCACCGAGTGCCGCGAGGCGCCGCCGGAGGGTCGAGCCAAGCGGCGCGGGACGCTGGCCGGTTGGTGACGAGGGAGAGACTCGCATGGTGGGGGCTCCGGAGTGTCCGAACGAGAACGTGGCGACGAGCGGACGAATCGATCGAATCGAACGGTTTTTCGGCGACGAAACGATCAAATTGACATCGACCGGATGTCTTGAACGATCGCTCGTTCAATCAGCTGTCGACACGGCTCCTGATTCACGCATCATGAGCTACCACTATAGCACCGGATCGACCCGGCGACCGACGACGGAGGATCGTTTCGTTCGAGGCAGTGGGCTCACTGAGTGAGACTCAGGGGCCGTCGGGCTCCGGCTCGCGCACCGCCCACAGATGATGGCGTCCACGAAGGTAGATGGTGTCGCCGACGACCGCGGGTGTCGCCATGAACGGCTCGGGCCCCGGATTCGTCTCCAGCAAGACCCACTCGAGACCAAGCACCCCGACGTAGACGCTGCCGTTCTCGCTCGCCAGGTACAAGCGATCCCCCGCGACCACCGGCGAGGCTGAAAAGGTCGCTCCCGAACCGACGCGGGTGCGATAGATGCGCTCGCCGGTGAGCAGATAGAAGCTCGAGAACACACCCGACTCGTAAAGCACGTACAGCTGATCGCCGTGAATCAGCGGCGTGATGTAGTAGGGCCCGACACTCTTGCTGCTCCACGCGACGCCGGCGTTCGACTGTGCGTCGGGACCGAGACCGATGTCGCCCCGCGCGCTCGGCCGGACGGCGTAGAGCGGTCGCAGCGGTCGATAGCCGCTGCCAACGATCGCCAGCTCTTCGTTGGCGACCGGCGTCGCCGCGGCGATCACCGAGTTGTCGGTCGGCAACTCCCACAGCAGCTCGCCGGTCGCCGGGTCGTAAGCGCGCACGGCACGCACGCCGTTGGCGATGAGCTGTGGCGGGTCCACGTCCCACAGCAGCGGCGTCGACCACGACGGCACCTCGTCGCGATCGGTGCGCCAGCGCGGCTCTCCCGTCGCGGCGTCGAACGCCGCCACGAACGACTCTTCCTGGCCGTCGGCCTGCACGATCACCAGGTCGCGCCACAAAATCGGCGAGCTGGCGGTGCCCCACTGGTAGTCGGGATCGAAGAAGAAGCCGGAATCGATGGTGCCCAGATCCCGGCTCCACAGCGGCTCACCGTCGTGACTCCAGGCGGAGAGACCGTGCGAGCCGAAGAACGCGACGACCCGCTCGGCGTCGACCGCCGGTGTCTCGCTGGCGTAGCTATTCTTCGGACTGCGCTTGGTTCGCGGCTCGCCCTCGTAGGCCACGCGGCTCCAACGCACCTCGCCGGTCTCAGCATCGAGCGCGTGAATCTCCCACCGGTGAGACGACACGTCTTCGGCGCTCGACATCGGACTGGCGGTGCCGAAATCCGTGGTCTCAGCGCTCGACACGGCTGTCGTCACGAAGACCTGATCCCCCCAAACGACCGGGCTCG
>JBCBCF010000371.1:0-3239 GCA_038530905.1 Acidobacteriota bacterium
GGAAGTAGTTCTGGAAGGTGATCGTGGCGAGCGTCTGGCTCTCGCGCTGGATCTTGACGCCTTCTTTCGCCTCGACCGCCTGATGCAGGCCATCGGACCAGCGGCGGCCGGTCATCATGCGGCCGGTGAATTCATCGACGATGATGACCTGGCCGTCCTTGACCAGGTAGTCGATGTCCTTCTTGTGCAGGTGATGCGCGCGCAGACCTTGATTGACGCCGTGGAGAAGGTCCATGTTCTCCATGTCGTAGAGGTTCTCGACGCCAAGGAGCTTCTCGGACTTGGCGACACCGTCCTCGGTCAGGGTGATGGTCTTCGCCTTTTCATCGATCAAGAAGTCGCCGGTCGTGTATTTGTTGCCCTGCTCGTCCTCGTGTTCGTCGCCACGCTCGAACTTCGGGATGATGCGGTCGACGCGGTAGTACTTCTCGGTCGAGTCTTCGGACGGCCCGGAAATGATGAGCGGCGTGCGCGCCTCGTCGATCAAGATCGAGTCGACCTCGTCGACGATCGCGTAGTGATGCCCACGCTGCACCATATGCGCGAGCTCGAACTTCATGTTGTCGCGCAGGTAGTCGAAGCCGAGCTCGTTGTTGGTGCCGTAGGTGACGTCGCAGCCGTACGCCTCGCGGCGCCCGTCGCCGTTCGGATCCATGCCGCTTTGAATGACACCGACGGTCAAGCCCAGGCCCTCGTAGACCGGCCGCATCCAGTCGGCGTCGCGCTGGGCGAGGTAGTCGTTCACCGTGACGACGTGGACTCCTTGGCCCGGCAGCGCGTTCAGATAAACGGCCAGCGTCGCGACCAGCGTCTTGCCTTCACCGGTCTTCATCTCGGCGATGCGGCCGGCGTGGAGCTGCATGCCGCCGATCAGCTGCACATCGTAGTGACGCATGCCCAGCTGGCGTTTGGCGACCTCTCGCACAACGGCGAACGCCTCGATCAGCAGATCGTCGAGGGTCTCTCCTTCCTCGAGACGTCCGCGGAACTCCTCGGTCTTCGCGCGCAGCTGCGCGTCGTCGAGCGACTGCAGGCCATCCTCGAGCGCATTGATGGCTTCGATCTTCGGCTGCAGGCGCTTGATCTCGCGCGCGTGACGGGTCCCGAAGACTTTTTTCAGTGCGGTGTTGAGCATCAAGGGGCTCCGAAGCGTGGAAGGTCAAGTCATCGCGACGGAGGCCGCCCGGCAGCGGGCGCGGCTCGACGTCGCGGAGACTCAAGGGCGATCAGAAGGTGGTCGATTTGGGGAGATCGAGGCGGGCTCGCCGGCGGCTCGCGCACGATGGTCGAGAGCGGCCGGTCGAAAGGGGCGGTCGGTCGATTCGGGTCTCAGGAAGCTCGATCGGCGGCCGCTGCGATCTCCCTGGCAGCATAACAGAGGGGGTGCCGGGCCCATTCCTGCAGTGATGTCGTGCTGAGTGTCCTGCTGCAGATCTGCTGGACGCAGAAACGGCCCGCCGAAGCGGGCCGTTTAAGCTGCGATGCGATCCCTTGGGCGCCCGCTGAACGCGGCCTGCCGTGCTCGTCCGTCGCCGTGCCTGCTAGATCTCGAGCGTTGGGCGGGAGACCGGGCCTCAGGACGCCGGATCGTCGAGGATGTAGGCGAGGGGATCTGCCGGCTTGCCGTTGACCCGCACTTCGTAGTGCAGATGGGTGCCGGTCGAGCGGCCCGTCGAACCCACGCGCCCGATCACATCACCGCGGCGAACGCGTTCGCCCGGCTCGACCTCGATCGCCGACAGATGTCCGTAGCGCGTCGTGAGGCCGTTGCCGTGCGATAGATAGACGACCTTGCCGTAGCCGCCGGCGCGTCCCGCCTTGACCACCACGGCGTCGCCTGGAGCGCGGACCGGGCCGCCGTGAGGAGCCGCAACGTCGAGGCCAGCGTGGAAGGCGCGGCGGCCGGTGAACGGATCTCGTCGATAGCCGAAGCCGCTGGTCAGGATGCCAGCCGCCGGTGCGATCGTCGGCGTGCTCGACAGACGGATCTGGCGCCTGCCAAGCTCAAGCTCGAGCTCGTTCATGCCGAGATCCATGCCGCTCATCTCCTGCTCGAGCGCCTCGAGCGTCTCGAAGGGCGTCAGCTCGGGCGGCTCGAGACCGCCGATGCCGGGCTCGCCGCCGGGTGACAGCTCGGCGACGCCGGCGACGATGGCCAGCTTGTGGATCCGTTGTTGATAGTCACCGAGCTGGACTTCGAGCTCGCGCAGACTGGACTCGAAGCGCTCGTTGGCCTCACGGAGCTCCGCGTTCTCGCGCGCCACCCGGTCGAGCTCGTCGCGATCGAAGTCGGAGCCGAAATAGAGCGCCGTCGCGACGAGGGCTCCGAGAGTGAGAGCGCAGAGGCCGCCGAGAGCGAGCGCAGCCTGGAGAGTTGTGAGGCGCCACTTGCGGAACTTGGCGCGGGCGTGTGGGACGAAGATGATCGTGTGTTGTTTCAAACTTGAACACCACGAAAAGAGAAAGAGAGCGGGAGGTCTCGGGCCGGTGGTCCAGGGAGCGGCGAGGTCGTGAGCGGCTGGACCGCCCGTTGGGCGTAGCGGTCAGCGGCAGAACGAGTTCCGGGCCGGCAGGCCGGCGCGGTGCATCGACACGTTTGACGTCGGGGGGCTCTCAGTACGGATTGCACCGGAGCGCGACAACTCGGCGGTCCCTCGGGCCTGGAAGCTCGAAGGGAGGCTACAAAGTAAGGACTCGCGGAGTTTAGCCAAACCGTTCCAAACGTTGCAAATCCAGCGTCGGGAAGGAGTTAGGAAAGCTCTGGGAGCATGAAAGCGAAGTGCTGCGCGGCGTTCTATGCCCCTGGGGCATGCCGCGTCGTCGTCGACGCTCGGGATCATGCCCGTAGCTGCTGATCCAGCCGCGCCTCGAGCGTCCGCAGATAGCCGCGGCGGGAGTCGAGCTCGCTGACGATCTCGTTGACCATCGGCTCCAGGCCCTCCGTATCGCGGGCAATCTCACGCTGCACGCGCCGTTCATCGCGCCGGCCTCGGCGTCCGAGTGCCCGCAACCCTCGAGACAGGCGCCGGACGATCCCCAGGACCGTGCTGCGCCCGGAGCCGACGATCGTTCGCAGGCTGCGCTCGAGCGGTCGGTGGTCTACCGACGAGCGCACGGCCTCGATGGCTCCGCGCACCGGTCGCGCAGCCTCGACGTCGACCTGGCGAGGCAGAACACCGCGGCGCAGGGCGTGCCTGAGCAAGAACGTGTCGTGAAAGGTTCGCGAGAAGGTGTCGACG
>JBCBCF010000372.1:0-3214 GCA_038530905.1 Acidobacteriota bacterium
CGCGCGAGCGAATTTCTGTGCCCGCCCCACCGTCGCTCGACTGGTGCCGACGGCATCCGCCGTTTCCTCGTAGGTCATGCCGCGCTCGAAGCGTAGGCGACAAACTCGCGCCGCCAGAGGGTCGACCTGCCGAAGATCGGCGAGCGCCTGGCGCGTGATCACATCGTCCGCTCGATGATCGGTTGCCGGCGGCGAGGCGTCGGCCAGCGGCACCGGCTGTTCGCGGCCGCCGCGTTTCTGCCGCAGGCGGAAGCGAACCTCGTCGATCAGCACGCTGTGCGACAGCTTGCGCGTGACGGCAAGGAATTGCCCAGAGTTTTTCCACCGCCCGTCGCGTCGAGACGCCAGGCGCAGGTAGACCTCGCTGACGATATCGCCGGCCTCGAGGCTGGCGCGATGGCGGTAGCGGAGGAGCATTGAACGCGCCTGATGGCGCAGCTTGGGATAGACGATGTGAAAGAGGCGATTGCGCGCGCCGAGGTCGCCATCGTCCCAGGCGGTGAGCAATCCAGTGATTTCGCCAGCTTGTGGATCGTAAGACATGTGGAGCGGACATCTCCCACCCGCGCCTCGTCGGACGCGCCGCGAGCCGCGGGTCGATCGAGGTGGGGAGCTCGAAAAATTAAACGTGCGCATATGCAGAGACTTCGAATTGTACCGCGTCGTCGACAGGCAGAACGTCTCAAAATTTGGCCGAGAATCTGCTGTCACCACGCCCGGGTGATCGGTCCAAGACCGTCGATCGCTTGACCCTCGGATTCAGGCGTCTCTACAATCGCCGAGATTCCTGGCGCGGAACGCTCAGTGTGGGACGGCACGATCGGCGACCGTCTGAGGCCTGGTTCGACGGCCTACGGTCGCTCTTGATGAGACGGCCGGCAGACCGCCCGCCATTGGCCTCGCATCTTCGTCCTGCACGCGCGCTCGGTCGCCCTCGCCGCTCGTTCCCGATCGACATCGAGAGTTAAGGAGAACGCATGGCCCCTCTGGCGCAGCGCATGGTCGCGCTCGGCACCGAGAACGCCTTCAAGCTCGGTGAGGACATCCGCCTGTGCGCGGACCGCGGTCTCGACATCGTCAAGCTCAATCTTGGCGAACCGGACTTCGACAGCGCCGAGCACATCAACCGCGTCGGCATACGGGAGATCGAGGCCGGGAACTCGCACTACTGCGATCCTGCCGGCCTCCAGCCGCTGCGCGAGGCCATTTGCGCTCACCTAGAGACGTCGCGCGGTCTGCAGATTGCGCCGGATCGAGTCGTGGTGACGCCGGGAGCCAAGCCGCCAATCGGCTACACCATGATGACCTACGTCGATCCCGGCGACGAGGTGATCTACCCGAGCCCCGGCTTTCCGATCTACGAGAGCTGGGTCGAGTTCGTCGGCGCCACACCGCGGCCGCTGCATCTCGAGGAATCGCGCGGCTTCGCCTTCGGGCCGGAAGATCTCGAGCGGCTGCTGACCGAGCGAACCAAGCTGATCATCCTCTGCTCGCCGTCGAACCCGACCGGCGGCGTCCAGTCGCGGGAAGAGCTCGCCGGCATCGCCCGCGTGATCCGGGAGAAGGCGCCGGCGAGCTGCCGGGTCTACTCGGACGAGATCTACGAGCACATTCTTTTCGACGGCGCCGAGCACCACTCGATCGTCGTCGAAGAGGGGATGGAAGAGCGCAGTGTCCTGGTCAGTGGCCACTCGAAAGGCTTCGCGATGACCGGCTGGCGCCTCGGCTGGGCGGTCCTGCCGACCGCCGCCGAGGCCGCGATCTTCAAGCAGCTCAACATCAACCTGGTGTCCTGCGTGCCGCCGTTCGTGCAGCAGGCCGGCCGCGAAGCGTATGAAAACCCGGCCAGCGCCGAGGCTGTGGCGCGGATGGTCGAGGCTTTCGAGCGCCGCCGCGATTGGGTGGTGCCGGCGCTGGAGGCGATCGACGGCGTGCGCTGCCAGATGCCGCGCGGCGCCTTCTACGTCTTTCCCAACGTTGAGGGTGTCTGCGCCTCGCTCGGCATCCTGGATGCCTACGAAGCGATGCCCGAAGCGGAGCAGGCACGAACCTCACCCTCCGGCATCCTGCAGATGTTCCTGCTCTATCGTTTCGGCGTGGCGACGATGGACCGTCCGTCGTTCGGGCGACTCGGCTCCGAGGGCCATCACTTCCTGCGTCTGTCGATCGCGACAAGTCTCGAGCGGCTGCAAGCGGGCGTCGAACGCATCGCCCGCGCGGCGGCGGATCGCGATGGCCTCCGCGAGTTCCTGGCGACCGAGAAGCCGTGGCTGCGCGGCACCGAGGGGAATTGACGATGAGCGGACACATCTTCGTCACCCGTCGCATCCCCCAGGCCGGTCTGGATCTCCTCGCCGGTGGTGGTGCCCGCGTCACCGTGCACCAGAACGATGAAGAGCAGGGCGTCGAGCGCGCGGCGCTCCTCGCCGGCGTTGCCGACTGCGACGTGTTGCTGCCGCTCTTGACCGAGCCGATCGATCGCGAGGTGATGGCGACCAATCCGCGTCTGCGCGGCATCGCCCAGATGGCGGTCGGCTACAACAACATCGACGTCGCGGTGGCGACCGAGCTGGGTCTGCCGGTCGCCAACACGCCCGGCGTTCTGACCGAGACCACCGCGGACTTCACCTGGGCGATGCTGATGGCGAGCGCGCGGCGCCTGCCCGAGGCTCACAACTACATGGTTGCGGGCCGCTACCAGATCTGGGGGCCGAATCTTCTCCTCGGAGCCGATGTCGGCACCGGCGCCGACGGCCAGCCGCGGGTGCTCGGCATTGTCGGCTACGGGAGGATCGGAGAAGCGGTCGCACGAAGGGCGACGGGTTTCGGCATGCGCATCCTGGCCTTCGATCCGTTTGCACGCGACACGATCGCCGCCGACGACAAGGTCGAATGGTCGGACCTCGACGACCTGCTCGCGACGAGCGACTTCGTCACCCTACATCCGCCGCTGACGCCCGAGACCCGCCATCTGATCGACGAGGCGGCTCTGCGTCGGATGAAGGATGACGCGCTTTTGATCAATGCCGCACGCGGGCCAATCGTCGACGAGAAGGCGCTCGTGCGCGCTTTGCGGGAAGGCTGGATCGGCGGCGCCGCACTCGACGTCTATGAGGACGAGCCGGCGATGGCGCCCGGGCTGGCCGAGTGCGAGAACGCCGTGCTCTTCCCTCATATCGCCAGCGCGACCCGCGGCACCCGCAGCCGGATGGCG
>JBCBCF010000373.1:0-3204 GCA_038530905.1 Acidobacteriota bacterium
GCGGCAGGTGACGCTCCTCACCAGAGAACGCGAGAAGCTGCTCCGTCAACCCGGCGGCGCGTTCGGCCGACGCCTCGACAGCTTCGAGATACGGCCGGGTGGGAGCGTTGCCCGCAAGCTGCGACAGCGCCAGGCTGGCGTTGCCGAGGACGCCGGTCAGGATGTTGTTGTAGTCGTGGGCGATGCCGCCCGCCAGCGTGCCGAGGCTCTCGAGGCGCTCGGCGCGGCCAATGCGCAGCTCCAGGGCTCGACGGTCGGCTTCAGCACGCTTTCGCTCCGAGAGGTCACGGGCGATGAACACATACCCCATCGGCGCGCCGGCGGCGTCCTGGAGCGAGGTGACGGTCATCCAGGTGGGAAACGTCGCACCGCCGCGCCGCCGATGCTCGATCTCGGCTTCCTGGGCGCCTTCGCTGGCCACCAGCTTGAGCAGCGGCTCAACCTGATCGCGGAATTGTTCGCGCGTATGAAAGACCTGCAGATCGTAGCCCAGGAGCTCCATGACCTCGTAGCCGTGCATATTCGCCCACGCCTGGTTGAGGAACAGCAGCCCTCCTTCGAGACCGGCGACGGCGATGCCGTCGACCGACTGCTCCACCGCGCTCTCGAGCATGCGCATGCCCTGTTCGGCGAGCTGCCGCTCAGCGATCTCGCCCTGAAGCCGCTGATTGGCGGTCGACAGTTCGGCCGTCCGGTCCTCCACCATGCGCTCGAGGTGCAGGCGCAGCGCTTCGAGCTCATTGTGCAGCCGGCCCTGGCGCAGCGTCCGCGTCAACAGCACGCCAAGCACGAGGGCGGCCAGGGCAACCACCGGCAAAGGCCGCGCCGAGCCCAGCCCGGTGATCACAAGGACGACCTCGGCGCCGCAGCAGATGATCGCGGCTGCGGTCGCTGCAGCAGTCGGCGCAAGATCGGTGCTCGGACGGGCCCGCCACGTGGCGACGCCGACCAACACGCCTACCAACACCAGCGACGGCGCGCACCACAGCGCCCGCAGCGGCAAAGTCTGCTCGACCCAGGAGGACGGAGCGACGAGACAGAACGCGGCGAGCACCGCGTGCGTGTCTCGATACGCCGCCGCGAACCGCGGCAGAGACCGGCCGAGGAACGGCCAGAGAAACGTCAACGACGACACCACCACGAGGTGCCAAGAGCTGCCGTCGAGCTTGATCAGCCAGCCGCTTTCCTCCAAGCGAGCGGCCCAGGCGCCGTCAAAGAAGATGACCAAGGCTGCGGCGATGGCAAAGCCGCCGAAGGCACCCGCCTGCGCATCATCTCGGCGGACCGAGGGAAGCATCTGCGCAGCTCCGACGAGGAGGAGCAGCGGCCACAGCGTGTCGGCCCAGTGGATCGGGGTCGGAGCCGGCAACGACGCCTGGACGGCTGACGTGGCACCCGCCCAGCCGGCGCCGGCGAGGGCGACCAATGCGTGCAGACCCAAGCGGCACCACGCGACGCGCGGCGGGCCGGGATGCCAGCGGGCGACTCGGGAGACCATGATCCGACGATATCGCTCTCGGCAGGTCGCCACCGGTGTCAGAACGCTTCAGCGATCCGGAAACTCGACGAGTCGGGCCAGGTCACCGCGGACGCGGACCGGCGACCCCGCGGAGCCATTGCTCGGCGCCTCGATGCGAACCGGCAATCGTCCGCGCGGACCAACGACTGAGCGCACTTCGAGGTCGACGCGCGTGCTGTCGATCGCGGCGAGCCGGACGGCGCGGACGATCTCGCCGACCACCAGGCCGAGCTGCAGGCGCCCGAACGAAGCGCCGAGGCAGCTGTGGGCGCCGGCGCCGAACGGCAGGTACTGCCAACGCGTGGGGCGAACGGCGTCCCAACGCGCGGGATCGAAGCGCGCCGGATGCGGGAAGACCTCGGCATCCCGATGGACGACGAACGGGCTGTAGACCACGTCGCTGCCGGCCGCGACGCGACAGCCAGCGAGGGTGGTGTCGCGAGCGGCGGTGCGCGGGAAGAGTGCCGAGGGGGTCAGCACCCGCAGACCCTCACGGATCACCCGGTCGAGAACGGGCAGGCGGAACGCATCGTCGAAGCCGACCGCACCATCGCCGATCTTGGCCTGCAGCTCGGCCCGGAGCTCGTCCTGGACGCGAGGATGCGTGGCGAGCAAGAAGAGGATCCAGGCGAGGGCCTTCCAGGAGGTGTCATGGCCGGCGAAGAACATCAGGAAGCTCTGACCCGCCAGCTCGTCGCGGGTCATCTGATCCGGCTCCTCACGTTGCGAACGGACCAGCCAAGTCAAGAAGTCGTTGCCTTCGGCGTTCGCGCGGCGGGCGATTTCCTCGTCGAGTCGCGCCGCGATCGAGTCCATCCGGCGAATCAGACGGCGACGCGGCGTTCCTGGAAGGTCGATCGGAAGCAGCGCCAGCGGCGACACGAGCGCGTCGATCATCGCCGCCATCTCGTGCGCCAGGCTGTCTTCGCGCTCGGTGGCGTCGATCCCGAAGAGCGTGGCGCCGGAGATCTCGAGAGACAGCCGACGCATCTCTGCCGCCAGGTCGATCGTCGCCCCGACGTGACAGCGATCGAGCAGGGTCTGCGTCGCATCGCGCATCGGCGCTTCGTACGCGCGCAGGTGGGCTCGGTCGAAGAAGCGAAACAGCAGTCGACGGCGGCTGCGATGGCGCGCACCGTCGAAGAAGAGGAGATTCTCGGAAAGCCGGCGATAGCTCGGCGTATCGGGGCCTGGCGGTCGACTGGTGCCGAAGTCGTCGGAGCGCATCAACAGCTCGCGAACCACCTCCGAGCCCAGCGCAAAATAAGTCCCCGGCTCCCCACCGCGCGACGTGCGGGCACGCCCTTCTGCGAAGAGCGGTCGATTGCCGCCGCGAACCAAGCGGACCAGCGGACCATATTCGCGCCGCAGAACAAGCATCCGTCCGAGCGGATCGCGAAACAGCCGCAGGGCATCCGCACGCCATCCGAGAAGAGGAGTCGGCCTCGGCCCCGGCGCTTCGCCCGCGCGCACGAAGGATCCCGAACCCGCAGCGACGGATGGCTCCTCAGCCTCGACGGCCGCCCCGCCGTCGGCCGCAAACCCCGCCTCCGCATGATCGATCGGACAGGTGCTAGAGCGCCCCGGGAGCGCGTTGCCTTCGACCGCCTCGTCGCGAGCGTCGTGTCGACGCGCCATGGAAGAACCTCCTGCGTCACCCACCGGACGAGCGAAAACGCTCTGCT
>JBCBCF010000374.1:0-3200 GCA_038530905.1 Acidobacteriota bacterium
ATGCGCTCCGGGGGTGCGAAGAGAAGCAGAAACCCACCGCCACCGGCGCCGAGCATCTTGCCGCCGAGCGCGCCGGCCTCGCGCCCACGGTGGTAGAGCGCGTCGATCTCCGGCGTCGATACACCCTCCGCCAGATGCCGCTTGGCCTGCCACGCAGCATCGAGCATAGTGCCCAGCTCGGCCAGCGGCCCGCCACCGCACAAAAGATCGCAGGCACGATCGACCTGCGCCACCATGCCGGCGAGGGCGCGACGATTGCGCTCGACCCGCTCGAGCTTTCGACGCTCGAGCCGCGGCGCCGCACGCCGCGCGCCGACGCGCACGAGCAGTAGATGTGCCTCAAGCTCGCTTCGACGAGCAGGCGAGATCGGCAGCTCGTGGGAGCGGATGTCGTCGAGAGCGCGAAACTCGAGACGGCGCAGCCCGCCGAGCGCACAGATCGCCTGATCCTGGCAGCCGACGGCGTCGGCGCCGACTCGCCGCTCGAGGGCGATCGCCTCATAGGCCAGCTCGAGCGGCGAGCGCTCGCGCCCCTCGAGCGCATCCAGCGCGTCGAGCAGCGCCACCGCGAAGCTTGAAGATGAGCCGAGGCCGAGGCCGGACGGCAGATCGCCCCAGGCGTGCAGCTCGAGCGGCGGCTCGAGCCTCGCGTGCTCGAGCGCCGAGCGGATCAGCGGATGCGCGAGGTCGGCGACCCGCTGACAATTCTCAATCCGCTCGTGGACCGCTCGAAGCGGCGACTCGGCAACGCCGCGAGGCGGCCGATGCACGCTCACCCGACTCGTCCACTCGATCGCCGTCGACAGGACGGCGGCAGGCTGGTGGGCGAAGACCTCGGGGAAATCGCTGCCGCCGCCGAAAAAGCTCAGACGAAGCGGCGCCTCGGACAGGATCACGGGCCGCCTCTGGCGGGACGCTCTGAAGCTCGGTCTAGGCCAGCCATGTGTGCAGCTTGCCAGGCGGTCCGGGATCGTGCAAGCTGGCTGTTCACCTCGCTCAGCCGACCCGCCGTGTCTTCGACGCCCGCTCCCGATCTCAGCATCGTTCTACCGACCTACCGCGAGGCGGCGAGCCTGCCGCGGCTCGTGCCGTCGCTCGCCGAGACGGTCGAAGCCGCCGGCCTAACGTGCGAGATCGTCGTCGTTGACGACGCCTCACCTGACGGCACCGCCGACGTGGCGCGCCACCTCGCCGAACGATGGCCGCTGCGCCTTCTTTCGCGACATGGGGAGCGCGGCCTGGCGACCGCCGCTCTCTTTGGCCTGCGGGCCGGACGCGGCGAGGTGTGCGTGCTGATGGACGCCGACGGCAGCCATCCGGTGTCGGCCGTGCCGGCCCTCGCCGAGGTCGTCCGCAGCGGCCGGGCTGACCTCGCTGTCGGCAGTCGCCTGACGCCCGGCGGTGGCTTTCGGGACTGGCCGCTCTGGGGCCGCATGAAGTCGCGCTTCGCCGCCTTCTTCGCCCGCGAGCTGGCGCCGCTCAGCGATCCGACCACCGGTCTGATGGCCGTTCGCCGATCCCTCCTCGACGACCTCGACCTCGACCCCGTGGGCTGGAAGATCGTCCTCGAAATCGTGGTCAAGTCCGCACCGCGGCCGTTCGTCGAAGTGCCGATCGTTTTCGGACCGCGGCTGGCCGGTGAGAGCAAGCAGAGCCTGCGCGTCTTCTGGCAGTACCTGCGCCACTGCGCGCGCCTGGCCGCCTACCGGCGCCGGAGGGAAGCCCGCGCGCGGCGCATGACCGAGACGTCGTCGTGAGGAGCGAAGGTTGAAGATCCTGGTCACCGGCGGTGCCGGCTACCTCGGCAGCGTGCTGGTCGAGAGCCTGCTCGACGCCGGACACTCGGTGATCGTTCTCGATCCGCTGGCCTACGGACAGCTCTCCCTTCTGCCGCTGGCGACGCGCAAGGAGTTGACCTTCGAACGGGGCGACGCGCGCGATCGGCGGAGGCTGCGCCCGCTGGTGCGAGCTGCCGACGTGCTGATCCCGCTCGCCGCGCTGGTCGGGGCCCCCGCCTGCGATCGACAGCCGCGCCTCGCCGAAGAGCTCAATCTCGACGCCGTGCGGACGCTCCTCGATCTCCGATCGGCCGATCAGCCGATCCTCTTCCCCAACACGAACAGCGGCTACGGAGCCCGCCCGGACGCGATCTGCACGGAGGCCACCGAGTTCGCTCCGGTGTCGCTCTACGGCCGCACCAAGGCCGCGGCCGAGCGCCTGCTGCTCGACGCCGGCGGGGCGGTTAGCTTCCGCCTGGCGACCGCCTTCGGCACCAGCCCCCGCATGCGCTTTGATCTCCTGGTGAACGACTTCGTGCGACGCGCCGTGGGAGAGCGGGTGCTGGTGCTCTTCGAGAGCGGATTCCGCCGGAACTTCGTGCACGTGCGGGACATCGCCGCGGCCTTTCTCTTCGCCCTCGATCACTGGCAAGACATGCGCGACGGCGTCTTCAATGTCGGCCTGTCGGACGCCAATCTCACCAAGCGTCAGCTGGCGGAGCGAATCCGAGGGCACATCCCGGACCTGACGATTCTCGAGAGCGACATCGGGCGCGATCCGGACCGTCGCGATTACGAGGTCAGCAACGTCAAAATCGAGGCGCTCGGCTGGCGGCCTGGGCGCTCGCTGGACGACGGCATCCGCGAGCTGATCGTCGCCTGCTCGATGCTGCCACGCTCGCCGCTCGGCAACGCATGACGTGCCGTTTCTGAGCCGCGGCGGCGACCTCGGCGCGGCGATCCGCGCTGCGAGACGACGTCTGCGCGAAACCGGCGCGATCCGCGGCGCCGCGCTCGTCGTCCACCGCGCGCTCTGGCTCGCCGCCCGCCGGCTTCTCGGCCCGCGGACCTTCGAAGTGGACGGGCGGCGGCTGCCCTACCTCATCCATCCGTTCGTGCTGGACAACGAGCGCGCGGTCGAGCTGGCGCTCGCGCTCGACGAGATCCGTCGACGTCCCGGCGATCGCCTTCTCGAAGTCGGCCACGTGCTGGCGCCCTTCACGGCGGTCGAGCGGACGGTGGTCGACAAATACGAGAAGGCACCGGGCGTTCGCAACGTCGACGTCCTCGACCTCGACCCGGCCGTCGAGCGCTACGACCTCATCGTCAGCCTGTCGACGCTCGAGCATGTCGGCCACGACGAAGCCGAGGCGCGCTCGGCGAAGGCTCTCGACGCGCTCCGGCACCTCGAGAGCCTGCTCG
>JBCBCF010000375.1:0-3188 GCA_038530905.1 Acidobacteriota bacterium
CATCCGACAGCGGGTCGGCCGCGCGCTCTCGATTGTCCTCGCTGACGTCGCGTTCGTCCGCCGCGGTCGCCTGCCCAAGACGACCAGCGGTAAAGTTCAGCGGCGCGAGCTGCGCCGTCTCTATCTCGCGGGCCAGCTCGACGTGCTTGCCCGCGTCGACCTCGACGAACCCCGGCTGACGGAACGCTGACATGAACGACCTGCAAACTCGCGGCTTGGCCATCGTGGCCGAAATTTCCGAGCGCCCCGCGGCCGAGCTCGAGGCCCGGCATGAACTGGTGGGCGATCTCGGCATCGACTCGCCGAAGGCCCTGCAGATGTTGCTGCGCCTCGAGGACGAGCTGAAGATCGAGATCTCCGACGAGGAGGCGGCTCGGCTCGACACGGTCGGCGACGTCCTCGCATTCCTCGAGCGCCAGGGCTGAGTGAGCCGGCGCCGTCTGCTCGACCCGGCGCGCCAGCCGGGACGGGCGCTCCTTTCGATCGCCGGGCATCTGCTGCGGTGGCTGTTGCTTGCTCTGGGCGCGACCTGGCGGGTGCGCGTGGTCGAGGGAGAGGCAACCCTGCGTGAGGTCGTCACGGCGCGTCGGCCCGTCCTGCTCTCGTTCTGGCACGAGGGAACCGTCGCCGCGGCGCATCTGCTCTACCGCCGAATGCATCGGGCGGGCTTTCCGATCACGCTTCTGGCCAGTCAGTCGCGCGACGGCGAGTTGGTGACGCGCGTGGCCGCCGCCTGGCGGGTCGAGACCGTGCGCGGCTCGTCCACCCGCGGTGGCCTGGCGGCGATGCGCTCGCTGCACCGCTCCATTGCGCGGCGCGGCTCCTCGCCGATCCTGATCCCCGACGGCCCGAAGGGGCCCGCTCGGGTCGCCAAGCCCGGGGCCCTGGTGCTGTCGCAGGCCTCGTCGGCGCCGATCCTGCCGTTCGGCTTCGCTGCCGACCGCGCCTGGCGCCTCCGCTCCTGGGATCGTCTGCTGGTGCCGAAGCCGTTCGCCCGGGTGGCGGTGGCGGTCGGCGCCCCGCGCCAGGTGGCGGCGTCGATCCGCGGAGCGGCCCTGGAGAGAGAGCGCCTGGCGCTCGAGACCGAGCTCGAGGCCCTGCGCCATCGCGCCGACTCGGTTGAGCACCTCGCAGGGCGCCGCTAAGATCTCACCCATGGTCTCCCGTCCCATCCAGCGGCTGATCGGCGACCTCGTCGACTACGCCGGCCTGTTTCCGCCAGCCGGCCTCGACATGGAGACGGCCGTCGCTCACTACGCGCGCCATCTGCACGGCCCCGATTCCTGGATCCTCGCGCGCTTCATCGTGCCGGCCGGGCGCCTCGACGCGTTCGAGCAGGCGCTCGAGCGGAGCTGGCGGGCCGACGACGGGCCCTGGCGCCTGTCGGTGCTGGTCGGCGACGATCCCGCTGCCGGACGTCGGGCGCTCGACACCGCCGCCGTACGGCTTGACGGTTTGGCGACGGTCGAGGCGGTCGAAAGCCGAGCGGCGGACGTGGAGGCGATCGCGCGTCAAGCCGAGGTCTTCCCGGATGTTGAACTCTTTGTCGAGCTACCGGCGGGCGAGGATCCGCGCCCGGCGATGGCGGCCCTCGCCGAGCATGCCGCCGGGCGCCCGCAGCGTCTGGCGGCCAAGATCCGCACCGGCAGCGTGCGGGCCGACGAGATCCCGTCGGTCGGCGAGGTCGTGCACTTCGTGCGCGCGGCCGCCGAGGCCGGCGTCGCCTTCAAGGCCACGGCCGGCTTGCACCATCCGGTCGCCGGCGACTACGCGCTGACCTACGACCCGGCGCCTCCGCACGGTCGCATGCACGGCTTCCTGACGCTCTTCCTCGCGGCGGCCTGGGCCCAGCACGGCGGCCCGAACAGCTCGGAGCTCAAAGAGCTCTTGGCCGAGCCGCACGCCTCCACCCTCGACTTTTCGTCGGTTGGTGTCTCATGGCGCGGCCACCGCCTGTCCGCCGACGAGATCGCCCACAGCCGCACGACCTTCGCGCGCTCGTTCGGATCGTGCTCGTTCGCCGAGCCGGTCGACGATTTGCGTGCTCTGCACCTGATCTGACCTCCAGCCGGCATCGCCTCCGCGCGGTGCGTCGGCCCGTCTCGAGAGCCACCGACCATGTCGCGCTCTGCGCGCGGGAGAGTTCGATGACCCAGACCAACGCCACCCACGATCCCGAGCTCACGAGCTGGCTCGACGCCGAGCCGGCAACCGGCGACGCCGCCGATTTTCCGATTCAGAACCTGCCGTTCGGCATGTACCGCGCCGCCGGCACCGAAGCCGAGCGGGTCGGTGTGCGCATCCGCAACCAAGTGATCGACGTCTGGGCCACGGCCGAGGCTGGCGTCCTGTCCTCGGTCGAGGAAGACGAGCTGCTGGACGTCGCGACGCAAGCCTGCGCCGCGCCGACGCTCAACGCGCTCATGTCGCTCGATGCCGAGGTGGTCTCGGCGCTGCGCCGGGCGCTGGTCGCCGCCCTCGACGCGCGGGCGGATGTCGCCGTGCGCGAGCGCGTGATCCACCACGACCTCGAGGACGTCGAGCTGGCGCTGCCGGTCGACATCGGCGACTACACGGACTTCTACTGCTCGATCGACCATGCGCGCAACGTCGGCTCTCTTTTTCGGCCCGACAATCCGCTGCTGCCCAACTACAAGCATCTCCCGATCGGCTACCACGGGCGCGCCTCATCGGTCGTGCTGTCGGGCACGCCCGTGCGCCGCCCGCGCGGCCTGGTCAAGACGCCCGACGCCACGGCGCCGACCTACCGGCCGACCGCGCGGCTCGACTACGAGCTGGAGGTCGGCTTCTTCGTCGGCGCCGGCAACGCCGTCGGCGCGCCGATCGCCATCGAGGATGCCGAGGGTCAGATCTTCGGCTATTGCCTGGTCAACGACTGGTCGGCTCGCGACGTTCAGGCGTTTGAATACCAGCCGCTCGGGCCGTTCCTGGCCAAGAGCTTTCTGACCTCGATGTCGCCGTGGATTGTCACCACCGAGGCGCTGGCACCCTTCCGCGTGCCGGCCCGGGAGCGCGCGGCTGAGGATCCTCAGCCGGCGCCGCATCTCGACACCGAGTCCGTCCGCTCCCGCGGAGGCCTCGATCTCGTCCTCGACGTCTCTCTGGCGAGCGCACGGATGCGCGACGAAGGCGTCGAGCCGATGCGCCTGTCGCGCGGCAACTTCCGG
>JBCBCF010000376.1:0-3183 GCA_038530905.1 Acidobacteriota bacterium
CGGCGTGCTCGGCGATGAGCGAGACCAAGGCGCTGCCAACCACAACCCCGTCGGCGACGCGGGCGACCGCCTCTACCTGCTCGGGCGTCGAAATCCCGAAGCCGACGGACAGCGGTGCATCGAGGCGCCGGCGGAGACGGCGCGTCTCCTTCACCAGCTCTTTCGGCAGCGCGTCGCGGGCGCCGGTGACGCCGGTGCGTGACACGTAGTAAACGAAGCCGGAGCTGTGCGCCGCGACCGAGCGAATCCGCTCTTTGCCGCTCGTCGGAGCGAGCAGGAAGATGGTGTCGAGGCTGTGGCGCCGCAGTGCCGGCAGCAGCTCGTGAGCCGCTTCCTCCGGCGGCAGGTCGACACAGAGCACACCGTCGACCCCGGACGCGGCAGCCTGCTCGGCGAAATGCTCGACGCCGCGCCGATGGATGGGATTGAAATAGGTGAACAAGACGATCGGCACGCCTAGCTGATCGCGGTGTTGAGCGATGACCCGCAGGATGCCCGAAAGGCTGGCGCCCGCGTCGAGCGCGCGCTGCGCAGCCTCCTGGATGGTCGGTCCGTCGGCGACTGGATCGCTGAAGGGCACGCCGACCTCGATCATGTCCGCGCCGCCGTCGACCATCGCTCGCATCAGCTCACCGGTGGTTTCGAGGCTTGGGTCGCCGGCGACGAGGAACGGAATGAAGGCCGCGCGCCGGTCGGCTCGGCAGCGCTGGAAGACGTCGTCGATGGCGCTCAATGGACGTCCTCCTCGGCGTCGGTGTCGTCGGACCATTTGAGCGCCGCCGGGTGCTGTGCCCGCGGATCGGTTTCGGCCCCGTTGATCTTCGCCTCATAGGCGAGAACGGTCTCGACGTCCTTGTCACCGCGACCCGAGAGATTGACGAGCACGATCGCCTTCTTCGACAGCTTCGGCGCGAGCCGCTTGACGTGAGCCAGTGCGTGTGCGGTCTCGAGTGCCGGGAGCAACCCTTCAGTCTCCGACAGCAGATGGAACGCGTCGATCGCTTCGGCGTCGGTGGCACTGGTGAACTCGACGCGGCCCTCGTCGAAGAGCAGCGCGTGCTCAGGGCCGACCGCCGGGTAGTCCAGGCCGGCCGAGACCGAGTGCGTCGTGCCGATCTGACCGTCGCCGTCCTGCAGCAGCCAGGTGCGCGTGCCGTGCAACACGCCGAGCGAGCCGCCTGAGAAACGCGCCGCATGATCGCCCGCCGCCGGACCGCGCCCGCCCGCCTCGACACCGATCAGCCGCACGCGCCGATCCTCGAGAAAGGCGGTGAACAGGCCGAGCGAGTTCGACCCGCCGCCGACACACGCCACCGCGACGTCCGGCGACGCCGTGCCGGCCTGCTGCTTGAGCTGACGACGCGCTTCCTCGCCGGTCACCCGATGGAAGTCACGCACCATGCGGGGATACGGATCCGGACCAAGCACCGAGCCGAGGATGTAGTGCGTCGAGCGAACATTCGTGACCCAATCGCGCAGGGCCTCATTGATCGCGTCCTTCAGCGTCCGGCTGCCCGAAGTAACCGCCCGCACCTCAGCGCCGAGGAGCCGCATGCGGTGCACGTTGAGGCGCTGACGCTCGGTGTCCTCCTCGCCCATGTAGATCACGCAGTCGAGACCGAGAAGAGCCGCTGCGGTCGCGGTCGCCACGCCGTGCTGACCGGCACCGGTCTCGGCGATCACCCGCTCTTTGCCCATCGTGCGCGCCAGAAGCGCCTGGCCGATCGCGTTGTTGAGCTTGTGAGCGCCGGTGTGGAGCAGATCCTCGCGCTTCAGCCAAATCGCCGCGCCGCCGAGACGTTCGGTGAGGCGGCGCGCAAAATAGAGCGGCGTCGGCCGGCCGGCGTAGTGCACCAGGAGATCGCGCAGCTCGGCGCGGAACGAGCGTTTGCGACTCGTCTTGTCGTACGCCCTCGCCAACTCCTCGAGCGGCGCCATGAGCGTTTCCGGAACGAAGCGGCCGCCGTAGGGCCCGAAGTAGCCCTTAGCATCAGGCCGCGCTTGGCGTCGAACCATGGTGGATCTCCTCGAAGAGCCGCGCCAGCAGCTCGGGGTCTTTGCGGGGGCGGCCGCCTGGGGCCGCGGATGAGGTCGGAGGCTTCTCCACGCCCGAGGCCAGGTCGATGCCCCATGGCCTCGCTGCGGCGACGGCAGCCGCGACGTTCGACGGTCGCAGACCGCCGGCGATGAAGGTGCGGCGTTCGGCGAGCGGCGAGGCGCGCAGGCTCGCGACGTCCCAGCGATGGCCGCTGCCGCCGTAGAGCGTCGGATGTCGGGCATCGATCAGGAAGGCCCACGGATCGAGCTCAAGCCAGGGCGTGAGATCGATCTCGTCCAGGCGCTCGCGCACGCGCAGGGCGACGACCGCTCGCGAAGCGACGGCGGCGACGTCGTCGGGCCCGTAGTTGCCGTGGAACTGCATGAGATCAAGGCCGACACGGTCGGCGATGTCTTCGATCTCGCTTGGTCCTTGGGCGACAAAGACACCGACCCAGCGAGGCGAGGCAGAGCCGGTGAGGCGCGCGCGCGTCTCGCGCACGAGCTGCGCCGCCATCTCGACGTCGAGCGATCGCGGGCTGGGCGGGTGAAAGTTCAGGCCCAGGAAGTCTGCGCCGAGGCGCGCCGCGGCCACTGCGTCGTCGACGTCGACGATGCCGCAAATCTTGACGCGCGGGCGCACAGCAGCGACCGCCTCAGGCACCGCGCAGCTCCTGCAGCTTGGCGGCCGGATCGTCGGCGAGCAGCAGCGATTCGCCGATCAGGAACGCATCGAAGCCGGCGACCGCGAGCGAGCGCAGATCGTCGCCGCGATGTATCCCGCTCTCGGCCACGCACAGGGCGCCGGTCGGCAGCAAAGGCAGCAGCGCCCGCGACGTGTCGAGATCGACCCGAAACGTCCGCAAGTCGCGATTGTTGACGCCAACGAGCTCCCAGGTGCTTCCCTCGAGCCGCGCCAGCTCGTCCGTGTCATGCACTTCGACGAGCGGCACCAGGCCGAGGCGACGCGCCTCGACGGCCAGCGAGCGGAGCGTCGCAGCGTCATAGAGCGCGGCGATCAGGAGCACCGCCGAGGCGCCCGCGTCCTGCGCCCAGCGGAGCTGCACGGGATCGACCACGAATTCCTTCGCGATCGCCGGCAGGCCCGACGCGTCAACGCAGCGGCGCAGCAGCTCATAGCTGCCG
>JBCBCF010000377.1:0-3181 GCA_038530905.1 Acidobacteriota bacterium
CGAAGCCTCGGGGACGCGGCAAGAAGCAGGTCGCCACCGTGCGCGAGGAGTTGGTTCCTTTGCTCGATGCGGCGCGCCGCGCTGGGCTCCAGGGCCATGCCGAAGACGACCTGGCCGGGCTCGCTCAGCTGATCGACGGCGGCATGCCGGCCCATCACCACCTGATCCTGGTCGAACGCTCCGCGGCGGCGCAGCATCCCGTGGTTGCGGCGCTCGGGGCGGCCGGTGCTGTGCTCGAGGTGGAGACGATCGAGGCCACCAAGAGCGGCGAGTGGCAGGGTCTCGCTGGGCTGGTCGAAGAGCTCGAGCGAGAGACCGGTGTCGGCCTGGGACCGTCGGCCCGCCGCCTGCTGGCGGAGCGGACACTGCGCCAAGGCAAAGACTTTCGGGACAAGCGTGCGCGTGGCGAGTCGACCGCCCGCTTCGCCGGCGAATATCGGAAGCTGGCGGCGCTGGCTCGCGGCCGCGGCGCCCGCTCGATTGACGCTGAGCTGGTTGTCGAGACGGTCAAGGACCGCGGTGAAGAGGACGTATGGCAGATCCTCGACGCGGTCGGTGCCGGCCGCGCCGGGGAAGCGGTGGCGCGCTATCGGCGCCTGATCGAGGCGGCCGACCAGCCGATGCAGGCTCGGCTCTCCTTCTTCGCTTTGCTCGCCGGCTTTTGCCGTCATCTGACCGCCGTCGCCGGCATGGCACGACTGGCGGGCGTGCCGGCGGGCGTGCGCTCCTACGGCACGTTCAAGAGTCGGTGGGCGCCGGCGCTCCAGGCCGAGTCTCCGAGCGGTGGCAAGAACCCGCTCGCCGGCTTGCATCCGTTCCGACTTCACAAGGCGTATCTCGCCGCTTCGGCGCTGGATCGCCAGGTCGTGGCTCGTTTGCCGTGGCGGGTGCTCGAGACCGAGCTTCAGATCAAGGGCGAGGTCTCAGATCCCGACGTCGCCGTCGCCGGTCTGCTGGCCCATCTCGCAACCGCCCGGCGTGGCGACGCCCGGCGTGGCGACGCCCGGCGCGGCGACGCCCGGCGTGGAGACGCCCGGCGTGGAGACGCTCGAGGTCGCTGAACGTCGAGCGGTGCTCACAGCTGCTGGTGTGCTGCGAAGGCCAGCCGGTCGATCGTGCGATCGAGCCAGCTTCGCGTGCGCCAGGAGTCGAGGAGTCGCTCGTCGGCGTCCTGCAGGTCATTCTCGAACGCGCTGCGGAGCTCCGCCACGACGCCCTGATCGAGGACGCCGACGCTCAGCTCGGCGTTGATGTCGAACGAGCGCTCGTCGAAATTGGTCGAGCCCACGTGGGCCCACTTGCCGTCCACCAACAAGATCTTCTGGTGCAGCATCGTCCGGCGAAATTCGAAGATCCGCACGCCGGCTGCCAGCAGGCGTTCGTAGAGGTGCTGGCCGGAGCGACGCACCCAGGCGACGTCGGTGGGCTCGCCGGGCAGCATCAGCCGAACGTCGACCCCGCGGCCTGCGGCCGCAACGATGAGCGCGACGACATCGAGGCCGGGCGAGAAATAGGGAGTCTGCACCCACACCTCGCGCGAAGCTGACGACAGCATCAGGCGAAAGAGGAGGGCCACTTCCGAGACCCCGCCGCGCGGCGAGCTGGCGATCACGTGAACCGGGATGTCACCCGTCGCCTCGAGCGCAGGGAAATAGGACGTCTGGATCAACACCTCCTCCGAGGCCTCCATCCACTGGCGTGCAAACGCCGACTGCAGGCGGGCGACGACCGGCCCGGTCAGCTCGAGGCCGGTGTCGCGACAGTGGTCGGCATCCTGCGCGTCGCCTTCCCAGCGGGTAGCGATCCCCTGGCCGAAAACGAAGCCGATCCGCCCGTCGACCACCACCACCTTGCGATGATCGCGCTTGTTGAGACGGCCGAGCGTGCGCAGCCGAAACGGGTGGTACATAACGACTCGGCAGCCGGCGTCACGCATCGATTCGAGCAGGGCGTCGTCGATCGTCATCGAACCGAACGCGTCGAGCAGCAATCGAACGTCGACGCCGTCTTCGGCGCGGCGGCACAGGGCGGCCCCTAGCCGATTGCAGATCTCGCCCTTCCACCAAACGTAGGTCTCGAAGTGAACGTGATGCTGCGCGGCGTCGATCCTGTCGATCAGACGCGAAAAGAACGCATCGCCGTTCTGGAGGACTTCGACCGCGTTGCCATCCACCAGCCAGCCGTCGACCAGGGCCTCGACCGGTCGCATGGACTGCGCGATCTCCTGTGGGCGGTGCGGCGGGCGGATGTCGACCCGCCGCTGGGTCCGCTGGCTCCACAAGATGACGACGAGCAGAACGGCGATCAACCAGCCGCTGCCGAGGACGACGACGCCGGCCGCAGACAGGGTCACGAAGCGAGGTCGACGGGCGACACGGCGGGGCGTTCAAGCGGTGACAGTCCGCAGACCGGGCCGTCGATGCCGGGAATGACGGCCAGCACGGACCGCACCGCGACGAGCGAGAGGCTGCGGCCGAGAAGGGCGGAGCGCCGTCGCACGCTGAGACCGTCCGGCCATCCGAAGGTCTCGGGGAAGCCGAGGAGCCGGGCGATCTCGCGCGGCGAGAAGCGGCGCACTTTGCCGTCGGGGCGTCGGAGATACGAGCCACTGCGCACGATCGAGCGGCCGTAGGCGGACGTAAAGCATCGGCTGACGGCGTCGTCGTCGCGTCGATCGACGAGATGGAGCGCCTGGTGGTATCGGCGCCGCGTTGTTTCGTCGAGCACGAGGGTCGGATCGCGGTCCGCAGCGGGATCCACCAGATCGCGCAGCTCGACACGGGCGGCCGGCTCGGCTCGCTCGATCTCGCTCGCTCCATCGGCCTCCCGGCTCGCCACCAGGTAGAACCGAGGCCGGCGATTCGGCCAGCCGAGGGCGCTCGGACAGAGCACGCGCTCGACGGGCGTGGCGTAGCCGGCGGTGTCGAGCGCGTCGCGCAGCAGCCGATGCGCCGCCGAGTCCTCGAAGCCCGCGACGTTCTCGAGCGCGAACCAGCGAGGCTGGAGCATGCTGAGACGCTCAACCAGGAGGCGGAACGTGGCGGCGCGCGGATCCTCAAGGTCTCGGCGCAGGCCGCGGACGGTGAACGGCTGGCAGGGCGGTGACGCCCACCAAAGATCGGCGCCGAGCGCGCGCAGGCGCTCGAGCGACACATCCTCGAAGCGGCGGCAGAGGAGCTCG
>JBCBCF010000378.1:0-3175 GCA_038530905.1 Acidobacteriota bacterium
GGCGCGTAGAAAAAGCGAATGAAGGCGAACGGCAAGACGATCAGCAGCAGGACGATGCCGGAAAGCAGCACCACGACGCTGAACAGTCGCCCGACATCGCTTTCGAACGTGATGTCGCCGAAGCCCAGCGTGCTCATCACGGTCAAAGTCCAATAGAGCCCCGTGATCCAAGAGAACGACCGCCCTTCGACCCGCTCCATGATGACGTGAAACGCGATCGAGAAGATCACGATCACGAGCAGCAAGAAGGCAAGGAATTGCGCGAGCGCCTTGAGGTTGCGCCGCGTCTCCCGCTCGGTCAGCAGGTACGTGAGCTGGCTGCCGAGGAACTTCACGTTCGGCGCCCTCGCACCATCCGCGGCGGCGTGCCTCCGGCGGTCGACAGTGGACCAGGGAGCGTCACGATGCGCTCAGGCGCGAAGAGGATCGAGGGCCGCACGACGCCTCGAATCCTCTCACGTGCGCCTGCGCGATCCGCGCGTTGGGACCTCAGGGCGTCGAGGACGACCAGGCGGTGGGATCGCCGCGCTCGAAACCATCGGCGAAGAGCAGGTTCAACGCGATGCGCCGGGCGAAGAGGTCGAGGTCGGCCCCGCTCGATCGCGGGTAGACGACGAGGACCCCGTCGTCGGTGGCCGTCAGGCCGAGGTAGTCGCCAAGAAATTGCGCCCGCACCGGCCAGTCGAGACCGCCCGTGCCAAACGAGTCGGTGGTCAGCCGGACCTCTGTCCAAGAGTCGCCTCGATCGCCGCTGGTCGCGTAGTAGACGTCAAAGAGCCCGTTCTCGACGTTGTCGGACTGAATGGTGTGGCGGCTGTCGAAATAGACAGCGTGAAGCCTTCCCGCGGCGTCGACCTCGATCCACGGGAAGAATTGATCGCCCGGAGGCGCGCCGTCGCCGTGGATCACGCGCGGCGTCGACCAGGACACGCCGTCGTCGACGGATCGGCTGAAGTAGACGTCGAGATTGGCCTGCCCATCGACCAGATTCGTCGTGTCGAAATACGCCAGGTACAGCGTCCCGTCGTGGCGGTCGACGGCCCACGAAGGGATCGTCGGCAGGCGGAAGTCGCCGGCGGCGCGTGAGCCGTCCTGCAGATCCCAGACGTCCATGCGCGTCGCCGCCACCCGCGGTGCTCCGACGCTCTGGCCCCCGTCGATGCTTCGCTGCAGGCGCATCTCGTCGCCGACGCCGAAGCCCTCAAGCTCGAAATAGCCGATCATCAGCTCACCGTCGGCCCGAGCGCGAGGCAAAAAGCCAAGGCCGTTCGGATCGAGAGCGACCGCGGCTGACCAGGTGGCGCCGCGATCGGTCGAGCGCTGCAGCGAGTTGGGGAAGCTGTAGGTGACGTAGAGACGCGTTGCGCTCGGGTCGCCCGGCGGTGAACCCGCCTCCATCCAGCCTTTGTCGAAACCTGAGCCGCTGGCGATGATCACCGGCGGGCCCAGCGGCCCGCCGGCCGGTCGGCGGGCAACGAAGACCTGCCCTCCGCCGCCGAATTGAATGCCACCGAGCCATAGATCGCCGGTCCGGGGATCAGCGGCGGTCATCGGGTCGCCATCCTGTGCCGGCGGCTGCGGCTCGCGCAGCAGCCTGTCGGACCAGGTTGCGCCGCCGTCGACGCTCTGGCCGACACCAAGGCGCCAGCGGTCGGAATCGTCGGGATCGCGCGCGTCATTCCAGCTGACGAGGATCGTGTCCCCGGCCGCCGCCACGGACGGCTCGGCCGCCTCGCCGGCACCGCCGGCGTCGATGCGCACCTCTAATCCGAGGTCGAAACGCCGCGCGGCCTCGAGAGCGTCGAGCGTCTCGACGCGGGCGCGCGGCGGCTCGCCGGTTTCGGCCAGGGTGCGCAGCGGCTGCGGCAGCCGGTCGATCCACGAGGGATCGACCGCGAGGCCGGCGCGCAGGCGGGAGGCGACTAGGCCGCGCTGCGCTTCGTCTCGCAGGGCTCCATCGCCGGTCGCCTCGAACACCGCCCGCCACGCCGCCGCCGCTTCGCCATGCCGGCCGCGACGCACTAAAGCGCGGGCGATCACGGCGCGATGCTGAGGCGTCGGCCAGGTCGAGACGAGAACTCGAAACACCTCCAGGCCGGCGTCGAGGGAACCAGCTCGATCCAGTTGACGGCCGAGAAGCCACCAGGCGCGCGGCTCAAGGCCTCTTGGCTCGACCGCGACCGCCCCGGCCGCGTCGAGAAGCAGTTCGAGCGCCTCGGCGCGGGCGTCGCGTCGCAACAGCGCCTCGGCCCGCGCCGCGACGCCCGAAAGGTCGACCGGAGCGTCCGTCGGCGCGATCCGCAGGCGCGCCACGCCGACATCGGACGATTCGGCATCGGCGACCTCGATGCGGGAAAGCTGCGCCTCGACGGCCGCTCGACGGTCGTGCGGAGGTCCGAGCGTCGAGGCGCCGTCGGCAGGCGGCAGGCGGCTCGAGCAGGCGGCGCACAGCAGCGCCAGCGCCGCGACGGCGGCAGGACGAACGGCGGACGATGGCGAGAGCGGCACGCAGATCTCCAAATGTCATGCTAATACAGCATGCCACAGGGGGTTGCTCCCCTGCGGCCTATTCCACGCCCGCCGGCTCTGCGTCGAGGAGCAGCGGGCGACGATAGTCGGCCGGCTCGTCACCGACCGTCGCGCCGCCGGTCAGCATCGCCTGCATGCCGAGTGTGAAGAACGTGTAGGGGAACGGCGGGTCCTGCACGCTCGCGGCGTCGAGGCGTTCGAGCAGCTCCGCCGGCAGCTCTTGATCGAGCGCTGCGAGGTTGTCCTCGAGCTGGTGCAGCTTGCTGGCGCCGATGAGCACCGAGGCCACACCGGGTCGACGCGCCACCCACTGCATCGCGACCTGCGCCATGCTGCGATCGACGTCTTCGGCCACCCGCTCCAGCTCGGCGACGATCGCCCAATTGCGTTCGGTGAACTTCTCGAACGCTGGATTACCAGAATCCTTGAGCTGCGCGAGCCGTCCCTCGCCGGCCTCGCCCGGGCGGTACTTGCCCGAGAGCAGGCCGCTGGCCAGAGGGCTCCAGGCGATCACGCCCATCCCGAGCTGCGTGCCGAGACCGACGAACTCGTGCTCGATGTCGCGGGTGACGAGCGAATACTCGAGCTGTAGGGCGATCAGGCGCTCCCAGCCTCGCAGCTCGGCCATCGTCTGCGCGCGGGAGGC
>JBCBCF010000379.1:0-3175 GCA_038530905.1 Acidobacteriota bacterium
TCCTCGAGCGCGAGTTCCGCCCGTTCCTCGCCACCGCCTCCGAGCTGGCCTGAGAAGGCGGCCTTGACCGCGTCGACGCCCGAGTCAAGCTGCTCGTCGAGCTCGGCATGGATGCGGCGCAGCTCTTCTTCGAAGACCTGATGCACGAGGCCCTCGTCGACCAGGTGACCCCCCCGTCCGGTGCCGCCGTTGCCACCCGCCGCGTCGAGCTCGACACCGTGGTGGAGCCACTGCCAAACCTGCGCGCGCGAGATCTCGAGCGTCGCAAGGTCTTCCATCAGGTCATCCCAGGCCACGCAGCCGAGCTGACGCCGCCAGCCCTCGAGATAGGCGATGCCGACGCGCACGTTGGTCCGCAGGCCATCGAGCGTGCGCGGTGAGGTGGCGCGCGGCAGCAGGTCCGGCGTCAGGTCGCGATCGGCATGCTGCACGTCGAGCTGATGGTCATGCTCGAAAGCCGAGAGCGCCGGGCCGATGAAGTAGGGGTGCGAGACCCAACAGCCGTCATGACCCATCTCGGCCTCGAGCCGCTTGTCCTCGAGGACCTTCGACGTTTGGTGGCGTCGCAGGTCGGGAGTCCGGCCGGGCGTGAAGGCCGCCATGCCGCCGATGGCGTAGGCACCGCGGCGGTGGCATACGGCGATGAGGCGCATGGCGTATTCGCGCATCCATGGCCGATTGAGGCCGATCGACGAACGATCGGCCATCACCCGATCCGGGTGCATCTTGAGGACCTTGATGTCGCTGAAGATCTTGTCCCAGCGGCCGACGTTGAGGCCGGCAGCGTGCTCGCGGAAGGCGAAGAGGATCTCTTCCATCTGGAAGGCCGCCGGCAGCGTCTCGATGAGGAAGGTCGCGCGCAACGTGCCGCACTCGAGACCGAGGGCGTCCTGGCACCGCACGAAGAGGCGGTTCCACCATGCGGCTTCTTCGTGGTGCTCGCATTTCGGCACGTAGAAGGTCGGCGTCTCCCCTCGCTCGGCTTGGGTCCGAGCGGCGTGCACCATGCAGGCGACGAAGTCGAAGAGGCCACCGGCGACCGGGCGGCCGTCAACGCGCAGGTTCGACTCCTCGAGGTGCAGGCCGCGCACCCGCACCATCAGCTTCGCCATGTCGGCTGGATCGAGGGCGTAGACCTTGTCGGGGGCGCCGCCGCGACCCGGCTTGACGAAGGTGAGGCGACCGGCGATCGCGTCCCGGACGTTGCACACGCCCGCGATCACGTTGACCCAGGCCGGCTTCATCGAATCTTCGAAGTCGAGCATGGCGGTATCGGCGCGATGCCCTTCGTCGTTGCGCGAGAGCATCTTGATGACCATCTTCGGATCGTTCACCGGGCCGGTGATCTCGACCCGCCGCCGCTGCAGATCCGCCGGCACGTCGGCCACCGCCCAGTCGCCGGTCACCGCCTCGGAGCCGCGATCGAGATAGGCCGGCAGCTCGCCGGCGTCCCAGCGCGCCTGTCGCTCCTCGCGTCGGGCCAAGAGTGTCCGCCGCTCGTCGTCCAGCTCGCGGTGAAGGGTCGCGACCAGCTGGACCAGCTCTTCAGTCAGCACCTCGCTTGCCGCATCGGACCGGGCCCCGGGCGACAAGAGGACACCCTCGCCCAGCCGATGCCAGGTGTCGAGGGTCGGAGTGGCGGCAGGGGCGGCTGGAGCGGCAATTGGCAGCATCGAGGGGTCTCCTTCGGGCGGCGGCGGGCGGCGGACGATGAAGATCTGAAGAGCGGCGAATGAAGCCGCGGTGCGGCATTGAATGTAGCTGGCAGCGAGAAGCGTGTCAATAGCGAAACTTCGCTAATCTCGATTTTGCGCCTGGGCCAGCCGGGCGGCGCGGAGTGCTAGGCTTTTCTCGCGTTCCCAGTCGACCGCTCGTTGCCCGGTGCCCGTTCCCGATTGCCCGCCTTTTGCGCATGGAAGACCTCAATCCCGAGAGCCTCCGCTACATCCTCGGTGTCAAGCTGCGGCAGTTTCGCCAGGAGCGCGGGCTGGGGCTCAAAGAGACCGCGCAGGCTGCCGGCAT
Source organism: Acidobacteriota bacterium (assembly GCA_038530905.1). Lineage (GTDB taxonomy): Bacteria > Acidobacteriota > Thermoanaerobaculia > Multivoradales > J023 > JAUIJL01. Next base: position 2,023 of record JBCBCF010000379.1, read on the forward strand.
GTCGGTCTCCTACCTGAGCGAGATCGAAAAGGGGCGCAAATACCCGAAGACGGAGAAGATCCTGCAGATCGCGCGGGCTCTCGAGGTGTCCTACGACGAGCTCGTGTCGCCGAAGATGAGCGGCGATCTCGATCCGGTCCGGGAGCTTTTTGCCTCCCCGTTTCTGCAGGAGTTTCCGTTCCACTTTTTCGGTCTCGAGCCGGAGTCGATCGTGCAGCTGGTGACCGAGGTGCCGGCGAAAGCCGGCGCGCTCCTGCGCACGTTCCTCGAAGTTGGGCGGACCTACGACCTGCGGACGGAGCAGTTTCTCTTCGCGGCGCTGCGCTCGTACCAGCAGCTCCACGGCAACCACTTCGAGGACATCGAGCGGCGTGCGGCCGACTGGCTCGAGGCGCGCGGGTGGAGCGGCAGGGAGGTCCTCCGGGCCGACGAGCTCCAGCAGGTGTTCGAAGGTGAGCTGGGAGATCGGGTCGAGGATCTTCCGATCGATCGCTATCCGGAGCTGGCGGATCTCCGGTCCGTGTGGGTGCCGAGCGCCGGCTCGCGAGGAAGCTCGACGCTATTGATCAATCCTCGACTGCAGGCGTCGCAGAAGGCCTTCGCCCTCGGTCGCGAGTTGGGCTATCGCGTTCTCGGGCTGGACGAACGCTCGACGACGTCGGTCCATCTCGAGGTCGAGTCGTTCGATCGGGTGATCAACGACTTCTCGGCGGCCTACTTTTCCGGCGCCCTCTTGATCCAGAAGCCGGTGCTCGTCGCAGGCCTCGAGCAGCTCTTCGCCCGTCCTCGATGGTCGAGCGACGCGTTCCTCGATCTTCTGCTGCGCCACAGGACGACGCCTGAGACGTTCTTCTATCGCCTGAGTCAAGTGCTGCCGGGGGTCTTTGGCTTCCGCGACATGTACTTTCTGCGCTTCAGCCATCGCGTCGGGCGCGAGACCTTTCGACTGTCGAAGGTCCTCAATATGACCGCCCTGCCGATCCCTCTCGGCATCGAACCCGGTGAGCACTATTGTCGGCGCTGGCCGGGACTCCGGCTGCTGGGCTCGATGTCGGCTCAGGAGGCGGGCGCGCCGGATCTGCGCGTGGCCGCTCAGCGATCGCGGTTTCTCTTCGATGGCGCCAGCCCGGACGTCAGCGAGTATCTGACGCTG
>JBCBCF010000380.1:0-3163 GCA_038530905.1 Acidobacteriota bacterium
TGCGACGTGGAGACGATGGCGACGCCGAGGCCGTTCAAGACCGGCTTGATGTCGTCGGCGCCGCGGTAGACCCGACGACCCGGCTTCGACACCCGCGACAGGCGGCGCACGGCCGGCACTCCCTGCTCGCTATAGCGCAGGTAGATGCGCAGCGCGTTCTGCGGCGTCTGCTCGATGACTTCGTAATCGTCGATATAGCCCTCGCGCTTGAGCAGCTCGAGGATGTTCCGCTTCAGCTTCGAGGCGGGGACGTCCAAGCGGTCGTGCTTGGCCAGCAATGCATTGCGAATCCGGCTCAGGAGGTCCGCAATGGGATCGGTCATGCTCATGATGTGTTCTCCCTCGGGGCGGGCGCGGCGCGGCGTCCGACCTCGGGTCGAGTCTCGTTCGGTCGTTGCCGTTCGCCTGTCAGCGCCCGCGGCCGCCCGACTCGGGGCGGACGAAAGGCATGCCCAGCTCGCGCAGCAGGTAGAGGGCCTGCTCATCGTTCTCGGCAGTGGTGACGACCGTGACGTTCAATCCCTTGATGGCGTCGACTTTGCTGCCGTCGACCTCCGGGAAAATGGTGTGCTCGCGAATGCCGAGAGTCCAATTTCCGCGCCCGTCGAACGACTTCGTCGGGACACCGCGAAAATCGCGGACGCGCGGCAGCGCGGTGGTGATCAGCCGGTCGAGGAATTCCCACATGCGGTCGCCGCGCAGCGTGACGCGGGTCCCGATCGCCATCCCTTCACGCAGCTTGAAGCCGGCGATCGACTTCTTCGCGCGCGTGATGGTGGCGTGCTGGCCGCTGATCGCGGACAGCTCCTGTTGGGCGGTCTCGAGCAACTTGTAGTTGCGACTCGCCTCGCCGAGGCCGATGTTGAGGTTCACTTTCTCGAGCTTCGGCACCGCCATCACGTTGCCGATCGAGAACTCTTTGGAGAGCTTCCCGACGACTTCGTCGCGATAGAGGCGCTTGAGCCGAGGCACGTAGCCTGCAGGCATCTTGCCGTTGCCAGTGCGGTCGCCGTTGCTGCCGGCGTCCGCGGCACCCTTTTTCTTGGCCATGTCGGATGTCCTTCCCACCGCCTCAGTCGAGGACGGTGCCCGAAACCTTGCTCACGCGCACGATGCGGCGGTCGCCCGCCGGACCTTCGACGACCTTACGGCCGACGCGGGTCGGCTTGCCGGTCTCGGGATCGATCAGCTTCAGGTTGTCCAGGCGGATCGGAGCTTCCCGCTCGAGAATGCCGCCTTGGACGTTGCGCTGAGGATTCGGTCGCGTGTGCTTCTTGACCATGTTGACGCGCTCGACGATCGCCCGCCCCTCGGACGGCAGGACCCGCAGCACCTTGCCACGCTTGTCCTTGTCCTTGCCGGCGATGACCAGCACCTGGTCGCCTTTTTTGATCTTGGTCTTGTGACTCATCGTTCAGATCACCTCGGGAGCGAGCGACACGATGCGCATGAAGCGCTTCTCGCGCAGCTCACGAGCGATGGGGCCGAAGACGCGCGTGCCTACCGGCTCCTTCTGCGCGTTGATCAGCACCGCCGAGTTGGTGTCGAAGCGGATGTAGCTGCCGTCCTTGCGACGCTGCGCGCGCCGGGTGCGGACGATCACCGCCTTGACCACCTGACCCTTCTTCGCCGTGCCGTCGGGCAGCGCCTCCTTCACCGATGCGGTGATCACGTCGCCGAGGCCGCCGTACTGTCCGGACGAGCCGCCGTCGATGTTGATGCAGCCGATCTTCTTGGCGCCCGAGTTGTCAGCGACATCGAGGATGGTTCCCATCTGAATCATGGTCGCCTCCTCAGCTCGCGCGCTCGACGATCTCGCGGACGCGCCAGCGCTTGCGCTTCGAGAGCGGACGGCTGGCGACGATCGTCACGCGATCCCCGACCTGGCATTCGTTGTTCTCGTCATGCGCCGCGAACTTCGTAGTGCGCTTGACGAATCGCTTGTAGAGGCGGTGCATGATCGTGCGCTCCACCGCCACGGTGACGGTTTTGTCCTGCTTGTCGCTGACGACAGTACCGGTGAAGGTCTGCCGCCGTCCGCGCTCGGGCTGGACGCCGCCGGATTCGCTGTGTTCGTGTTCGGCCATCGTTCTTCAAGCTCCGCAGTCGCGGCCCGTCAGGCCGTCGCCCGCCGCTTCTCGTGCAGGACGGTGAGCACCCGTGCCATGTCGCGGCGCGCCGCGCGCATCTTGGCGGGATTGTCGAGCTGGCCCTGCGTGGTCTTCTGGAGGCGCAGGGTGAAGAGCTGCTGCGCGAGATCCTTCTCTTTGTCGAGCAGCTCCTCGACGGTCATCTGCCGCAGGTCGTCGGCGTTCATGCTCAGGCCTCCGGCTCGTGACGAGCGACGAACTTCGTCTTGATCGGCAGCTTGTAGGCCGCCAGCCGCATCGCCGCTTTCGCGAGGTCGTGGGGCACGCCTTCGAGCTCGTAGAGCACGCGCCCCGGCTTGACCACGGCGACCCAGCCTTCCGGATTGCCTTTACCTTTACCCATCCGGGTTTCCAGCGGCTTCTTCGTCACCGGCTTGTCCGGGAAGATGCGGATCCACACCTTGCCCTGACGCTTGATGCGGCGGGTGATGGCGATACGTGCAGCCTCGATCTGGCGGGAGGTGATCCACGCCGGCTCGAGTGCCTGCAGACCGTAGTCGCCGAAGGCGAGATAGTCGCCGCCCTTGGCGCGCCCGGTCATCCGGCCGCGGTGCCGCTTGCGGTACTTGACCTTCTTGGGCATCAACATGGTCGTTCTCCTCAGCTCGCCGCGCGGCGAGCCTTCTCCTTCAAGAGATCGCCCTTATAGACCCAGACCTTCACACCGATGGTGCCGTAGGTGGTGCGGGCCTCGGTGAAGCCGTAGTCAATGTCCGCCTTGAGCGTGTGAAGCGGCAGTCGGCCGTCCTGGTACCACTCGGTCCGTGCGATCTCCGAGCCGCCGAGGCGGCCCGCGACCATCACCTTGATGCCCTTGGCACCGAAGCGGAAGGCCGACTCCATGGCCTTCTTCATCGCCCGACGGAAGGACACGCGACGCTCGAGCTGTCCAGCAATGGACTGCGCCACGAGCTGGGCGTCGAGCTCCGGACGCTGGATCTCTTGAATGTTGATGTGGACTTCGCGCCCGGTCATCTTGCGCAGATCGTCGCGCAGCTTGTCGACCTCGGCGC
>JBCBCF010000381.1:0-3155 GCA_038530905.1 Acidobacteriota bacterium
ACAAGACCGAGAACGAGGACGTGACCCACATGGGTCCGATCGCCGAGGACTTCGCCGAGGCGTTCGACCTGGGCCACACCGCCGAGCACATCACCGTGACCGACATCAACGGTGTCGCGCTCGCCGCCATCCAGGGTCTGCAGCAGCAGGTCCAGGAGCTCAAGGCCGAGCTCGCCGCTCTGCGCGCGGAAGCCGCCGAGTGATCTGAACTCGCAGCCATCGCGAAGCCTTCGGGCTTCGTCTCAACGCCGGATCGCTCGCGCGATCCGGCGTTTTTCGTTCTGGACACTTCGCGCGAATGAGCCGATTTGCCTGGCGCTTCGGACCGGCCGGCAGAAGACAGGAGCCGTTGCGCGCCGGTCCGCGTTCCTTCGACGCGTCGAAACTTTTTTGCATCGCGATGTCCAACTTCGCGATCAGTCGACGCGATCAGTGGAAAAGCATCGGACCAATTTCAGTTCATGAAGGAGATCGAAATGAATCGTTCGTTCGCCCCCATGCTCGTCTTGATCGCTGGCCTTCTGCTAGCGACGGCCGCTGTCGCCGGCTCGCCGGCCACCTATGACGCCGAACTTCAGATCGAAGCCAGTCGAAGCAAAATCTACTTCTGGTCCAACGATGAGCACGCGGGCATCCAATTGCGCGTCGCCAGCCCCTGCGGCGAGGTCTTCGAGACGGTCGGAGATCCGGGACGCGAGGTTCTCTTCACGGTCGATCGCCCCGACGGCGAGCTGTGGCCGGATGGCACGTTCTCCTGGAATGCCGTGCTGACGCCGGTCCTGTCATCAGGTCAGAAGGAGGAGCTGCGCCGGCTCCGCCTCCTCGGCGAAACTCCCAAGAAACCGCCCGTCGGCGGCGTCGCCTCGGGCAGCTTCTCGATCGATCGCGGCGAGATCATCTACGAACCGAACAGCACGGAAAGCGACCTCGACCGCGGCGCCGAGATCGTCGACAAGGTCGGTCCCGCCTCGGCCGCCGATCTCCTCGCCGAGGCCGGCCTGCCGACCAAAGACCAGGTCATCTTTGATGACCTCATCGTCGACGGTTCGGCGTGCGTGGGCTTCGACTGTGTCAACGGCGAGAGCTTCGGCTTCGACACGTTCCGACTGAAGGAAAACAACCTGCGGCTCCACTTCGAAGACACCTCGTCCACCGCCTCCTTCCCCAGTCGCGACTGGCGCCTCGTGGCCAACGACTCGGCCAACGGCGGTCTGGAGCGCTTCTCGATCCAAGACGCGTCCGCCAATCGCTTCGTCTTCACCGTCGAAGGCAACGCGCCCACCAACGCACTGTACGTCGACGACGGTGGCCGGGTCGGCCTCGGCACCTCGACCCCGGTCGCCGACGTGCACGTCGTCGACGGCGACACGCCGACCGTTCGTCTGGAGCAGAACGGGACCTCCGGCTTCTCGCCGCAGACCTGGGACATGGCCGGTAACGAGGCCAACTTCTTCATTCGCGACGCGACCAACGGCTCGGCTCTGCCGTTTCGCATCCGCCCGGGATCGCCGGGAGACAGCCTGACGATTTCGGATGGCAACGTCGGTGTCGGCCTGATCAGCCCGACCTCGACCGTCCACGTTCGCCAGTCGAGCGGTGACGCTCAGATCCTGGTGCAGGAGCAGAACGCTGAAGAGGAGAACCGCAAGCTCTTCCTGCTCGAGAACAACGGCGGCATCGAGTTCGAGATGGTGAACACCGCCGCCAACGGCGCCACCTGGTTCTTCCAGAACGACAGCAACGCCAACGATCCGTTCAACATCTCGAAGCGCGGCTCGGGCGGCGTCGAATTTCAGATCAACGACCGCCTCGACGCCAACGGCGTCGCGACGGTGATCGTCGACGGCTCCGTGCAGGCGACCAACGTCGTCTTCATGTCGGCGCGCGATCGCAAGACCGCGTTCTCGATGGTCGACCCGGCCGACGTCCTCGCCCGCGTTTCGGAGATGCCGATTCAGACCTGGCGCTACCACGAGGAGCAGGACGAGATCCGTCACATGGGCCCGATCGCCGAGGACTTCGCGGCCGCCTTCGGCCTTGGCCAAAGCGAGAAGCACATCACCGTGACCGACGCCAACGGCGTCGCGCTGGCCGCGATCCAGGGTCTGCTCGAGCGCATCGAGACGCTCGAGGCTGAGCTGGAGGCGCTGCGCGCCGAGCGCGACTGATCGCGAGTCTTCTCTGTCGGCGAGGTTCGCCTCGCTTCGCGCCGGATCGCTCCCGCGATCCGGCGTTTTTCTTGGCAGGAATCTCTCGGTCACCCGCGGTCGGCGCACCGATCGACGGCGCTCGCAGCACAAGATCTCGCAACTCGTGTGGCGGGCGCGACGGCTGGTTGTCGTTGGCTAGGCAGAACGCACCAGATGCTGACCTTCCGAGGAGATTTCGATGTTCCGCCGAGTTGTTCCCACCTTCGCCCTCACCTGCGCCGTCCTCTGCGCCGTCGGCGCGACGCTGCCTGCCGCCGCCGCCAACGGTCCCTTTGACGCGCAGATCAATTCTGAGGTTGCGCCTGACCGCATGATCTTTTGGTCCCCAGATGACCACGACGGCCTGCGCCTGCGGGTCGCCAGCCCGTGCGGCGAGATGATCGAGACCGTCGGCGACCCGGGCGGTGACGTCATGTTCACCATCGACCGTCCCGACGGCACGCTGTGGCCCGATGGCCGCTTTGTCTGGGAAATCGAGGTGATGCCAGTCATCGACCCGGGCCTGCAAGACGAGCTCGAAGCGCTGCGCGCGGCCGGCGAGACGCTCGTCGACGGACCGATCGGCGGCATCGCCTCGGGTGCATTCTCGATCGCCGGCGGCGAGATCATCTTCTCCACCGACGGCGAAGAGGACTTCGACGCGGTCGGTTCCGGGACGCCGTCTCTCGACCGCAGCACGGAGATCATCGACAAGGTCGGCCCGGCCTCGGCCGCCGACGTTCTTGCCGAAGCCGGTCTACCGACCAAAGACTTTGTCGTCATGGACGATCTCATCGTCGATGGCTCACAGTGCGTGGGATTCGACTGCGTCAACGGTGAGAGCTTCGGCTTCGACACGCTGCGGCTCAAGGAGAACAACCTTCGCATTGCCTTCGACGACACCTCGACGGCCGGCTCCTACCCGCGGCGGGACTGGCAGATCCTGGCCAACGACTCGGCCAACGG
>JBCBCF010000382.1:0-3152 GCA_038530905.1 Acidobacteriota bacterium
CGACCACGTGGCGAGGAGACACGATGCCACGGATCACCAAGGTGTATACCCGCACCGGCGATGACGGAACCACCGGTCTCGGTGGCGGTCAGCGGGTCCCCAAAGAGACGCTTCGCGTCGCTGCCTACGGCACGGTCGACGAGACAGGCTCGCAGATCGGCGTGGTGCTCGCCGCCGGACCGGTTGAGCCGCTCGTCGAGCCGTTGCGCCGCGTACAAAACGACCTCTTCCACCTCGGGTCGGACCTGTGCATCCTCGAGTCGGACAAAGAGCGCTTCCAGGTGCCGCGGATCGAAGCCCGGCATGTCGATTGGCTCGAGGAGCTGATGGATCGGCTGTCGGAAAACCTGCCGTCGCTCGACAACTTCATTCTCGCCGGCGGGCACCTCGCCGCCGCGCATCTGCACGTCGCGCGCTGCGTCTGTCGCCGAGCCGAGCGAGAGACCGTGGCGCTGTCGCGCGAAGAGCCGATCGGCGAGCACGTCGTGCGATACCTCAACCGCCTGTCCGATGCACTCTTCGTCATGGCGCGCTTTCAGAACGCCGAGACCGGACACGCCGATCCGCTGTGGGACAGCCGGGCCTGAGCCTCGAGGGCACAGATCGATGATCGGATTCCGCATGCCGACGCGGGTGCATATTGCTCCCGGTGCGCTCGATCGCCTGCCCGAAGCGGCCCGTGCCCTCGGTCTCAGCTCAGCTCTCCTCGCCGTCGATCCGGGCGTGCGATCTGCGACGTCGATTCTCGACCGCGCGCTCGAGTTGCTGCGGGCCGCGGGCCTGCGCTGCGAAGTCTTCGACGCCATTGAGCCCAATCCGCGAACGACCACTGCCACCGCGGCTGCCGACCTGCTGCGCAGCGAACAGCTCGACGGCGTCATCGCCCTCGGCGGCGGCAGCGTCCTCGACGCGGCGAAGGCTGCGGCGATGCTGGCCGAGAACGAGCTGCGGATCGAGCAATACGAGGGCCGGGATCGCTATGCCGCCGCGCCCCGCCCGATGATCGCCGTGCCCACGACCTGCGGCACCGGTTCGGAGGTGACCTGGGTGTCGGTGCTCAGTCAGCCGGCGACGCGCACCAAGATCAGTGTCAAGGGCGAGTCGATGTTCCCGGACCAAGCGCTCGTCGACGCGGACCTTCTGATGACCTTGCCTGCCGACCTCGTCGCCTCGACAGGCGTCGACGCCTTGACGCACGCGCTCGAGGCCACCACCTCGGCTGCCGCCAACGCGGTCTCGGACGCCCTCGCTGAAGAGGCGACGCGGCTTCTTTTCACCTTCCTGGACCGGGCGCGAGCCGATATCGGTGGCGACGACGAGGCGCGAGCGGCGGTGATGCGCGCCTCGACCCTCGCCGGCCTGGCCTTCGGCAACGCCGACGTGGCGGCCGTCCACTGCCTTTCGGAAGCCATCGGCGGTCTCGCCGACACGCCGCACGGGCTGACCAACGCCGTGCTGCTCGCGCCGGTGCTGCGCAGCCACCGCCCGTGGATCGACGACCGGCTGGCGCAGCTCGACTCCGCCGTGCTTGGAGGGGAGCCGCGAGCCAGCGTCGAGGAGAGGGCCGATCGATTCCTCGCGGCTCTCGATGAGCTGCTGGGGCGACTCGAGATTCCGCCGTTTGCTGCGCTCGAGGTCGATCCAGGGGACTTCAACGCCATCGCCGCGCGGGCGGTGCGCAACGGCTCGAATCGCTCGAACCCGCGGCCGATGTCGGGAGCGTCCTACCGCGCGCTGCTCGACGATGTGGCGCCCTCGGCTGCCAAGACCTAGGCTGCCGGCACCTCATCGCCGCTCTCCCGCGCAGCCGTGGAGTCGTCGCGCCCCGGCGCATGCTCACGCGGACGGCGGAAGCGCCAGAACCAGGCGAAGCAACCGACGAGCACCGCCACGCTCGCGGCGCTCACCCAGGGCTCGACCTCGTCGAGCCGGATCTCTCGCTTCTCGGCGACCACCGCCAGCCCGTTGTTGAGACCGTGCCACACGACCGCCGGATAGATCGAGCCGCTCAGCCAGGTCACGCCGGCGAGCATGAGACCGATCGTCATGGTCGGCAGCAGGCGAAATAGCTCGAAGTGGAAGAGGGCAAAAACCACCGCCGTCGCGAGGCAGAGGGCCAGCGGCGAGAGCTTGCGGCGCAGGCCGTGCATCAAGACGCCGCGAAAGGCGATCTCTTCGCAGACCGCCGGCATCACGGCGATCCAAAACAGCAGCTCGACCAGCGAGAGATCCTCCGGCAGCAGGGCGCGACTAAAGGCCTCGGCCATCTCCTGCGGGATCGGGAACAGCCCGCTGCCGAGCTGCGAGCTGAGCAGCGCAACGATGAGGCCCGCCGGCGCGGCGAGCACGACGGCAGGCCAGACGGCTGGATGCGGTGCCCGCAGGGAGAGCGCCTGGCGAACGTCCAGACGGTAGACCTTGATCATCAAGAAAGAGGCGCCAGCGAAGACGACGCCGAGGTTGAATAGAACCTGGGCTCTCAGCTCACCGAGGAACGGCAGATTGGCGCTCGACAGCAGCACGATCGCCCACATCGCGGCGAACCAGCGCAGCACGTGTCGCTCGAAGAGCCCGCGCCCGCCCACAAGGTCCGCGCGCTCGGCGTCGGCCGAGGTCACCAGGCGCTCCGACGTGAGCGCACGCAGCACGCCCCACGCGGCGAGGCCGGCCCAGGCGAAAGAGACACCGACCGCCGCCAGCAGGAACGGCACGTCCAGTCGCCCCGACATGGTTTCGCGCAGGCCGACCGCGACGTTGCTGATCGGCAGAAGAACGACGATCGACCGCAGCGAGGCAGCCGGCAGCACCGCCACCGACGCGAGCGCCGCGCAGACCAGAAGCAGAGGAAAGAAGACGATCTGGAACTCTTTATAGCTCCCTGCCCGCGCCGAGAGCAGCAGCAGGACGGCGGAGATCAGCGCCGCCAGCGGAACGATCAAGACCACCAGCCAGACCCAGCTGCCGGCGGAGAGGGAGAGGCCGAAACTCTCGGCGTCGCCGAACAATCCAAGCCCCGCGAAGAGCCACAGCTGCAGCACCTGCACGAGAGCGATGAACAAGCCCACCGCCAACACCAGCGCCAGCTTGGCTCCGACGACGGCGACGCCGCGGCGCTGGCGACGACGCTGTTCGAGGCCGGGGAGGCAGCCTCG
>JBCBCF010000383.1:0-3141 GCA_038530905.1 Acidobacteriota bacterium
GAGGCGATTCCGAAGGCCCTGCGTCTGGCCGGGCTGGAGCTGTCCGACATCGGCTTGATCGAGCTGAACGAGGCCTTCGGAGCTCAGGCCCTGGCGGTGATCCGCGAGGCGGGGCTTGATGAAGACATCGTCAACGTCAACGGTGGCGCCATCGCTCTCGGCCATCCGCTCGGTGCCACCGGTGCCAAGCTGACGACGCAGCTCCTCTACGAGATGCGCCGGCGCGAGGTGCGCTATGGCATGGTGACGATGTGCATCGGCGGCGGTATGGGTGCCGCCGGCATCTTCGAGAACCTGCAGCTCTGACGCACAGCGGGCGGAGGCGCTGCGCGTCTCCGCCCGTCGCGTCCCTGGTCGAGCGCGTTCGTGGTCGGGCGGCTTGACCGACGTCAGACCGCGTGGCTGGCGATCTGCTGCGCGCCGGCGCTCTCGAGAACTTTGAGCATCTGGAAGAGCCGACGGCGATAGGGCGATGAGGTGGCGGCGCCGAGCGCGTTGCGCTTGATCAGGCGCCACACCGTGTTGCCGCGCGCGTCGGTTGCCTCGAGATCGGCACCGGCTTCGATGATTAGCTTGGTCAAATCGGCGAAGCGCAGGCCTGGCTCTTCGCGATAAACGTCCGCGGTGGCCGCGTACATCAGCGGTGTCAGGCCCTGGGCGCCGTGTCCTTGCTCGAGATCCGTGCCCGCTTCGATGAGCTGACGCACGACCGCGAGCTGCCGCGGCGTTTCGTGATGAATCGCGCGCAGAAGCGCCGTGTCGCCAGTTTCGGTGGCATCGACGGCGTCAACCTCCGCGCCCCGATCGAGGAGCGCGCGCACAGTTTCGGGTGCGCCGGCTGCTGCGGCGAGCATCAGCGGCGTGCGACCGTCTGCGCCGCGAGCATCCAGGGCAACCTCTTTCTCCAGCACCATGATGCGGGCGCCGACGTCGTCGCCCTCCTGCAGGAGGTCTTCGAAACGCTGCAGGCCTGGGTCCACGGTCGCCTCAGGAGCCATCTCCTCGGGCTCGATCGCCTCCTCGTCATGCGTCGCCTCCGCTGCCGAACTCTCGACGAGCGGCGCCTGTGAGTCGCCGTCGGTGAACGCATCGCTCCAGGTGTCGGCTGGCTCGCTCGGCGCGTCAGCCGGCGGCTGAAGGAACGGTTCCGTGCCGGCGGGGGCGGCCAGCGGCGCGGCGCGCAGGGCGGCTTCGGCCTCGGCCGTGGCGCGCAGGGCAGCCTGCTGGCGCTCCAAACGCTCACGCTCCGCGCGCTCTTGGCGCGCCTTCATCTCGGTCAGCCGCGCCTCGCGCTGGCGCAAACGCTCGGCGTCGCGCTCGGCCTCGGCGGCGTCGCGCTCGGCCAGTTCCTCGTCGTACTCCTTGCGGTTGAACTTGCGCATATCCCGCGCCAGGTCGAGAAAGCCCTCGTTGGTCGCGATGTCGATCGCCGTCTGATCCTCGGAGTTCCTGGCTCGAATCCGTGCGCCGCGCTCGATCAGGCGCCAGGCGATCTCCTCGTCGCCGGTCGCGGCAGCCGACATGAGCGGGGTCGAGCCTCCAGAGACCGCCCTGTTGACGTCGGCGCCGGCCTCGAGCAGCGACTGCACGATCTCGAGATCGCCTTCGAGCACCGCCGCTTCGAGTGGCGTCGTGGCGCCGCCGAGATCGGGATCGACGTCGGCCTCGAGGAGGATGCGGACGATCTCACCGTGACCCATCTCCGCGGCGAGCGCCAGTGGCGTCAGGCCGGTCTCCGCGTCGACGACCTGCAGGTTGTGCCGGCCCCGCACGAGGGCCCAAACCTGCGGGATGTCGTTCCGGTCGATCGCTTCGAAAATCTTCATGTTCAACGATGCACTTTCCCAAGATCTCGCCGAGGCCTACCCGGGGAAGGCGCCTCGGAAACGGCAAACAGACAATCGAGCCAGCGTCAGGACGCGTCGTCGATCACGATCGGTGGGCCGGCCTCAGAAGAAACGAGAGGTGTCTTCGACGGCCGGCCGGGGATCTCGCGCACGAGCCGAGGCACGAGGTAACCAGGCAACTCGGACCTCAGCTCCTCGAGGAGCCGAAGAGCCCGGGCGTCGGCGATCTGTGACTCAGGGTCGAGATCGAAGTGGGCGACGCCGTCGGTCCGATCGAGAACATGCAGATAGTACGGCAGAACGCCGACTTCGAAAAGCTTTTCGGAGAGATCGAGCAGGACGTCGAGTCGGTCGTTGACGCCGGACAGAAGAACCGCTTGATTGAGCACTGGAATTCCGCGCGCGCGCAGTCTCCCGACCGCATTTCCTACCGACCGGTCGATTTCGTTGCCGTGGTTGATGTGGAGAACCACGATCGGCTGCGGTCCTCCGCTCGCGCACAGCCAGTCGAGGAGACGATCGTCGACCCGCGACGGAATCACCACCGGCACTCGGGTGTGGACGCGCAGCCGGCGCACGTGCGGCACCTTGGCGATCGCCCGCGCCATCTCAGCGAGGTGGTCGTCGTCCAGAACCAGAGGGTCACCGCCGGAGAGGATGATCTCGCGCAGGCTCTGATCCGCGGCGATGTGCTCGAGTGCGGGCTCCCAGTTGGCCGGACGGTGCGCGGCATACGGAAAATGGCGCCGGAAGCAGTAGCGGCAGTGAACGGCGCACGCGCCGGTGGCGACAAGAAGGGCCCGGCCGCGGTATTTGTGCAGCAGGCCGGGCACCGGCGACGCCTCGGCTTCGCCGAGCGGATCGCGCGCGTAGCCCTCGACGTGGTCGAGCTCGCGCGCGACGGGCAGCACCTGTCGCAGCAGGGGATCCCGTGGGTCACCGGGACGCATGCGGGCAACGAAGCTCCGCGGCACGCGCAGAGGGAAGCCGGTGATTCGCGGATCGACGATGTCAAGCTGATCCGGCTCGAGCGCGAGCGCTTCGCACAGCGCGTCGACCGACCGAATCGCCTCGCGCAGCTCCTGTCGCCAGGCCGGTGGCGGCGCGTTGGGTGCGTCCAGGCTTCGGGATATCATCCGCCGAGTTTGCCCTTGGGCCGAAAGGCGATCAAGCGCGCCGCGCTCTCGCCGAATCGCGCCGCAGCCCTCCGCCGGATTTCGGACAGCCGAGACGCCGATCTCCGCACCTCCCGCTCGCCATTCGAGGAACCCATGGCCTCCTACAGCACCAATCA
>JBCBCF010000384.1:0-3109 GCA_038530905.1 Acidobacteriota bacterium
ATCTCAAGGCTTATTGGGAGCACGTCGAGGCTGAGTGCGAGCCAGATCGTCGCTTCTCTGGGCTGCCCGAGCGCTGGACGGCGGTTGCCCACTACCCGAACTCGGACTGAGCCAGGTCGCCGAACAAAGCACTCCAGCCCAGCTGCGACAGTGCGCTTCGATCGACGTCGGGTCGCAGCAGGCGCAGAGCAGGCCGCGTCACGCATCCAGCCGCGGCAGGCCGGCCGCTGAGGGACAACAACCTTCGGCACACGGGAAGGAACGGAGAGAACCGAGATGGCGCACTACACAGCACGAGTCACCTGGGCGCGGTTCGCCGATGAAAACTTCGTCGACCATCGGTACAGTCGCGGCCACAACTGGTCATTCGATGGCGGAGTCACGATTCCGGCGTCCTCGTCGCCTCATGTAGTTCCTACTCCGTACTCGGTGGAAGCTCACGTCGACCCGGAAGAAGCATTCGTCGCCTCGCTCTCGAGCTGTCACATGCTGTTCTTCTTGTCGATCGTTGCCAAGCATGGATTCGTTGTTGACAAGTACGTTGACGACGCGGTCGGCTTGATGGGGAGAAACGGAGAAGGGCGAATGGCGATGCTGCGCGTCACGCTTCGTCCGGTCGTCACGTTTTCTGGCGACAGGCAGCCCACGCTCGAGGAGCTCGAGCGGATGCACCATGCTTCCCATGAACAATGCTTTCTCGCCAACTCCGTCACAACCAACGTCGTGACGGATATTGCGCCCGATCAGGATAACGAGGGCAGCACTTGATTGTCTCTCCCCGCATGCTGCCACTCTGGCAGGTCGCGATCGGGATCAGCCGCTGGCGGGACGAGTCGGGCCGAGGGCCTCGAGAACTCTGAGGGCTCGAGGGTGGTCGGGATGCCGGGTGAGCGCGCGTTCGACGGCTCGGTGGGCGGCGTCCCGCGCGTCGGCGCTTGGGCGGTCGCTCGAGGCGAGGCGTTCGGCCCGTCGACGGTGGATCTCCGCCTGAAGGATCAGGCGGTCGGTCGTTGCGCCGCCGTGCTCGATGGCTTGGTCCACGTGTGCCTCGGCGCGATCGAGGGCGGGAAGCGGCTGCTCGTCGAGACCTGCCTGCACCAACTCAATGCGGCCGAGAACCTCGTGTGCTTTGGCGTCGACCAGGCCGAGCGCCAGGCCGTCGTCGGCAAGCTTCCTTGCCTGGTGCAGGCGTTTGGCTGCTACTGCGGCGTCTCGGGGTCGTTCACCGTCCCCGAGCGCGTCGTGCACCGCGACGAGGGTGGCGCCGGCCGCTTCGACACGAGCGATCGGGAAATTCTTCCGCTCGAGCAGGGTGTCGTAAACGGCCAGGCTTCTTGCGACTGCTGGCGTCGGATCCTCGCCGCGGGCGAGTGCGGCCTCCGCTTCGAGCCAGTGCAGCCGCGCCTGGTTGGCGACCGGCTGGAAGGCTGCCGGCACCAGCTCGACGGCACGGTCGAGAGCCTCGCGGGCGGCGATTAGCCGTGGACGTGGATCGCCGCCGACGAGGAGCTCCCAGCGCCCGAGATGCCAGGTGACGAGGCCGATGTTGTTCCAGGACGGCGCGGACGTCTCCTTGACGGCGAGCGCGCGCTCGAACGCCTCAATTGCCGTTTCAAAGGCCGTTGACGGATCGACGCCGCGCTCAGCTCTCAGCTCGCCGACCACGATCCAGGCGTCGCCGAGATTGTTCGCCGCGTAGGAATTCTGCGGATTGATCGCCAGCGACCGCTCGAGAGCCTCGATGCCCCCGAGGAGCGCCGGCTCGGCGTCGGCACCGATCGAGCGCAGGTGCCTCGCGATCGCCGTGCGCAAGATTCCGAGATTGTTGAAGCAATAGGTGCAGTCGGGGTCGATTTCGGTGGCGCGCACGTAGCTCGCGGCGGCGGCCTCGAACGACGGCTGTGGATCCTCGCCGCGCGACGAGACGATGCGGCCGCGAACCCTCAGGGCTTGGCCATGGCGACTGAACGTATCGACGTCCGACGGGTCCAGCTCGATCGCGCGTTCGAACGCGGCGATCGCCCGCTCGATCGTCGGCAACCCGTCGCGCTCCGCACGCGCTTCGTGATCCGCGAGGTGGAGCAGAGCTGAACCGAGGCGCCCGTGGGCGCGCTGGAAGTCGGGTTCTAATTCGATCGCTCGGCGGGACGCCTCGACCGCAGCGGTGAGAGCTTCGCCGACGTCGCGGTCCTGGTCGAGCGCCGCCTCCGCCCAACGCTGGTGCAGGCCGGACAGCGCGAGGTGCGACATCGCGCGCGTCGGATCGATGGTGAGCGCCTGTTCGCAGGCGCGCAGCCCCTGGCGATAGAGAGGCTCGAGATCGCCGCCGGTGCCGTAGAGCACGTGCTGCATCCAGCGACCGGCGAGATCGCAGCGCGCCTCGTAGACCTCGGGATCGCTCTCTCCGAGCCGGGCTGCGCCGGCGTAGGCGGCATCTGCGTGGGCATAGAGCTCGCCAGCCTGAGGGTACTCGCCCGCATTGCGCAGCAGGTCGGCTTGTCGTTTGAGGATGTCGCCCTCGAGCACCTGGGGCGTGTAGAGCCAGGTCGCTTCTTCCCGGGCGCGGCCGGCTAGCACGAGCGCCTCGTCGAGGCGCTCGTCGTAGAACGCCTGAAGCGCGGCGGGGTAGGCGGCGACCGCCGGGCCGGCGGCGACCCGCTGCGGAGCGTCGAGGCCGGTGCGCAGCAGCCCCGCGACCTCTTCAGCCCGTGCCTCGAGCGAGCGCAGCCGACGCTGGTCGCGCTCGGCGTTGCCGGTCGGCCGCCAGATGTCTCGATCGCGCTCGAGCAGCTTGCCGAGCGCCAGGCCGTAGGCCGTCGCCATCTCGGGCGGTCGATAGCCGCGCTCCCAGGCCGCCTCGAGCAGCTCGCGCGCCCGCTGCGCGTCATCGAGCGCGAGGTAGCCGCGCCCCAGCGCGAGATGGCCCGGGCCGAACGCCAGCGCACCAGCGCGCTCGATCTCGCTCTCGAGCTCGGCCAGCCGCTGCCGGACGGCGTTTTTGTCGGGCCGGATGTCGTGTGGCGGCAGCAGATAGGCGGTGCGAATGCGCGCCTCGAGATCCTTGACCTCCTGCGTGAAACGCTGCGCGAAGGCGGCCTGGCGCTCGAGG
>JBCBCF010000385.1:0-3104 GCA_038530905.1 Acidobacteriota bacterium
AGAGAAAGTTATCGATCAACCAGTTGGGAGGCGTCCACCCTCCTTGTCCGCAATTCCCGCACACCGTGATCTCCCCGCCGTCGATCGTCGCGACCGGACTGAGGCCGAGCGGATCGACGAAGCGCATCGGATTGTTCAGCGTGTAGGCGTAGCGATTCCAGCTCTGCGGCGTGCCAGGGTTGCCGCTGATCGGGTCGACCGCGAGGAATCGGCCGAGCATCGGGCTCGTGTAGCGAGCGTGCAGGTAGTCGAGCGTCGAGACTCCGCCGTCGTTGCGATCGCGCTCGTGGCCCGTGAACTTCAGCTCGAGATCGCTCGACGCGACCACCGTCGCCTCATCGCCGAAGGGATGGAACGCGTGACGAGAGATCTCGACGCCCGCGGCGTTCGTCACCTGGCGCGTCGAGCCCAGATGGTCGACGTGGACGTGGCGCACCGGTCCGCCGCCGTCTGGGCGCACGTTGGCCAGGAGCGTCGCGCCGCGGTAGACGTGATCCTCCGCCCACGCGCGCGTGGCGAGGGCGTCGCCTGAGTACGTGCGCAAGATCTTGCCGTCGGGACCGCGCAGCGTGAACGTTTCGAGCGAGGCGTCGTCGCCGCACACGGTGCCCGGGCATTGGAAGGTGAACAGCCGATCACCCGCCGCGTCGTAGAAATGAATCTGCGAGATCGTCGAGCTTTGAAACGTCTCGACCTCCGACAAGGCGTTGCGACCGTAGCGGAAGGCGCGACCACCGATCACGATGTCCGTCAAGCTGCCCGCCGCGTCGTACGCGACACCCGCGCCGGTGAGCCGATTCGTCGACGCGCTGGGGGCGAGGCTCCGAGCGATCCCATTCGTCACCAACGCGATCAGGTTACCGTAGGCGTCGTAGCTTGCCTCCTGCACCTGCTCGCCGCCTCCCACCGGCGTCTCGCCACGCGTCAGGCGATTCAGCCGGTCGTAGACGAAGCTCTGCGCACCGATCGACTGGATGTTCCCGATGCCGTCGTAGACGTACTCGCCCGTCGCGAAGCCAGCCGTCGTCGCAATCGTGTCGGGGCGCGGAAAGCGATCATCGGGGTCGAAAGTCTGCGTCCAGGTCACTCCGTTCGCATGCTCCACGCGATGCGTTTGCTGGCCGCCGAGCTGATAGTCGATGCGCGTCGCGAAGCCCGGCACGCTGCGCAGCCAGGCGCCGCGCTCATACTGCATCGTCACCGTGCGCGCCGGATCGTCGTCGAGGCATGGCCAGCCAAGACAGCGCGGGTAGCTCACCTCTGAGAGATTGCCGACCACGTCATAACCATATGACGAGCGGAAGGACGACGTGCCGGTACCGAGCGTGAAGCTCGTCGTCTTCTGCGACAGAGCGCCGTTGCGTCCCGGATAGCGATAGCGATCGACCACCGTGCCGCTGATCGCCCCCGTCGGCACCGCCAGCGGCCCGGCCACCGAGACGGGCTAGTCAGCCGGACGTCGGCGACCGGCCTCTTAATATTCTGAGAACAGGGTCGATGAGACAAGCGCAGCTTGCGCCCCCCGCCGAACATCCCAGCTGCTCTCACCAAGGCGAACTGCAGCTTCGACGAGAAGCCAATGGTCCCAAGGAAAGCCGTCCGATTGAAGGTGATCTTCTATCAATTCATGACCATCTTCAAACCAGCAGATTACCACCCTGACCGATACGCAGCTGGAGAGCGTGCCCTGCCAGATCCTACGGATCTCTTCGGGACTCAGCTCCTCAACCCATAGATTCCAATAGTTCATTTCCGCGTACCGAGGAGATCCGACCATCCCAAACGGCCCGTCTCTTACACTCGCTTGCACGGCTTCGTATTCTCGACGCTTTAAGGCCGCGACGACAGTCTGAAAGTCTAGGTCTGTATCTACAGCATCCAGCCTATCGTTATCTGCCCTCGAGAAAACGGAAAGAGAGGAACCAGACGTCCCAAAGATCTCTTCGAACGCACAAAGCACACCAGTTGCCGAGAAATCAAATGCCTCGCAGATGAATTTAGTCATAGCCGACCTCCGAGTCGGACGAACTCTTGCAAAACTCCACCAGGTCGAGCATTCGGAACGTAGCTCCGAATCACATTGGCGCCATCCATTACTACAAAAGTTGAACCCTCTCGATAGATCGTTGCGCTCGACAGTCGCTGGCTTCCCGAGCCAACCGTCCCCGAAACGAAGTCGCCACGTTGAGTCGCACGAGACACGAGACTGGTCACGTGTTCAAGAAACTCGGCTGGACCACCCTGACCTCCAGCCGCCCGGAAGCGGCCCAACATCTTTCCGAGCTTCTTACCTGCTGGAAGATTCAGAGTTACCTGCAACGGTCGAACTGTTGTCAGACGAACTGGCAGGGCTTTGCCACCCAGCGAACCAAGGACGAGCTCGGCAACGAGGTACTCCATCGCAGCGACCGCGGCGACGCTACTGGTTGCCTGCTCGAAGACCTGACACCAGAAGTCGCTTGTGCATCCCCCTGTCGTGTTCCATGCCTCCCAGGCTGGGTAGCTGCGACTGGCATTGTCGGCAAACCGAGCGCTCTCCATGGCTCCCATGGCGGAGGCGTCCCAGAGAAAGTTATCGATCAACCAGTTGGGAGGCGTCCACCCTCCTTGTCCGCAATTGCCGCACACGTCGATCGATCCACCATCGAAACCAATCAGTGGCAACGGGACCTCTTCGGTGAGCCCCCAAGGATCGACGAAGCGCATCGGATTGTTCAGCGTGTAGGCGTAGCGATTCCAGCTCTGCGGCGTGCCAGGGTTGCCGCTGATCGGGTCGACCGCGAGGAATCGGCCGAGCATCGGGCTCGTGTAGCGAGCGTGCAGGTAGTCGAGCGTCGAGACTCCGCCGTCGTTGCGATCGCGCTCGTGGCCCGTGAACTTCAGCTCGAGATCGCTCGACGCGACCACCGTCGCCTCGTCGCCGAAGGGATGGAACGCGTGACGAAAGATCTCGACGCCCGCCGAGTTCGTCACCTGACGCGTCGAGCCGAGATGGTCGACGTGGACGTGGCGCACCGCTTCGCCGCCGCCGCCGTCCGGGCGCACGTTGGCCAGGAGCGTCGCGCCGCGGTAGACATGATCCTCCGCCCACGCGCGCGTGGCGA
>JBCBCF010000386.1:0-3091 GCA_038530905.1 Acidobacteriota bacterium
TCCAGAAGGGCACCAACCTCAAGGCGTGGCTCTTCCGGATCATGAAGAACACCTTCATCAACGGCTATCGCAAACGGCAGAACCGGCCGCCACAGAGCGACTTCGCCGATATCGAAGAGTCGTTCGAGTCGCTGGTGCGTGATGACGCGCGACAGAAGATTCGCAATCCGGAGCAGAAGGCGCTGGAGAACGTTCTCGACGAGGACGTCCAAAAGGCCCTCGACGCGCTGCGCGAGGACTATCGGATGGTGATCCTGCTGGTCGACCTCGAAGGGTTCTCGTATAAGGAAGCCGCCGAGATTCTCGAAGTGCCAGTCGGCACGGTGATGAGCCGCCTCTATCGAGGACGCCGGACGTTGGAAGAGACCCTGCTCGAGTACGCGCGGTCCTACGGCTACATGTCGCGCGACGAAGCGCCGCAGAAGATGCGCAGCGAACGAAAGCGACGCAGCGCCGAAGCGTCGGCGGACTGACGCCGCCGCCCGGGCGCCAAGGCCATGGAATAAGAGGCGACAGGCCTAGGTTGCTGAAAACAACCCCCTGGCCCGGGCGTTCGCGCCCGATCGAACATCGCTCTTACCGAAGCCCGGCCCCTGTCGAGCTTGCCGTCGGAAAACCGTCCATGAAATGTCGCCGAGTCCGAGACGAATTCATCCTGATCTTCGGACAGGAAGATGCCGGGCGACGCCTTCTCGTCGCCATTCGGCATCATGCAGACACCTGCCCTGACTGCCAAGAGACCGCCCGCCAAACGCAGCACTTCGTGACGATTCTGCGCCAGCGCTGCAGCCGCTGGCAGGCGCCTTCGAGCTTGCGCAACCGGATCGTCGAGCACCTGCGCAGCTCCACGTCGGCCTGAGACGGCCGCCGCTCTCTAGACCGCCTGCTCCTCGCCGGAATCGTCGAGTTCCCGACGGGTCACGAAGACCCAAGCGGTCCGCGAGTCGTGGCTGTAATACAGCCGAATCCAGACTTCCGTCGGCTGCATTCGAAAGTCGAAGCGATACGGGAAAACCTCATTCAGCATCTCGGCACGGACACCCTCGCGGAAGCGTCCGGCGAACTGCTGCACGTTGGTGCACGGCGCCACCTCGTGAAAAAAGTCGCGGCCAATCACCTCAGCTTTTGTCCGGCCGCTGATCGACGCTTCGGTCGCGTTGTAGCGGACGACCCGTCCCTCGGCATCGAGCTGAATGGCTCCGAACGGCAAATCGTCGAGCTGCGCTTCGTCGAGCCGGTCGACCGTGGCCATGTGATGCCAGCCGAGGAAGACCCGGCTGGCCAGCTCATCGGCGCGATCTCCTGTCTCTCGCATGACGGACCCCTTTCCGGCGAGGCGTTCGCTTCGCCCCAGCATCAACCGAGGAGGGCTCGGTCGGAGAGGTCGGCATGCTAGCACCGCGTGGCGAGCCTCTTGGCGGTCGATCGATTTCTTCCTCTCGCACGATCCGCTATACTCATTCTTCCCTCCCCCCCGGCTCCCAAGCAGAAGACTCTGAAGACTTTAGCGAACGCTCCGTCCCCGCCGGCCGGGGCATCGATCGAGCCAATCCAAGCCATGAGTCGCGACTCCGAAGCTGCCGCTGTGCCGCCCTCCGGAGCGCTTGAAGCGCTTCGCGCTCTGGCGCGTCGCGTCGAGTCCAACGACCCGGCACTGCGCGATTTCTCTTTCTTTCGCACGCCGACCGATGCCGAGCTCGGCCTGCTGCGCGCAGGTGTGGTCCAGCTCGCCGAGGCGGCGCTGAGCACCATTGACGAGCTGCTGGTCTGCCTGGTGCCCTTCGAGACCGGCGTCACCGCCGACATCTGCGCTGTGATCCGCAACGATCTGCAGTCGGAACGAGACAAACTCGACGGACACGAGGAGCGCGACACAAGCGCCTGGGATCTCGGCATTCGCGCGGTGGGCACGCTGGCGCGCACCGCACGCGCCGCTGCTGCGCTGGAAAACCACTATTGCGCCGAGATGGGCCTCGAGAGGGAGCTGTCGATCGCCAGCGGGACCGAGGCTGCGCTCGCCATCCGCCGCGGCTATGGAAAGTTTCGCCGCTCGATCAACTCATCGTCCACCGGAGACGCTGTGGAGGCCCGCTTGCGTCGCGGTGCAACGGCCATCGCTCGGCTGATCGGCTCCAACATCTTCCTCGAGCTGCGTGCCCACGACCGACAGATTCTCATGTCGCTGCAAAAGCGCATCCGCAAGTGGTTCGCCTCCGATCGCCAGAGCGAAGACGGCCAGCGACTGGTGCAGGATCTGGTCGGCTTCGGCATGCTCTTGCGCGAGATCAACCGGCGCGCCGAGCTCGTCGAGCACGACGCGCGTCTCTTGCCGGAGCTGCAGAGCCTCGTAGCGCAGAGCCCGGCCGACGCGCAGCCGCTCGAAGACAGCTTCCTTCTCGGCCGGCTCCGGCGCCTCGCCGGCGCTTCGGATTCGATCGATCGGCTGCTCGCAGAGCCCAGCGACGCTTCGGCGGCCGACGTCCTCAAGGCCCTCGGCGAATGCGAAGTCGAGTTGTTGGGCCAAAACTTTCTCGCAGCTTCCTCAGCCCCTGCGGCCGGGGCAGCTGCGATGGATGCGAACCGGATGCCCCGGTTCGGTTCTTCTCAATTGACGATCCAGGAGAAAGAGACATGAGTGCAGATGCGATGGTTCGCGAAGCGATGCGCGACGTTCCGAAAGCCGTGGCCGCCGGCATCGTCGACATGGCCTCCGGCATGATGCTGTCGATGAACACCGCCGACAGCCACCCGCAGGAGGTTCTCGACCTGCTGGCGCCGGCGACCAAAGAGATGTTCGAAGGCGAGCTCGTTCTGCACATCGAGCGCCTGTTCAAGAAGGCGCGCGGCGTCGAAACCAACGAGCGCTATTTCAAAGAGATCCTGATCTCTTCCACACACCTCTGGCACTACTTCGGCCGCCTCAAGGGCAACCAGCAGAGCGTGCTGGCAATCGTCGCCCGCGGCGACGTCAACATGGGTCTGTTTCTGGTCAAGGCTCGAGCCATCTGCGAAAACGGCAGCCTCTGAGATGACGCCCGAGATCGCGTGGCGGTTGCGGGGGGTCGAAGCCGGCTATGGCAACGACACCGTC
>JBCBCF010000387.1:0-3089 GCA_038530905.1 Acidobacteriota bacterium
AGAACTGGCGCAGGATCGCCTCGTTCGACTCGAGGCCGAGGGCGCGCAAGAACACCGTGCCGTGGAATTTGCGCTTGCGGTCGATGCGGACCGAAAGGACCTCTTTCTGGTCGTACTCGAACTCGACCCACGAACCGCGGTAGGGAATGATCTTCGACAGGTAGGTGCGCTTGCCCGATTTGGTGAAGAAGACGCCCGGCGAGCGATGGAGCTGCGACACGATGACGCGCTCGGTGCCGTTGATGACGAAGGTACCGTAGTCCGTCATCAGCGGAATCTCGCCGAAGTAGACCTCTTCTTCCTTGGCGTCACGCATCATGCGCGTGCCCGTCTCGGGATCCTTGTCGTAGACGAAGAGGCGGAACGTGACCTTCAGCGGCACGGCAAAGGTCATGCCGCGCTCCTGGCACTCAGAGATCGAGTACTTGAGCTGCAGCTCGACCGGGCCACCGCAGACGTCGCAGCGGACCACCCGGTTCTTGTTGATGCTGCCGCAGGAATGACACGTGACCGTGTCCTCGTGCGGGTGCTCGGTCATGATCTTCGCGCCGCAGCTCGAGCAGGTCATGCGAAGGTACTCGAGCCCCTTCAGCGTGCCGCATTTGCACTGCCAATCGCCGATCGTGTATTTCACGAAATCGAGCGAGCACGTCTCGCGGAAGTCGGAGAAGGGGAAGATGCTGGTGAACACCGCCTGCAGACCGTGATTGGCGCGCTCATCCGGCAGCAGATTCATCTGCAGGAAACGCTCGTAAGACCGGCGCTGCACGTCGATCAAATTCGGGATCGGCAGCGTCGTCTCGATCTGCGAGAAGTCTTCGCGCTGAGGGGTCAGCATTTGCGTGGGGACCTCTTGGCTCATAAGATCTCCGGGTTCCTTTCAGGCGAGATCAGGCGCTCGCACGGGCAGGCGAAAAGGGGCTCCGCGCTAGGCGGGAGCCCGCTCAAGAGAGCCCGGCGGCACGGGCCCGTGGCGAATGTGGCGACGTTCGTCAATGGGTGGTGCGAGACACGGTGTCGCGATCGGCGACGGCAAGGACCACGCGGCGGTGGCGGCCTCGACGGTTCGCAGCTCGGACTGCGTGCAACCTACTGTCAACGCGGAACGGGGCGTCTGCATTCCCGCCACCGAAAGGTGGTGAGCTCGATGTGGCTCGGGCATCCCGCGGACACCAGATCGTTCCTGTGGGCAGAGACGCCAAGACGCCCCCGCCGCTGAACGCGGCTGACGGGGCGCTTCGGCACGTCGAAGCCTCGATCCGAGGCTCCCTGCGTCGCGGTGGGCGACGTTCGGCCAGACGGCGCGCCGTCGGACGCGCCGCCTGCACGCTGGCGAGCTGGAAGATCAAGCCTACTTGAGCTCGACCTGGGCACCAGCCTCCTCGAGCTGCTTCTTGATGTCTTCGGCCTCGTCCTTGGTGGCACCTTCCTTGATGGGAGCCGGCGCCGACTCGACGAGATCCTTGGCTTCCTTCAGGCCGAGGCTCGTGATGCTCCGCACCACCTTGATGACGTTGATCTTCTTGTCGCCGAACGAGGTCAAGACGACATCGAACTCGTCCTTCTCGGCTTCGGCAGCAGCCTCGCCCCCGGCACCACCGACGGGCATGGCGACGGCGGCGGCGGCTGCCGAGACGCCGAAGTGATCCTCGAGCGCCTTCACGAGGTTGTTGAGGTCGAGGACGGTCATCTCCTCGATCTGCTTCACGAATTCCTGGGTTTCGATGGCCATGGTCTTTGCTCCTTGAACTACTTCGATGCGGAAGTTCTAGTGACAGTCTTCAAGTCTTGAAACGGGGATGGGGACGAAGGAGCGGAGGATCAGCCCTCGGCCTCGCCCTTTGTCTCGGCGATCTGGTTGAGCACGACGACGAAGTCGCGCGGAATCGCCGCGAGCACCTGTGCGAAACGTGTGATCGGCGACTGCAGGAGGTACAGCAACTTGGCGATCAGCTCCTCGCGACCCGGCAGCTTGGCGATGTCCTCGAGCTGATCGCCCGACACCAGCTGGCCATCCAGCAGGCCGCCCTTCAGCTCGATCGCGCCGACGTCCTTGCGGAACTCGGTGAGCACCTTGGCGAGGGCGACTGGATCATCCTCGCTGTAGGCGACCGCCGTCGGTCCGACGAATTGATCGCTCAGCTCCTCGAGGCTCCGCCCTTTGACGGCGCGCAGCGCGAGGGTGTTCTTGACCACCTGGTAGGTGGCGCCGGTCTCGCGGACCTTGTCGCGCAGCTCGGTGACCTCGGGCACGGTGATGCCCTTGAACCCGACCAGGAAGGCGTGCGGCGCGGAGGCCAGGCCTTCGGTGTACTGCTCGACGGTCTCCTGCTTCTCGGAACGCGTGCGTGCCATTTCAGGCCTCCAGCGTGGCGAGGACGCCGTCGTCGACCTTCAGGCCGGGGCCCATGGTCGAGGTCACGTGGATACCTTGGACGTATTTGCCCTTGGCAGCGGCCGGCTTCGCGCGCAGCACCGCGCGCATGAAGCTCTCCGTGTTCTCGCGCAGCTTCTCGCTGCCGAACGACAGCTTGCCGAGCGGTGCGTGCAGCACGCCCGCCTTGTCGACGCGGAACTCGACCTTACCGGCCTTGATGTCTTCGATCGCCTTGCCGACGTCGAAGGTCACCGTGCCCGATTTCGGGTTCGGCATCAGGCCGCGCGGACCGAGCACGCGGCCGAGCCGACCGACGACCCGCATCATGTCCGGCGTCGCAATGACGGCGTCGAAGTCCGTCCAGCCGTCCTGCACGCGTTGGGCGAGGTCGTCGTTGCCGACATGGTCGGCCCCAGCCTCCTCGGCCTCCTTCATCTTCTCGCCTGCGGCGAAGACGACGATGCGGACGCTCTTGCCCGTCCCGTGCGGCAGCACGACGGTGCCGCGGACCATCTGGTCCGCGTGCTTCGGATCGACGCCGAGACGCATCGCGATCTCGACGGTCTCGTCGAATTTCGCGTAGCCGACCTCTTTCAACAGGCCGAACGCCTCGTCGAGGGCGTACGGGCGATCTTCGATCTGCTCGATCACCCTCCGCCGATTCTTTCCCTTACCCATCTTGGCTCCGTTTCCGGTCGAGTCCGCGATCAGC
>JBCBCF010000388.1:0-3072 GCA_038530905.1 Acidobacteriota bacterium
AGCCGGCGACCGAACGCCTCCCGGTCGGACGCACGAAAGAAATGCAGCAGATCCCGAGCTCCGACCGCCTGATCTACGCGTTCGATTCCGAAGTCGGCGAGCCACCGGGATTGCGCACGCGCGATGTCGAGAAAGCAATGCGTGGCTTCCGTCCGCTGCGGACCTTTCAGCTCCGCAATGGTCTGCAAGAGCTCGTTTTCGTGCGCCGCGACGACGTCGACGCCGGGAAGGCCGGCGGCGAGGCAGGCGAGCGGAGCTGATCGTGGAGCAGGGAAGAAGCGCATTCCTCGCGACGTTGGAGCCTCCGAACGGCTCCGAAGTGCCGCGGGCGTCGATCGAGACCGATCCGGCTGGCGACGAGGAACTGGCGACTGAACAGCGCCAGCGAACGAAGAAGCCGCGCCGGTATCAGGTCCTTCTGCACAACGACGACTTCACGACGCAGGAATTCGTGGTCGACGTGCTGCTGCGGCACTTTGGCAAGTCCCCGGCGGAGGCGGTGCGCGTGATGCTCGAAGTGCACCATCGGGGCTTGGGCGTCGCCGGCGTCTACTCGCGTGATGTCGCCGAGACCAAAGTCGTCGAGGTGACCGCCGAGGCCCGTGCGGCTCAAATGCCGCTCCTGGTCACCGCCGAGCCCGAATAGCGGAGTCGAGACATCGCATCAGCGACTGCGCACGAGGTGGCAATGAGAATCTCAGAAGACCTGCAAATCACGTTCGAAGTCGCGCTGTCCGAGGCTCGTCGTCTGCGCCACGAATATGCCGGCCTCGAGCATCTGCTGTATGCGCTGCTGCTCGACAATGCGGCCGCAAGCACGTTGCGACACGCGGGAACCGATCTCGACCAGCTAAAACGCCGCCTCGAAGACTATCTGCGCGAAGAGCTCGAGTCCGTGAGTCCTGGCGTCGTCTATCACGAGCCGCGCCCGAGCCTGGCGTTCGAGCGGGTTCTGGCGCGCGCCCACGCGCACGTCGAAGGGTCAGGCAAGGAAGAGCTGGAAGGCAGCGATTTATTGGTCGCGATGTTCTACGAGACCGACTCGCACGCTGTGTTCTTCCTCGACGAGCAGGGTGTGTCGCGGCTGGACGTGGTCTCCTACCTCGCCCACGGCATCTCGAAGTTTCAGCCGACGTCGCCAGCGAGGCGCGAGCTGGTCGTTTCGGAAGGGGAAGAGAGCGGCGAGACGCCGTCAAGTGCCGAGGAGGTTCTCGAAAGCTTCACGCTCAATCTCACCGCGCGCGCGCGCGACGGCAAGCTCGATCCGCTGGTCGGGCGCCACAAAGAGATTCTGCGGACGCTCCACATCCTGCAGCGGCGGCGCAAGAACAACCCGCTCTATGTCGGCGATCCCGGCGTCGGCAAGACAGCGCTGGTCGAGGGTTTGGCCCTGCGGGTGGCGGCAGGGGAAGTGCCGGACCGTTTCGCCGACGTCGAGATTTATCGCCTCGACATGGGTGCCTTGCTGGCTGGCACGCGCTTTCGCGGCGACTTCGAGAACCGCCTCAAGGCCGTGTTGGCCGCGCTCGAAGACGAGGAACGGCCGATTCTCTTCATCGACGAGATCCACACCATCGTCGGCGCCGGCAGCGCCGGTCGCGGCTCGATGGACGCCTCGAATCTGCTCAAGCCGGCGCTCGCCGAAGGCCATGTCCGTTTCATCGGCGCAACGACCTGGGAGGAGTACCGCCAGGGCCTGCAACGCGACGCCGCGCTGAGTCGTCGCTTCCAGAAGATCGAGGTCGACGAGCCTTCGATCGAGGAGACGGTCGAAATCTTCGAGGGTCTGCGCGATCGCTATGAGAGCCATCACGGCATCGTCTACGACCCGCCGGCGATCGAGGCGGCGGCTCAGCTCGCCGGCCGCTACCTGCGCGATCGGCGTCTGCCGGACAAGGCGATCGATCTCTTGGACGAGGCCGGGGCTGCCGTCGCCCTGCAGGGAGCCGAGACGGTCGATGTCGACCAGCTGGAGAAAGTGCTGGCGACGATGGCCCAGATCCCCGAGCGGCGGGTCAAGGGCGGCGATCGCGAGCGCCTGCAGATGCTCGAATCGGAGTTGAAACGTGTCGTCTTCGGCCAAGACAAGGCCATCGAGCGTCTGGTCGCCTCGATCAAGGTGTCTCGCGCCGGCCTGCGCGATCCGCAGAAGCCGATGGGTGCGTTCCTCCTCACCGGTCCGACCGGCGTCGGCAAGACCGAGGTCGCCAAACAGCTCGCCGAGGTCATGGGTGTGCACTTCCTGCGCATCGACATGAGCGAGTACATGGAGCAGCACTCGGTTTCGCGTCTGGTGGGCGCGCCTCCGGGCTATGTCGGCTACGACCGCGGCGGCTTGCTCACCGAGGCGGTCTCGAAACATCCGCATAGCGTCATCCTGCTTGACGAGATCGAGAAGGCGCATCCCGACGTCTTCAACATCTTGCTGCAGGTGATGGACCACGGCACGTTGACCGACACCAACGGCAAAGAAGCTGATTTCCGGCAGTCGATCCTGCTTATGACCTCGAACGTGGGCGCGCGTGAGATGGCCGGGCGGGCGGTCGGTTTCGGCGATGTTGCCCGGCTCGCCTCCGGCCGCGGGAGTGAGGCGTTCGAGAAGCTCTTCAGTCCGGAGTTCCGCAACCGCCTCGACGCCCGACTCGAGTTCGAGCCGTTGTCGCCCGAGGTCATGGAGCAGATTGTCGACAAATTCGTTCGCGAGCTTGAGGTTCAGCTGCGCGAGAAGGACGTCAAGATCCTTCTCACGCCGGCGGGCCGCTCGCTTCTCGCCGAGCGGGGCTACGAGCCCGCCTTTGGCGCTCGGCCCCTCGCGCGCTGGGTCGAGGAGAAGATCAAGACACCCCTCACCGACGAGATCCTGTTTGGCCGGCTCGAGCGGGGCGGCACGGTCGAGATCGATGCTCGCGGAGGTGAGCTGGAGCTGCGCTTCGCCGAGGCTCCGCCCGAGTTGGCGGCGGACGCGTCGGTCGGCGCCGAGAGTGACGAAGCGTCGGCCGCCAAGTCCGAAGCTCCGGCCGTCGAGCCTCCAGCCGTCGAGCCGCCCACCGCCGAGCCCGCGGGCGCCGAGCC
>JBCBCF010000389.1:0-3066 GCA_038530905.1 Acidobacteriota bacterium
ACACTGCCAGCCAGCTCCGCGGCGTGCGAAACGAGATCGCGCGCTGTAGCCGCGGCAACGCCAGGCGCCGCAGCTGCAGCCATTGGACCGTACCGAGGGCGAGCAGCACGGCGATCGTCGCCCCCAGGGCCTCGTGCAGCGACACGCTACCGCCGGCCCACTGCAGGATCGCCACTGCTCCGACCAGCGCCAGCGGGAAGCCGAGACGCCACGGCGCCGCCGCGCGCGTCGGGTGTCCCGCCGCCAGCAGCGCCTTGCTGAACAGTTCGCCGGCCGCCACCAGCGGGACGGCCGCAACCAGCCAGATCAGGGCATGGTGCTGGTCGACACTCGGGCCCACGGACCAGACGGCCAGCGTCCAGGTGCCGACGATGACGATCGCCGACAGGCCAAGGATCGAGCGCAGGAAGAACCGCAGGTACTCCCACACCTCGGCCGCGTGCCCGCCTGCGAAGTGGGTCGAGAGCACCTTCGGCGCCAGGCGCTCACCACCGAGGGCGACGACGATGGCGAGAAGCGTGGCGAACGAGCTGGCGACCCGATAGTCGCCGAATGCATGCGCGTCCAGCAGGCGGGACAGCACGACGTTCAGCAGATAGTCGGCGGCGAAACCGGCCAGCGCGAAGCCACCGAGAGTCAGGCCGTCGCGGCGCAGCCGTCGGTCGAGATCGCTCACGCGGGAACCCGTCGACCCACGGCGCGGATCGTCGATCCGGCCGCGGGCGACGCGGGCCTGGAGGAGGAACTGACCATGGGACGGGATGCAGGAATTCTGAGGGTCAAGCGTAGCAGGGCCGCTTGAAGACAGGGCCGCTTCGAGGCGAGGCCGCTCGGAAGTCGAGCCGTCGCCGGCGTCCGGCGTCGTCTCGCCGACACTGCCAGTCTGGATTGGATGTAACCGCCGGGCCAAGGCCGCCAAGACAGGGTTGACGCTCGACTCGACTTCACGTCTCCCTCGCCCGGTCGACGGATCTCAGAACCGTCGACCGGGCGCCGGAAGGGCCAGCCCGCCATGACCGACACCGCCGACGACCGCACCTGGACTGTCGCGATCGCCCAGATCGCGCCGAGCTACCTGGACCTCGACGCGAGTCTCGAGATCCTCGAGAGCACCTGTCGACGCGCCGTTGATGCCGGTGCGCGCCTCATCGTTTTCGGCGAGACCTGGCTGCCTGGCTACCCCGCCTGGCTCGACCACTGTCCCGGAGCAGCGCTGTGGGACCACGCGCCGACGCAGGACGTCTTTGCGCGCCTGCGTCGCGAAAGCCTGACGATCGACGGCGAGGCCTGCGACCGCATCGCGCGCCTGGCGGCCGAGCTCAACCTGGCGATCACCGTCGGCGCCAATGAGCGCGTCGACCGCGGCCCGGGACGCGGCACCCTGTACAACGCCCTTCTCACGTTCGACGCCAACGGGCGTCTGGTGCGGCACCACCGCAAGCTGGTGCCGACCTACACCGAGCGCCTGGTCTGGGGGCCTGGCGACGGGGCCGGCCTGCACGCCGTCGATCTCGAGGGCGTGCGCTGCAGTGGCCTGGTGTGTTGGGAGCATTGGATGCCGCTCGCCCGCCAGGCGCTCCACGACTCGGGCGAGGACGTCCACGTCGCCGTCTGGCCCACTGCGCATGACGCTCACCAGCTGGCCAGCCGCCACTACGCCTTCGAGGGCCGCTGCTTCGTCCTGGTCGCCGGCTTGATGATGCGCCACGGAGATCTGCCGGAGCAGCTGGTGTCGCAGCCAGCGGCGGGCTCTGCTGAGGACTGGCTGCTGCGCGGCGGCAGCGCGGTGATCGGGCCGGACGGGCAGTACGTTCTCGAACCGGTCTTCGACGAGGAGCGCCTGGTGGTCGTCGAGTTGGATCTGTCGCACATTGATCGCCAGGTGATGACGCTCGACGTCGCCGGCCACTACGGCCGACCGGACGTCTTCGAGCTGCGGATCGATCGTCGGCGCCTTGCCCGCGAGCCGGAACCGGATCCGTGAAGGGCCGGGCGCTCAGTGATCGCTACGAGATTCAAGCCGAGCTTGGGCGTGGCGGCATGGGCGTCGTCTATCGGGCCCACGACCCGATTCTCGATCGCGATGTCGCGATCAAAGTTCTGACCAAGTCGTCGCTCTCAGGCCATCAGGCGGAGGACCGGTTCCGTCGCGAGGCGCGGCTAGTCGCCCGCATGGATCATCCG
Organism: Acidobacteriota bacterium; assembly: GCA_038530905.1. GTDB lineage: Bacteria > Acidobacteriota > Thermoanaerobaculia > Multivoradales > J023 > JAUIJL01. The sequence goes on from JBCBCF010000389.1 coordinate 2,185, forward strand.
CACATCGTGCCGGTGCACGATTTCGGCGACCACGACGACAGCTTTTTCTTCGTGATGCCGTACCTGTCCGGCCGCACCCTCCGCCAGGTGCTCGACGACGGCAAGGCGTCGCTGGGTCACCTGCTCGAGATCGCCGCGCAGATCGCCGACGCGCTGGCCTATAGCCACTCCCAAGGAGTCGTTCATCGCGACGTCAAACCAGCCAACGTCATGGTGCTCGACGCTCGCTCCGGCGAGCCACACGTGCGGGTCATGGACTTCGGCATCGCCGCTGCGGAAAGCGACCTGCGTCTCACACAGCCAGGCGAGATCGTCGGCACCTTCGTCTACGGCAGCCCGGAGCAGCTCTCCGACGACGAGGTCGGGCCGGCGTCCGACCTCTACTCGCTCGGCGCGATGCTCTACGAAATGATCGCTGGCCACGTGCCGTTCGACGGCAAGCTCGCGCGCATCGTCTTGCGCGTCCTGACCGAGCGACCGACGCCGCTCTCCGAGCTGGTGGACGAGGTCGACCCGAGCCTCGAAGCGCTGGTCGCGAGCTGTCTCGAGAAAGACGTTGCCGAGCGACCGGCCGACGCTGCGCAGATTGGTGCGACGCTGCGCGACGTGCGAACGCGCCTGGCTCCCGCCGTTCGCGATCGACCGGCGGACGCCGTCGAACGCGCGGCGCCGCGCAGCGCCGCCGACACGACATCGCCGACGGAGCCCGCGTTCGTCGGTCGCGAGGCGATCAAAGAGCGGCTGCTCGGCCACCTGGCGGCAGCCCACGAGGGTTCGGCTCGGCTGGTGCTCGTCGCTGGTGAGGCCGGCATCGGCAAGACACGCCTGCTGCAGTCGTTCGCCGCCGGCGTCGCCGACGACGCTCGGGTGCTTCGAGGTCGC
>JBCBCF010000390.1:0-3047 GCA_038530905.1 Acidobacteriota bacterium
CGCCAGGTCGGCGAGGAGCAAGATATCGAGGACTTCTGGGTCTCGATCGACGGCGTGTTCGAGCGCTTCATTGCGCGCGCCGAGTACCGCGAATTCGAACCGGAGATTCCCAGCTTCCTCGGGACCGGCAACTCGATCACCTTGGGTCTCAGCGCCTGGTACGCGCAGCTCGGCTGGATCGCCTCCGACACCTGGCACGTGTATCTTCAGTACGAGAAGCAGCTCACCGATCAGAGCTCTCCCGACTTCGTCTCTAGTGTCGACTTCGACAACCGGACGGACATCGGCCTGTCGGTGAACTACTTTTTCAGCCCCAGCCTGGTGCTGAAGGCCGAGTACCACGAGGTCGAGCTGGAGGCGCCGGTCGCGTTTCCGGTCTTCGGCCCGACCGGTCCGTTGATCGGTAGCGAGGTGCTCGACGCCGACGACGGCAACTACTTCATCGTCTCGCTCGCGACCAGCTTCTGACCCGCGCCGTCAGGCCTCGAGCAGCTCCCGCTGCGCCTGCTCGAGGAGCGGCTCGCCGACGATCTCTCGTCGCCAGCCGCGCAGTCCGGCAGGGAGCGCTGGCTCGACGCCGTCCAGCAGCCGACGCGCCACGCGTTCGACCGTGCGGCGAGTTGCCAGAAGCTCTCGCGGCAGGTCGTGTCGCTCGGCGATCTCCGCCACCTGGTCGCGCAACCGCCCGATTGCCTCTTTATGTGGCGTCAAGTCTGTCGGCTGTGGCGGGGGCATTGGAAGGTCGTGCTTTGGCAGCGCGAGGGCTTCGCGCACGACACGCACGATCGCGCGGCCGTGTCGTTTGATGTCGGCCGGTCGGAGCTCGTCGACCGCGCGCAGCCGGTCCACCGAACGAGGGGGCCGCTGGGCGATCTCGACGAGCGCGGCGTCGGCGAGGACGAAGCCGCGCGGCAGGTCTCGCTCGCGGGCCTCGTGCTCGCGCCACAGCACCAGAGCGTGCAGCACGCCGAGCTGTCGGCGGGAGGCTCCCCGCCGCCGGCCCAGCTTGCGGAACGATCCGAGTCGATCGTCGTCCGTGCGCGCCGTCTCTTCGATCCGGTCCATTTCCTGGCGCATCCAGTCCACGCGCCCGAGGTCTCTCAGCTCCTGCTCCAGACGTGCGTGCATCCGCGGCAGGTAGAGGACGTCGAGCGCGGCGTAGTGCTTCTGGGAGTCGGAGAGCGGACGGCGAAGCCAATTCGAGCGCGTCTCGCCTTTCGGCAGCTCGATGCCGAAGAGGTCGTGCACCAGCGCGCCATAGCCTCTCGACCAGCCTCTGCCGACAAAGGCGGCCGCGAGCTGCGTGTCGAAGAGCGGTGTCGGGATCGCGTCGAGCCGACGCCGGAACACCTCGAGATCCTCACTCGGCGAGTGGACAATCTTGACGATGTTGGGGTCGCGGAGCAGCGCAGCGAGCGGCTCCAGATCGCCGAGAGCGAGCGGATCGATCAGCGCAATGCGGTCGCCGATAGCGGCCTGAATCAGGCCGGTCTTCGGATAGAAGGTGCGCTCGCGGACGAACTCGGTGTCGAGCGCCAGCACGCCCAGTGCTCGCGCGGCCTCACAGAAGGCGGCGAGGGGTGCGGGCGAGTTGATCCAGTCGGCGTCGACGGTCGGCGGAATCCGCACTCTCAGGCGGTCTTCGCCTGGGCCGTGCCGTAGCAGCACTTCTTGTATTTCTTGCCGGAGCCGCACGGGCAGGGGTCGTTCCGTCCCACCTTCGGCATGTCACGCTGGATCGGCTGTTTGGCGGCAGGCACGGCCGACTTCGCGGGCGCCGAGAGGCGCATCTGACGGCGCATCGCTTCGATCGTGCGGCGCCGGCGCTCTTCGGCTTCCTCCGGGCTTTCCGGTTCGACGCGGAAGAGAGCGCGGACCATCTGGTCTTCCCAGCTCTCCTTCATCGACTGAAACAGCTCGAAGCTCTCGCGTTTGTACTCGTTGACCGGATCCCGCTGGCCGTAGCCGCGCAGGTTGATGCCTTCCTTGAGATGGTCGAGGACCAAGAGGTGGTCTTTCCAGACCTGGTCCAGAAGCCGAAGCTGGATGACCTGCTCGGTCCGCCGCAAGGTTTCCTCGCCGTGGCGCTCTTCCTTGTCGCGGTACTTCGCGTCCACAGCGCCGACCAGCACCTCCCGCATCTCGTCGATGTTGAGCTCCTCGAAGTCAGCATCGAGCTTGTGGACGTCGAGATCGAAAGCCGAGAGAACGTCGGTGCCGAGCTCCTGAAGATTCCAGTCGCGTGGATCGGCGTTTGCCGGACAGTGGTTCTCGAGGGCGAGGTCGACGAGCTCGGACGAAACGCGCGTCAGGTTGTCGCGCGTTGCTTCGCCTTCGAGAATCTCGCGGCGCAGCTGATAAATCGCCTCGCGCTGCTTGTTCATCACGTCGTCGTACTTCAGCAGGTGCTTGCGGACCTCGAAGTTGCGACCCTCGACCTGCCCCTGGGCACGCTCGATGGCGCGGGAGACCATCTTGTGCTCGATGGCCTCGCCTTCTTCCATGCCGATGCGCCCCATGAGGTTCTGCACCCGCTGGGTGTTGTCGCCAAAGATGCGCATCAAATCATCGTCGAGAGAGATGAAGAAGCGCGCCGAACCCGGATCGCCTTGGCGTCCGGAACGGCCGCGGAGCTGATTGTCGATGCGCCGAGACTCGTGACGCTCGGTGCCGAGGATGTGCAGACCTCCGGCGTCGAGCACCTCCTGCTTCTCGGCGGCGCAGAGCTCGGTGTACTTCTCGAGCGAGGCCTCCCAGCCTTCGGGATCGGTCTGCGGATCGGCCTCGGCGCGGGCCAGCCCCTCGGGGTTGCCGCCGAGGACGATGTCGGTGCCGCGGCCCGCCATGTTGGTGGCGATGGTGACGGCGCCTTTGCGACCCGCCTGCGCCACGATGCCGGCTTCGCGATCGTGGTACTTGGCGTTCAGCACGACATGGCGTACACCGCGCTTCTTGAGCAGCTTGGAGAGCATCTCCGAGGACTCGATCGACACCGTGCCGACCAACACGGGTTGGCCGTGCTCTTGGCAATCGACGATTTCGTCGAC
>JBCBCF010000391.1:0-3026 GCA_038530905.1 Acidobacteriota bacterium
CCGGCGGGCTGGATCGCGACTCGGTCGAGATTCTTGGCCGATCGCTGCACCTGCGCGCCGGCAGCTATCGCCAGCGGCCGGACTACGACGACGCATGGTTCCTGGCCTGCGCCCGGCGCGCGCGCCGCATCTTCGACGTTGGTGCGAACCGTGGGTACCACGCGCTTCTCGGGCTGCTCGGCTCGGACGAGGCGGAGGTCGTTCTGGTCGACGCCAGCAAAGAGGCCCTGCGCATTGCCGCCGATAATCTGATCGAAAACGATCTCGTGGCCCGCGCGCGCTTCGTTCCGCTCCTGGTGGGCGATGAGGACGCGACGCGGGTCCGCTTCTGGACCGTCGACGGCGGCGCGGCCGGCAGCGTCTTTCCCCAGCATGCAGCCTCGGCGGCCGCTCGCGGCGCCGCGGTCGAGGTCGACGCGACCACCCTCGACCGTCTCGCCGAGCGGATGGCGTGCGCGCCCGAGCTGCTCAAAATCGATGTCGAAGGCTCTGAGCATGCGGTCCTGCGCGGCGCCACACGGATCGCTACCGCAGAGAACAGCCGGTTTCTTGTCGAGATGCACGCGCTCGAGACCGTGCCGATGGCGATGAACGCAGAGTCGGTTCTGGCCTGGTGTCGCGAGGTCGGTCTCCGCGCGTGGTACCTCAAGCATCACGAAGAGCTGATCGATCCACGGACCATCGGCGAGCGCGGACGATGCCATCTGCTTCTGCAGCCCGCGTCCTGGCCCTACCCGGAATGGCTGCGCGCGATCGATCAGGGAGACGACCTCGCCAGCGCAGGACCGGCCCCGGAGCCAGCCGGCGAGCCGGGGACGAGCGACGACGGTCGCTAGCGCTCGGGCCGGAAGGCGTCGCGAAGGCGCGACAGCACGACGCCAACATCTTCGTCGAGCAGGCTGCGGCGCGGTGCCGAGGGGCTGTCGGATCCGGAGTCGGCGGAGTCTTCGGATGCCATCGATGCGTCGCGGCCACCGGCGCTCGTCGGACGCGCAACGGCGGTGCCGAGAGCTCGCGCTAGGTTCGGATCGCGCTCGAGGAGCGGTGCCAGATCATCGTTGCGCAGCTCAAGAGCCTCGCAGCCGTCGACCGTTCGGACCGTCGCCCGCCATGGTTCGCCGACCAGCAGGGCCGCTTCTCCGAAGGCAGCACCGGCGCCGAGCGAGCCCACCGCGACGGCCTCACCGTCCTCGCCCAGCCGGCGCAGCTCCACTTCGCCGCGCTCAAGGACGAAGAGTGACGACGCCGCCTGCCCCTCATGCGCGATCACTTCTCCTCGATCAACAAAGCGGCGATGCATCGCGGCCGCGATCTGCCCACGCGCTTCGTGGCTGAGGCCGGCGAAGAGATCAACCCGAGCGAGCAGCTCCGCACGTCGGGCGACGTCGAGCTCGAGGCGGCGAGGCTCCTCACGTTCCATCTCGTGCAGCTCGACCGTCCGAATCGGGAACGGCACCGGCAGCTCTGCCCGCTCGAGCTCGTACCAAATCCGGCCGTAGATCTCGTCTCGGACCATCGCCAGCCGATCGACCGCGGCGGTCCACACCCACAGCTCATAGTCGATGGCAGACTCGCCATAGCTGCGAATCAGCGCTTTGGGCGCCGGCTCGTCGAGCGCGTCAGGCATGTCGGCCGCGGCCAAGAGGGCCGCCCGGCAGCGGGCTGGAGGTGCCCCGTACGGTAGGCCGACGTCGAACGTCAGCGCGATCGGCGGCCGCCCCGTCCCGAGGCGCACCAGACGCTGCGCAAGCAGCGACGAGTTCGGCTCGACCCGGACGATGCCGCGTGGATCGATCAGCTGCGTCGAGCGCCAGGTGACATCAACCACCCGCGCCGGCTCACCATCCAGCTCGAGCCAATGGCCGGCGCGCACAAGCCCCTCGGTCTGAAGAGCGACGCCGGCGAAGACCTCTTTCAGGAGATCCTGCAGCGCCAGGCCGACGACGGCAGAGACGACGGTAGAGCTGAGAGCGATCGTCGAGATCGGCAGGCCGTGCACGAGGCGCGCCGCCACCAAGGCGACGACGAGAACGACCACGACGCGCAGAATCGCCCGCGCGAGCCCCGGCAGCCATCGCGGCTCTCGATCGCGGCGCCATGCGAGGAGCCGCACGGCCGTCACCTCACCGAGATCGACGAGCACTAGGGCCAACACAACGAGCGTCGCCGTGCAGTGGATCTGCCAGGCGAGCGGTTCGCTGGCGGCCCACTCGCCTCCTTCGCCAGCGACCCAGCCCGCGAGCAGCAGCGCCGCCAGATGTCGCGAAACACGACCACGCGGCGGCCGCAGCCAGCGGGTCAGCCCGAAGAACGCGGCCTCGACGGCGAAGAATGTCGCGACGGCGAGGAGGATCTGGGGCGTCATGCCGCGACTCTAAACGGCAGCCGGCTCGGGATCGTCGCCGCGAGTGGAACCGGACTGCGGTTCGGGATCGGCCCCGCCTCCAGGCTCTTCTGCGGGTGCGCCTGCCCGCAGATGCTCCGTCACCACCTCCGGATGAAAGGCGAAGGCGGCGGTCGACAGCACCTCCTCTGCGACCTTCTCGTAGAGCTGCTGATGATGGCGCGCGATGAAGTCGACGCGGACTTGGTCTTCGACTTCTTCAAATGGCAGGGGGCGCGGCTCGCGACGTTCGAGGACCTCCACCAGCATCAGCGACTCCCCGAGCCGGAACGGCACGGTCGGACCGGTGCGGGGCAGATCCTGAACGTAGAGCCGCACCTTGGCCGGCACGTCGCCGAGGTTCGCTGCGTCGAGCCAACCCAAACTCTCGACCCGACCATTCATCTCGCGCGCGACGGCCTGCAGATCGGTCGTCCCGGCGTCGATCTCACTCGCCAACTCCTCGAGCCGGCGGAGCGACCGTTCCGGCACCTCGCCGAGCGGCGCGACCAGCATCTGGACGCGCAGCTCCACGGGCGTGGTGTACGAGAAGGCGTTGTCCCGATGGAAGCTTTCGACCTCAGCGTCGTCGAAGGCGGAAGCCATGCGCTCGTCCAGCTCGCGCCGCGCCGCGATCAAGCTG
>JBCBCF010000392.1:0-3026 GCA_038530905.1 Acidobacteriota bacterium
CGAGAGCATCCGGCCCGGACACGGTGGCCTCGTGTAAACAGTCGGCGGTCTCTTCGATCAGCCCGCAGCTCGCCGCGACCGGGCAGATGCGGCTCGCCGGCGGCCGTTCCAGGCCTGCGCAGGCGGGCGGAGTTTCACCGTCAGCATGCAGAAATCCGAGCACGGCGCCGAGGGTCGCGCGGCGGGTTGCGCGCATGTCGGGGAAAAAGCGGTGAACCCGCTCGTCGGTCGACAGGAGTCGCTGGTCAGCGACCTTGAGGATCTCCGCGCGATCGGGATGATCGAGGAGATCTCCAGCGATCGGCGGATCGACGATCGGCCGCGTGCGCACGGGCGGAACGAGCCAGTGCAGCATCACGGCGAGATCGCCGCGGCTTAGCTCGGGTGCGCGCGCCAACGAACGGACGCGCTCGGGAACCAGCTCGATGCGCCAAAGGAACTTCGCCCTCGCCAGCTGATCGGCCACGTTCAGATCGTCCGGCGCCTCGCGCGCGAGCGCCTGGAAGATGTCGAGTCCGGCCCGCAGATCGCCGGCTTCCAGCTCCAGCTCGCCGAGGCGAAGGCGGCGGTCGAAATCCGGCTCGATCGAGACCAGTCGGCGCAGGGTGAACAGCTCGCCTGCCGCATCTCCTTCCATCTCGTTCAGTCGCAGCCTCGCTTCGAGCGTGCTCAACGCGCCCGGCGACAGGCGCTCCAGCCGCTCGAGCTCCAGGCGCGCCACGTCGAAAAGCCCGTCCTCGCTCGCCTCGATCACCCGCTCGGTCAGTGCCACCTCGGCGAGATCCGCCAGCGCCGTGGCGCGCGACGCTGCCAGCCGATCGACCTCGCTCAGCCGCTGATAAAGCTCGTAGGCTTCAACGACATCGCCGCGGCGGTCGTGGGCCCGCGCCAGGAGCAGAGCCGCAGCCACGTAGTCGGGCATCTCGTCGACGATCGGCCGCAGACGATCGACCGCTGCCGAGTCGGCGTCTTGGAGCAGGTCGATCTGCGCGCGCAGCACGTGGGCGGGTGCGAAGTCGGCCCGTTCGGCGACAAAGCGCTGGACGTCGTTCTGCAGATCCGCCAGCGGGCGACCACCTTCGAGCTGAGCGAAAAGCGCACGCGTTCGCTCGTTCTCGGCGGCGTCGGTCTCGAGCGGATAACCGCTCAGCGGGTAGACGAGGAAGCCGCGCTCTTCTGCCGGGATCGTGCGCTCACGAACCGTCGGCTGCGACGACGTGCAGGCTCCCACCAACCCGGCGAGCAGGCAAAGCGCTAGCAGCGCTCGAGCTCCTCGCCGCGCGCTCAGCTCTCCGCCTCGCTGATCGTTGAGATGGCGTGCTTATAAACCAAGATCTCGCGATTGCCCGTGTCGACGACGACGGCGAATCGATCGAAGCGGCGCAAGCGGCCTTCGAGGCGCTTGCCATTCACGAGGTCGAACGCCATCGTGCGCGCTTCTTTGAGGCTTTGAAAAAGAAAGCCGTCCTGGATATTGATGTTATGCCTGCTCATCGAGCGCGAGCTCCTCTGCTGCGATGGCGTCAAGAAGCATCGTCGGCGCCTGGGAGGGCGTGCACCACGACACATCCGGCTCGCGACGGAACCAGGTCATTTGACGCTTTGCGTAACGGCGGGTCGAGCGGATGATGGAATCCCTGGCCGCCAGAAGGGTGATGGAACCATTGAGGTGCCGCGTGATCTCGCGATAGCCGATCGCTTGAAAGGCCGGACATTTCGCGTCAAGTCCCCGGTCGAGCAAGGTTTGCACTTCCTTGACCCAACCTTGGGCGAACATTTCGTCGATGCGTGCGGCGATCGAATCGTACAAGATGGCTCTCGGGACCGTCAATCCAACCCGTAGCAGGGCGCGCACCGGAGGATCAGGGGGCGGCGCAGCCAGCCAAGACGAGAGAGATCGCTCACTCGAGCGGTAGACTTCGAGCGCTCGCGCGACCCGTTGAGTGTCACCCGCTTCGAGCCGCGCCTCGGTCTCGGGATCGACCCTGCGCAGCTCGGCACGCACCGCGGCGAGACCGTTGGCCTCGATCTCGGCCTCGATCTCAGCCCGAATCCTGGCGTCGCCGCGCGGCAGCTCGTGCAGACCTGCGAAGAGCGCGCGCTGATAGAGACCGCTGCCGCCCACGACGAGTGCGATCGCGCCGCGGCGATGGATCTCGTCGAGTGCGTGGCGGGCGCGACGAGCGAACTCGCCAGCGGAGTACGGCTCCGTCGGATCGAGGACATCGACGAGATGGTGCGGGATCTCCTGCCGGAGAGCTGCCGACGGCTTGTCGGTGCCAATCTCGAGCTGCCGATAGGCCTGCAAAGCGTCGGCATTGACGATCTCGATTCTGCCGGGGCCGAGGGACCGGGCCACCTTCGCTGCGGCGCCGGTTTTGCCCGCTGCGGTCGGCCCGACGAGCGCCAGCACCAGGCCCGTGCACCGTTCCCCGTTTCCCGTCGCCATGCGGTCATTCTATGAAGTCACTGACGTGGTTCGGCGCGCCGGTGCCTCGCGCGCGATGTGGCGCCGCGCGCTCGGCGGCCGGGGTTTGCCAACCAACCGCCGTGTCCGAGGCGCCGCGCGGCGCGATCAGAGCCCGGAGCTGGCCGGCGCGGTCCGTGCCCCAGACCGTGACGTCGCGCAACCGCAGTCGCTCGAGCACTTCAGCGTGCGGATGGCCGAATCGATGGCCGGCTGCTGCCGAGATCCAGGCCGAGGTCGGACGCGTCACGGCCAGCAGTCGCTCACTCGTCGACGTGCGGCTGCCGTGATGCGGCACCTTGAGGAGATCGATCGGACCGACGTCGAGCGCCTCGAGCCGTCGCGCCAGCTTGCGCTCGCCCAGCCACTCCAGATCGCCGGCCAGCAGCGCTTTAAACGTGCGATGACGCGCCAGCAGAACCAGGGAGCGGTCGTTGCTCCCGAGCCGAGAGATGCGGCCGGTGCGAGGAGGCGGCCACAGCACGTCGAGCCGCCACTCACCGAGGCGGAGGCGGTCGCCAGCGCGCATCGGACGCCAGCGGGGACCGCGCCGCGAGAT
>JBCBCF010000393.1:0-3008 GCA_038530905.1 Acidobacteriota bacterium
GGACGCGGCGGCGCCGAGGAGGAATTTGATGTCCTCGTCGTTCCAGGTAATGCCGGCGCCAAAGAAGAACGTGTCCGACTCGTCGGCCAGAATGTCGTCGTAGCCGCCGATGAGGTAGACGTTCGGATTGAGTCGGAACCGGGTGGTGAAACGCACCCGCGCCTCCGCGTCGTCGGAGTCGTCGTCGAAGTCGAACGCCTCGAGCGTCACCGTGACCCGCCTCTGCGCTAGGTGATAGTCGATGCCGCCGCCACCGCTCGACTCGATGAGACCGGCGCGGATCGTGAACTCACCGAAGCCGTAGTCCTCCAGGTCGTAACCGACCTGGGCGTTGATCGTGTAGTCGTCCTCGATCTTCGTTTCTTCGATGACGGTCGTCTCGACCGTGCCGTCGGGCAGAGTCGTCACCAACGTGCGGGTCTCGACCGACTCGTTATTCACCGGCCCGTCGGCGACGCCGAGGCGATAGAAGCGGCGCGGGTGGCTCTGCACACGCAGGTCGAAGGCCGCGTAGTCGTCGTCACCGTCGAGGTAGGCGGCGCCCTCGAGACCGAGGGTCAGCTTGAGATCGGCCGCGCCACCCAGCGTGTCGGTCAGGGTCTCGACGCCGGCTTCGACCGACTCTAAAGCGCCCACGAGTTGGGTGTGCGCCTCGTCGTTGTAGAGCAGCTTGCCGACAGTGCCCTCGCCGCTGCGGATCTGCGAGGTGATCGCGTTCAGGTTGTCGACCGAGGTCTTGACGTCCTGCGACAGCGAACGGATGTTGTCGAGACTCTCGTCGACGTCTTCGCGATTGTCGGCAACCAGGCTGTCGATTCTTTCCACCAGCTCGCGCATCTGGTGGGCTAGCACCGGCAGCTGCGACGCGAGGGTCTCGCTGGTCGACTGCAGGTTGTCGATCGTGCCGTCGACCTGCGCTCGATTGCTGGCCACCAACAGGCGGATGTCCTCGCTCGTGCGCTCGAGATTGTCGAGCAGACGGCGGACCGTTTGGCCCATGTCGCCTTCGCGCGACACGTCGCCAGTGAGCGACTGGAGCGACTGGCCGAGGGCGTCGAATCGCTCGAGCGCCTCGTCGAAGGTCACCGGCGTCTCGCCCAGGATCTCGGCGTCGGCCGGCAGAGCGGAGCCGCCGAGTGGCCCGGGAAGGAGCTCGACGTATTTATCTCCGAGGATGCCGGCGCTGGCGATCGTCGCGGTCGTGCCCGTCGGCAAATCGACGTCGGGATCGAGCGCCAGCCGGACCCGCGCCTGGCGACCCTTCAGCGTCACGCCGTCGACTTGACCGACGCGAACGCCCGCGATGCGGACCGGCGCCTTGTCGTTGAGGCCGGCGACCGAGTCGAAGAGAACGAAGACTTCCCGCTCTTCGCCGCCGAAGAGATTGAAGTCTTCGATCTGCAGAATCAGCCCGCCGAGGACCAGCAGGCAGAGGGTGACGAAGAGACCGACCTTGACCGCTTGCGACATGTCGGAAGTCCTCCGGGAGGCGGCGTGGGCGAGCCGTCGCCCTCAGGCGCGGCGCACCGCCTCCGCGGGATCGGTAAGAGGCCCTTCGGCCTCGCCGTGGATGAATTGCTGAACCCGCGGATCCTCGAGATGGCGGAAGGCCTCGGGGCGCTCGCTGGCGAGGATGCGGCCCTTGTAGAGCAGGGCCATGCGGTCGGCGATGCGAAACGCGCTCGCCATGTCGTGAGTGATCGTGATGGCGGTGGCGCCGGTTTCCGAGAGCAGGTCGCGCACGACCTGGTCGACGATCGCGGTCAGGACCGGATCGAGACCGGTGGTCGGCTCGTCAAAGAGCAAGATGCGCGGTTCTTGAGCGATCGCTCGGGCGAAGCCGACGCGCCGGCGCATGCCGCCCGAGAGCTCGGCGGGCATCTTGTCGCCTTGACCTTCAAGGCCGACGAGAGCGAGGCATTCGTCGACCCGCGCGTCGATCTCGTGGCCTGAGCGCCCGTTGCGCCGGCGCTGCAGCGGGAAGGCGATGTTGCGACGCACGGTCATCGAGTCGAAGAGCGCCCCTTCCTGGAAGGACATGCCGAAGCGATGGCGGAACTCAATCAGCTCGCGCTCGTCGAGCGTCGCGAGGTCGACGCCGTCGACCTCGATCGCACCCGAATCGGGCCGCATCAGGCCGATGATGTGCTTCAGCATGACGCTCTTGCCGCTGCCCGAGCCGCCGAGCACGACCAGCGACTCGCCGGCGCGCACCTCGAGATCGAGGCCGTCGAGCACCACCTTCTCACCGAAGGATTTGCGCACCTCGGCGAGACGGATCGCCAGACCGTCTGCGCGCGCCGACGTCTCGGCGGCGGCCATCAGAACATCACCTTGGTGAGAAAGAAATTCGAGATCAGAATCGCGATCGACGAGGTCACGACGGCTGCGGTCGTGGCGCGACCGACACCCTCTGCGCCACCGGTGGTGTAGAAGCCCTGGGTGCAGCTGACGAGCGCGATGAGCAAACCGAAGACGGCGGCTTTGATCAGGCCCGACATCAGGTCGTCGAGCTGCATGTATTGAAATGTCAGATCGAGGTAGACGGTGGGGTTGGCACCCATCACGATCACCGACACGAAATAGCCACCGAAGATCCCGACCGCGTCGGCCAGCACGATCAAGAGCGGCAGAGTCAGCGTGGTCGCCCAGACGCGCGGCACGATCAGGTAGTGCACCGGATCGGTGGCCATCACTTCGAGGGCGTCGATCTGCTCGGTGACGCGCATGGTTCCCAGCTCGGCTCCCATCGCGGCACCCGAGCGGCCGGCGATCATCAGCGCGCCGAGCACCGCCGCCAGCTCGCGAACCATCGCCAGGCCGACAATCGAGCCAACGTAGTTCTCGGCGCCGAAGCGAGCCAGCACGGTGAAGATCTGGAGCGCCATCACCATGCCCGTGAAGAGCGCGGTCAACAACACGACCGGCATCGACTCGAGGCCCACGCGCACCATCTGCACGAGAAGCTGGCGCACGTCGTACGGCGGACGCGGGGTCCAGGCCAGGAC
>JBCBCF010000394.1:0-3000 GCA_038530905.1 Acidobacteriota bacterium
GCGTCGCCTGCTGCGTCGCCGACAGGTTGCCGCGGAAGTTCTGGAACTCGTCCGGGGAGAGGCCAAAGTCCGACCGCGAGAAGCCCTGGCCGCAGGTGCCGACCACCTCGCACAAGAGCACCGGCGAGTCGACGAAATCGGCAGCGATGGAGATGTAGGTGGCCGGCGGATCACCGGTCGTTTGGTCGTTCTCGAACAGCTCGCTCTCGCCGTAGACGGCGCCGACCTTCACCGCGTGGTCGCCCCAATTGGTGTCGATCAGCGCCTCGAGCGACGTACGGACCGACTCGTTGCCGCGCAGCTCGACCTGATCGACGCCCGAGCCACCGAGGGTCGTGGCGTCTGGGCTGGGATCGCCGATCAGCGGCAGCGACAGCTGATTGTTCGGATCGCGATTCTTCGGGGAGCGATTGACGTCGGACTCGTGGCTGGTGCCCGCGAGCTCGAATGAGAGTCGTCCCTGCACTCGGTTGTAGCCGAGCGAGTACCGCTCGCCGCCGTCCTCGAGCAAGATGTCGGCCGAGTTCGGAATCGTGCGGTCGAAGCTGCCGTCCTGATCGGTCGGATCGTTGAGGAAGGTGCCCGAGATCACGTCGCTGTCGGTGATCGCCCAGGTCGCCTTGAGGAAGCCTTGGTCGGCCTCGCGCGTCGGCGAACGCAGCAGCTCGTCGTTCGGGCTGACCACGTCCTCCTGGCGCTCGACGCGACGATAGCTGGCAAAGAACCAGGCCTTGTCGCGCACGATCGGGCCGCCGAGAGTCAAGGCGGCGTCGAAGGTCGAGAACGACTCGTCCTCGAAGTTGTCGTTGTCCTCAACCAGGCTGTCGTTCTGCAGGTAGTAGTTGACCGAGCCGCTGAACTCGTTGCCGCCGCTCTTGGTGACGACGTTGGAGACGAGGCCCGGAACGCCGACGAACTCGGCCGGGATCGCGCCGGTGAGCACGGACTGCTCCTGGATGATCTCGGTGTTCAGGTTGGCGCCGAAAGTGCCGAGGGTGCGATCGGTCGTGTTGATGCCGTCGAAGTAGTAGAGGTTGTCGGTCGAGCGGCCGACGTCGCCCGCGAGATCGCGGTAGTTGACGCCCGAGCGCGAGGCCGGATTGCCGTCACCGTCGATCGAGTCCTGCACGCCCGGGACGAGCTGCAGGTAGTCCTGGTAAGAGCGTGCCGTCGGCAGCGACTCGGTGAGCTGCAGGGTGATCGTCTGACCGGCCTGCGTCTTGGTGACGTCGACCAGCGGCGCCTCGGCGGTGACCACCAGCTCGTCGGTCAGCTCGCTGAGCGCGAGCTGCGCCTCGATCGATCGTGTTTGACCGGCGCGGACGGGGATGCCTTCGAGGCGCTGAGTCTGAAAGCCGTCGAGTGCGATGGTCACGGCGTAGTTCTCGGAAGGATCGAGCGCGACGAGGATCGCCGTTCCCGTTGCGTCGACCTCGACGGTGCGCCGACTGAGCGTGTCGGGCGACTGCGCCGAGACCGTGGCGCCGAGCAGCGCGGCACCGTCGGTGCTGGTCACTTGGACTTCGATCGTCCCGCGCTGAGCCTGGCCGAACGCCGCGCTGGCGGTCATCAGCAGAATGAGAAGAAAGAGGAGGGGTCTACGCATGTTCGTCTCCTTGATTGGGGCCTGGCATCAGGCCGTGGTTGCAAACCGCTCGTGACTGTGGAGAGCACGAGGTGGTCCAACGGGCCTGTCGGTTGGCGCCAAAAGGGACGAATGAAGGATCGAAAGGCGGAAAAGCCGCCTGAGCTCGCGTCGTCCAGGGCCGGCTGAGGGACGAGTGCAGCCTCAGGAGGGGCGGCGCTTCGGGCTGAAAGCGCTCGATCGGCTCTGACGAGGTTGATCTTCAGCCACTGATCGAGCGGCGAATTCGTCGCGCCGTTGTGAAATTCGACCGATTGAAGTTCCTCCGCGGTGCGCGGAACGCTCCGCGGCCCTGCGCCCGATTCGGCCAGACGCACATCATGGGCACGAAAAAGGCCCTCCCGAAGGAGGGCCTCGAGTGGTCGGACCGTGGTCCGACCGTGCAGCGGCTCAACGCCTAGAAGCGCAATCGAGCGCCGAGGAAATAGCGTCTCGGTTCCACGAAGTCTGTCCCTTCGAGGAACTCGAAGCCTCCTCCTCCGCTCAAGCGATCTTCGACCTTGATGACCTGCTGGTCGTCGAGGACATTGAAGATGTCGAGGAAGAAGTCCGCCTCGAGACGGTCGTTGATGCCCCACAGGTACGAGACACGCAGGTCGAGCACGCCGTAGTCCGAGCCGTCGATGAAGCCGATGGCGTCGGACTGGATGTAGCGCTCTGAGAGGCCGTTGGCCTCGAACGCCGTGTCCACCTGGTCCGGGAGCGAGCGGCCGAAGGCCGTGCCCTGGTTGCGGTTGAGGATCACGCCCGAGTTCCAGCGATAGGCGCCGCCGACCTGGAAGCCGTTGTCCCAGTTGTAGGAACCGTGCAGCTTGAACAGGTGCTCGACGAGGCCAGGCATGACGCCGGTGCGCCCTGGCGCCCGCGGATCGAGGAAGAACACATCACCGGCGCCATCGAAGTTGCCGTCGGAGTTGGTGTTGCCCTCGGCGTCGGCGTAGTTGTACGACGCCAGCGCCTGCCAGTTGTCGGCGTAGCGCTTGCGGAAGACGAGCTCCACGCCCTGCCAGTCACGGAAGGCTTCCGGCGGCAGATTGCCGATCAGGAAGTTGAGGTTCGTCGGAATGGCGTCGAGGCTCGAGAAGCCGAAGTACTGCGGTCCGAGGAAGTAGCTGCCAGGATCCGAGAGATCACCGAACTGCGAGTACTGCGACGCGTCGTAGTACACCGCGGCCCAATCCTCGGCCACGTCCGAGGTCTCACGATCGATCAGGTTGATCTCGAACATCATGTTCTGACCCAGATCCTGCTTGTACTGGATCTGAATCTCGTCCGTGTACGGCGTCTCGATGTCCGGCGAGAAGAACGCGTCCTGGACCGCCGGGCCCCCGCGGTTGCGGAAGGTCACCCACTCG
>JBCBCF010000395.1:0-2929 GCA_038530905.1 Acidobacteriota bacterium
AATCGGCTCGACCGGTAAGGCGAAGATCTCGTCGGCCAGGGAGAATGTGACCCATGTTTCGAGACGCCGGACCGCTTCGGCCTCTTCGGCGCGGTCGACGGCGGCAAGCCGGTCGGCGAATTGGAAGATGCGCCCGGGAGCGGTCTCGTCGAGGTCGACGGTCACCGCCGCCAACATTTCGCGCTCGATCTCCGCCTCGCGGTCGCGCTCGGCCTCGAGATCTTCCACCGTCGGTGCGTCCTCGGCGTCGGCACGCTCGGCCGCCGCGTTCACCTGGGCGCGATGCTCCCGCAGCAAATCCTCGGCGAAGCCGAACGCGGGAAGGGACGGTGCCGTCGGCCCGTCGGTGGCGGAATCGGTTTCGGTAGGTTCGGCCTTCTCTTCGGCCCTCGTCTCGACGGCCCTCGTCTCGACGGTCTGTGTCTCGCCGAGCTGCGTGGCGTCGTCAGCCATCGACGCAGGACCGGCAGTCGTTGACTCTGCGGCGTTGTCGGCAGTCGGCTCACCGCGCGTCGCACCGTCCGCGGAGCCGCTCGCCGTCGCCTCGCTGTCGTCTCGTCGTGCGGGCATCTGTCGAAAGAATCAAGCGCCAGGCGGCGGATCGAGCGGCGACGTGGAGCGCGCGGGGGGATGCGGCCGGTCGGAGCGTGTGGGCTCGACGCGGCTCGGCGCGTGAGTTACCAGCGCCGCTGGGTCGAGGATCATGATCACTCTGCCGTCGCCGAGAATCGTCGAGCCGAAAATTCCTGGAGGCTGTCCGACGATCGAGTCCAGACTTTTGACGACGATATCACGGATGCCCGACAGCCCATCGATCACCAGACCGCGGGTTCGGCCGTTGACTTCAATGACGACGACGAAGCCTTCCGCGGGCCGATGTGCGCGCGTCCCGAAGAGCATGCCCAGGTCGATCAGCGGCACGAGGAGCCCGCGCCAGCGGACGACCTCGGCGCGATCGATCTCGTGCAGGGCGTCGTCGTCGAGCCGCATGGACTCGGCGATGGCCTGCAGAGGCAGAGCGTAGGTTTCGTCGTCGACGGTCACCAGCAGCGAACGCTGGATGGCCGCCGCCACCGGCAGATGAAGCCGAAACGAGCTGCCCACCGCCTCCTGGCTGGCGACCTGCACGCGGCCGCCTTGCCGCTCGACGGCGCGCTGGACGGCGGAGAGGCCGACACCGCGACCGGCGGCGAGATCGGTCGCGTCCCGGGTTGTCAGGCCGTCTTCGAAGATCAACGTCTCGATCGCGAGCTGATCACTTTCAGCGCCGAGGGAGGCGCGGGCCTTCTGACGCAGGCGCTCGCGATCGATGCCGCCGCCGTCATCGGCGACTTCGATCCGCACCTCGCCGGCCTCGATCTCGGCCGATAGGCGCACCGTGCCTCGCTCCCGCTTGCCGCGCAGGCGGCGGATCTCGGGCGTCTCGATACCGTGCACGACCGCGTTGCGGACGAGGTGGCCAAGTGCGTCGCCGGCGACCTCGAGCAGGGTGCGATCGATCGGCGTCTCGCCGCCTTCGATCGCCAGGTCAACCTGCTTGCCCTCGTTGCGCGAGGCGTCGTGGACGACGCGGCCGAGCGAACGGAAGAGGCCCTGGAGGGGAACCATGCCGAGGCCGGTGACTTCTCCCTGCAGCTCGTCGAGTGTCTTGTCGAGACTCTGGCGCCCGGCCTCGACGTCGGCGGCGGCGTCGCGCAGCCGGCGCTCGGACGCGGGGGAGAGATCGCCGAGCAGGGCGATCTCTCGGCGCAACGCCTCGACGGTGTCCGACAGCCGATTGCGGTAGATCAGTGTCTCCGCCAAGACCTCGACCAGGTGGTCGATCTTGGAGAAGGGGACCCGCACGCTCGAGCCGCGCTCGCGCCGTCCGCCGCCGGCGAGATCGACCGCCGACGGATCCTCGCTCTCGCGATCGGCCACGGCCTCATCGTCTTTCGCACCGATGCTGATCGACCCCGCGTCGCTCGCCTGTCCGCGAGCAGCGCCTCCGACTGCCTCGTCGGCCGAGGCGGCAGGCTCGTCGAAGGGATCGCCGTCGAGGTCGACCTGATCGAGACCGCCGCGCAGCGCGTCGAGCCGCTCGAGGAGCGCGTCGACCTCGCCCGGGTCGCCCGAGAGGGCCGCCACCTGATCCTCCATGCCGTGAGCGATCGCCTGCAGCTCGGAAAAGCCCATCATTCCCGAGTTGCCCTTGAGGGTGTGCAGCTCGCTTTTGATGCGGGCCAGAGCGGCCGCCTGGCCCGTTGGATCGTCGCGGCCTAAGCGCAGCAGCTGGGCTTCGACCTCGCCCGCACGCTCGCGCGCCTCGAGAAGAAACTCCTCGAGCAGCTCCCGGAACCCGCTCTCCATGGCGGCAGTGTGCGAAGCGCCGTGCGCGATGTCAAGGCGTCGGCTGGCCGCCGAGGCGCCGTCCAAACGGCCGGTCTGTCGCCGTAAAGCCAAGCCTTGAACGCCTTTGGGCCATCGGCTAGTCTTGAGCCGACGCCCGGTTTCCCGTGCCCGAAAGCGCTCTGCGACCTATGCTGCAACGCAGTCCGCGGCCGATGTGACGGGAGCGTTTCGAGCCGACGGCCAACGCGACGACCTTTCACGACGACCCGAACGACAGCACGACCGCTCGTCGACTCCGGCCGCAGCGGTCGACCGCCGGGCACCCGATTGTTGCTCACCGCAGGAGGAATTGAGGTGCAGCCCAGGAAGATTTTGGTCGTCGACGATTCGAAGCTGATCCACAAGATGTTCGCGATTCTCCTGCGTCAGTACACGCTGGTGCACGCGTACGACGGTCTTGAGGCTTTGCAGAATCTCGGTCAGCACGCGGACATCGACCTCATCCTGCTCGACATCAACATGCCGCGGATGAGTGGCCTGGAGTTCCTCACCCAGGTGAAGCAGGACGAGACTTTCAAGGAACTGCCGGTCGTCATCA
>JBCBCF010000396.1:0-2924 GCA_038530905.1 Acidobacteriota bacterium
GAACCACCACAGCGGCGTCTTGCCAAAGACGACCGAGGACACCTTGTCGGTGACCGTGCTGGCGTCATGGCCGGGAGCCAGGAGCTCGGTGTCGCTGGGCGGCAAGATTCTCGCCATGGCCGCCGCGGAGTTCGTCTCCGGAGTCGACATCACTGACCCTCTCGGACTACCGACCGACGGCGCAGGGCGCCGCGATCATGGTTGATCGCTCGAAGGAGCGACGTGCTGGCTGCGGTTTTCAATGCTCGGCCGCTCCGTGGGCTGCGGCTTCGCCGGCGTGGCCCGACCCGCCGGACGCCGCGGCTCCGTGATCGCCTTTGCCGTGATCACCCTTGCCGTAGTGATCGCCATGATGACCCTCGACGACCAGCGGGCGGTCGGGGTGCAGGCGCTCCCAAAGCCGGGGGTTTGGATTGCGCACGCGACCGATATATGTCGTCCGCGGGCGCACGCCGAGCTCGGCGAGCAGCGAGTAGTCGAGCGCCGAACTCTTGGCCTGCGCGACCGCCGACTCGGGATCGTTCTTGTTGCCGAAGATGATCGCGTCGGACGGGCAGACCTGCTGGCAGGCGGTGAGAATCTCACCGTCGCGCACCGGACGACCCTCGCGCTTCGAGTCGATTCGCACCGAGTTGATCCGCTGCACGCAGTAGGTGCACTTCTCCATCACGCCGCGGCTGCGGACCGTGACATCGGGATTACGACCGAGCTTCGCCTGCGGCGTGTCGAAGTCCTGATACAGCAGGAAGTTGAAGCGGCGAACCTTGTACGGGCAGTTGTTCGAGCAGTAGCGCGTGCCGACACAGCGGTTGTACACCATGTCGTTCAGGCCCTCGTCGCTGTGCACGGTCGCCGCCACCGGGCAGACGACCTCGCACGGCGCCTGCTCGCACTGCATGCAGGGCACCGGCTGGTTGGCCACGGCCTCGACGGCGTTGGGATCGTCGCCGACGAAGTAGCGGTCGACGCGGATCCAGTGCATCTCGCGGCCCATCGCGACCTGGTCTTTGCCGACGACCGGGATGTTGTTCTCCGACTGACAGGCGACGATGCAGGCGTTGCAGCCGGTGCAGGACGTCAAGTCGATCGACATCGCCCAGGCATAGCCGTCGTACTGCCAATCGCCCGACGCCATTTGATCCATGATCGACTTGTTGGGATCGACGTGCAGATGGACCGCCGGGAACGGCGTGTCGGGATGGGCAGCGAGCTGCTCCACGTTCGACTCTTGGACCAGCTGGCGGCCTTCCATCGAGAAGTGATCCTGCGTCGAGGCCAAGACGTAGGTGCCGCCGATCTCGCGGACCTCGACACCTTCGGTGGCCTGCCACAGCGTCTGGGCCGTGCGCACGCCCGCCACGTCGAAGCCAAGACCATCGGCGACTTGGCCGCCGCGACGCCGGCCGTAGCCAAGGTGGACGAGCAGAGCGCCGTCGGCGAGACCCGGCACCGGCCAGATCGGTAGGTCGAGCACGTTCTCGCCGACCGTGAGCCGGACTCGCTGCGCTTTGTCCCGTGTGTCGCCGTGGCTGAACGGCGCCCGACCGGTCACCGCGCGCACCGTCGCCGGGCTGGCGAGCAGCGCATTGTCCCAGGTCAACTTGGTGATCGGGTTCGGCAGCTCTTGCAACCAGCCGATGTTGGCGTACCGGCCGTCACCGATCGACGGATCTGGGCGCCAGAGCACTTCGTACTCGCCGCTGGCGGCCGTCGCCAAACGCTGCGCGGCCTCGGACGGCGACGCGGCGCCGATCTCTGCGACCGGCGCGCCCTCGGACGGCGACGAGGCCGACGGGCTTGCCCCAGCGTCTCCATCGACGAAGCCCTGATGCAGCGCCCGCCGCCAACCTCGCTCATCTCCGAGGCGCTCGGACCAGGTCTCGCGCAGCAGCTCGTCGGCCGGGACGGCGCCGCGGCCGAGAAGGGCAGCCACGACCTCGGCCTGGGTGCGGCTGTCGTACAGCGGGTTGACAATCGGCTGGCGCAGCGTGGCAGTCCCTTCGAAACCGCGCGAATCGCCCCAGGCCTCGAGATCCTGGGTCTTGGGGATGTGCCAATGCGCCCATTCAGCAGTCTCGTCGAAGTAGAGACCCTGGTGGATGCGCAACGGCACCCGATCGAGAGCTTCGGTGACCTGCAGCTCGGCCGGTGCCGCGTACACCGGGTTCACGTCGAGCATCAGCAGAGTCGAGACACGATCGGCGCCGATGTCAGCAAGCAGATCTTCGAGGCCGGCGTCGTCCGCCGGCAGGGCCTCGACAGGCTCCTCGACCAGAATCGTTTCACCGACGTTGCCCAGCGCCTCGTTGACCGCCATCGCGAGCTGGTGGAGCTCGGGTGCCGCGTAGTCGCCGACGATGATCGCCGACGTCCCGCGATGCGCCTTGAGATCGGCCACCACCTCTTCCAGCCAGGCCGCACCAAGCTCGCCCGCCAGCGGCTCCCCGGCACCGGCCCCAACGCCGAGCGCCGCCGCCACTTGGGCCAGGAAGCGCCCTACATCGGTCGGCTTCAGCGCCAGCCGATGGTCAGCCACCGTCGACGTCGACGTCGGCGTCGTCTCGACGGAATAGAGACGCGCCATCTGCCGCGCCAGCGACGGATCCTTCACCTCGCGGCGCTTCGAGAAGGCCTTGCTATAGGCGACCGCGCCCGGCCCCGTGTTGAGAAAGTCGGAGTCGACCGCCAGAACCACGTCAGCTTTCGCTAGGTCATAGCGCACCGAGACGTCACGGCCCAGGGTGCGTCGCAGGGCACGACGCTGCGGCCCCTCGCTCGCCTCGTAGCGGTACCAGCGCGCCTGAGGCATCTCGCCCAGCAGGTCGCCGAGAAGACGAGCCACCGTCGGCGAGGTGACGTTGCCGGTCAGGATCGCCAGACCAGCGCCATCGACGCCCTCGACCGTCAGGCCGCGCCGAAGCTGC
>JBCBCF010000397.1:0-2920 GCA_038530905.1 Acidobacteriota bacterium
GCGCCGGCCGGAGACTCGTCGTCAAAGTGATCGACGGCGGGGCGGCCGACGATGCCACCACGGCGACGAGCGGTCCATCTCGTCGACGACGTGTTGTTTCCCTCGCGGCCGGTCGTGACCAGCGCTGCGGCTCGTATCTCCTCCGCACCGCCTCTCCGTGGACAGTCGGCCGGCGCATCGAGATCCCGATTCATGACGCCCGTCGCCTGCGCCGGCTGCCGGCTAGGGCCGTGCCCGCCGGGAATCGACGGCCGCTGCTCGTTACCGTGCCGTTCTTCGCCCGCGGTGGCGCCGAGCACACGCTCTTCGAGACCCTGCGCGCGCTCGGCGACCGATGGCGGCCTCTCTTTGTCTCGCTGGCTCCTCACAGCGCGGAACTGGGCGATCGTCGCGACGAGTTTCGACAGCTGTCCGCTCATCTCCTGTCGCTCGGAGACTGGGTGCATCCGGCTGCGATGCCCGGCATTCTCCTCGGCCTCATCGAGGGCCACGGCGTCGCCCATTGGTACAACGCCAACGGCACGACGCTCTTCTACGACTTCGCGCCCCGCTTGCGCGCGGAGCGACCGTCGCCGCGCGTCATCGACCACCTCTACGACCACGAGATCGGCTATATCGATCGCTATCTGCAGCCGCAGGCCGGGTTCGAGCCGCAGGCGCACGTCGATGCCATCGTCGCCGAGAATCACCGCATCCACGACGTGCTCTGCGCCCGCGGCTGGCCGACGGAACGAGTGCCGACGATCTGGCCGTGTGGACGCTCGACCGATGCGTTCGCGCCGGAAGAGCGGCGCCCTGCCGTGCGGACCGCACTGCGCCGTGAGCTGGGCTACAGCGACGATGCGGTCGTGGTCCTGACCGCAGCCCGAATGCATCCGCAGAAGCGGCCGCTCGACCTGGTGGCTCTGGCGCAGCGGCTCCAGGATGCGCCGCGTCTGCATTGGCTGGTGGTTGGCGGCGGCCCGCTCGAAGCTGAAATGGACGCGGCGATTGCCTCTGCGCCCGCGGCGCGGATTCGGCGGCTGCCGTTTCGCACTGACATTCCCGACCTCCTTCTGGCGTGCGACGCTGGAGCGCTGGTCTCCGCCTACGAAGGCCTACCGGTGTTCTTTCTCGAGGCTCTCCAGGCCGGTCGGCCCTTCCTCGGCACGGCAGTCGGTGATCTCGGCGTTCTCCTGCGCGACACCGGCGCCGGCTGGCTGGTTGAGACGCCTGGCGATCTTGACGCGCTCGAGGCGGCCGCGCGGCGCCTCCTCGACGACGCCGAACGGGCAGCCAAGGGTCGCCGCGCGGCTGAGGTCGCGCCGGCATTCGCGGTCGAAGCCTGCGCCGAGCGCTACGATCGAGCCTTCCGCGGCGCGCCGGCGCGACCCTCAGGGTCGCGCACGCCGGTTCCCACCGAAGACCGCCCGACCGGTGTGCTGCCGGGATGGACGGCGCGCACGAGAGCCGAGAGCTTGTTCTGGCATCTCGCGCGCGGCTGGCGACCGGCAGCACGGCGAGCGCGCCGTGCGGCGGCGATCTTGCGGCGGCGGGTTCTTCGCGGCGAACCGTGGGTGGTCGATCGACCGACCGCTCCCCGGCCGCAGCGGGAGCCAGGCTCGACGACCCACCCCGCGGTCCTTTTAGAGGGCGCGGTGGACGCCTCGGTCCTCGCCGCGCACCGCGCTGCACAAACCGAGACCGCCCTCGTCGCGACCGACGCTCCCTCTGCGTCCACCGCCGGCTGGCTGTGGTTGGTCGACGGCGACCCCGGAGACCTGCCGTCCGCCGCCGCCGAAGCCGCCCTCCTCGCGGCCACGGTCGAGGATCTCCCGCTCGTCCTGGTCGGAGAGGGGGCATCCGCCGCCGCGCCGAAAGCCCTCCTCTGGCGCGCGCCCAACGGC
This sequence comes from Acidobacteriota bacterium, assembly GCA_038530905.1. GTDB lineage: Bacteria > Acidobacteriota > Thermoanaerobaculia > Multivoradales > J023 > JAUIJL01. Next base: position 1,887 of record JBCBCF010000397.1, read on the forward strand.
GGCCGGTCGAGAGTGGATGGACGCGCCGGGCGGGTGATCGCGCGACGCCTGCCGCTCGTCGGTTTCGAACCAGTCACAGCCAGCGATGATGTCGAGGCCGACGCACCACGGCCGGGGCGCCGACGACTTCCGCTCTTCCGCCAGGCAGGGCCGCACTGGTTGCGCTTCGACGTCGGCTCTCGCATCGTCCACCGACCACTGCGCGACGCGGTGACCTCCCTCGCCGCGCTGCCGGAGGTCGATGGGCCGCGCACCGCGCTGTTCTTGATGCCGTTTCTCGCCGTCGGCGGAGCGGAGCGGCTGCTCGACGACCTGATCGCGGGACTCGACCCGGCCTCGCGACGGATCCTCATCGTCACCACCGAGCCGCATGATCGTCAGCTCGGCCAGACGGTCGATCGCTTTCGGGCGCTGACACCCCACGTCTACACCCTCGGCGACTGGCTGCCGCGGGCGGCGCACGCGGGCGTGCTGCGCCACCTGATCCGCCGCTGGCGGGTCGAGAGCGTCGTGTCGTGGAACGGCACCGTGCTGTTCTACGACGAGGCAGTCAGCCTGTCCCGCATGACTCCGCGGCCTCGATTGCTCGCTCAGCTCTACCATCACCGCGGCGCCTGGGCGGCGCGCACCACGTCTGCCATCGCCAGCGCCATTGACGTTCACCTCGCGGTGCAGCCGGAGATTGCCCGGGCGCTCGTGGCCGAGCGCGGGCTGGCGCCGAAGCGGGTCGCGGTCGTGCCGCACGGCGTCGAGGTGCCCTCGTCCGCGACCGACGCCGACGATCGACGCCGACTGCGCGCCGCGCTGGGCCTGCCGGCCGATGCGCTCGTGCTCGGCGCGTTCGTCCGCCTGCATCCGCAGAAACGACCGCTTGACCTGGTGCGTCTGGCGCGCCGCCTGGCCACCGACGACGTTTGGCTGCTTCTGATCGGCGGCGGGCCGCTGGAAGAAGACCTCGAGGCCGAGTTGGCGCGCCGCCCGGTGGCGAACCTCGTTCGTCTGCCGATGGTGCCGGACGCGCGACCGTTCTATGC
>JBCBCF010000398.1:0-2890 GCA_038530905.1 Acidobacteriota bacterium
TTCACACCGGTCTGCGCCATCCGCGCCGCCTCGCCGGCATCATGGCGCTGTCGGCTTACCTTCTGCTTCCGGACGATCTCGAGCGAGAGGCGAGCGACGCCAACACGAACCTCTCGATCTTCCAGGCCCACGGAACGTTCGACCCGGTCGTCCGTCACGAATGGGCCGTCGACAGCCGCGAGGTCCTCCGCCGCCACGGCTACGCCGTCGAGTGGCACGACTACCGGATGATGCACCAGGTCTGTCTCGAAGAGATCCGAGACATCGGGCTGTGGCTGCAGAGCGTGCTGATCTAGACGCGGCGCGGGGAGGCGCCGGACGACGGATCATCTCCATCTTCCGGCGGGCGACGGCGCCAGCGGCGGTGGAACCAGACCCACTGCTCGGGGTGGCGGCGGATCTGCAGCTCGATCGCCTCGGTCATGCGGGCGGTCGCTTCGACGGCGTCGGTCGGGAGGTCGAGAGGCTCTTGGAAAACGATGCGGTGGCTGCCGTCGGCTTGGCGGGCGTCGAAGGCGGGGACGACGGCGGCGTCGAGGCGGCGGGCGAGGTCGGCGAGCGCCGGCGGCGTGTGGGCCAGCCGGCCGAAGAAAGGAACCCACACGCCGGGATTGCGGATGTCCTGATCGATCAACATCGCCAGGACTTTGCCGGAGCGCAGGGCGCGCAGGAGCTGCCGGCTGGACGTGCGGCTTCCGCGGGCGATCGTCTCGGTGCCGAAATGCTCGCGCAGGCCGACGATCAGCGCGTCGAACGCGGCCTCGTCGATCTTGCGGGCCATGGCGGCAAAGCCGACGCCATGCGTGTGATTCGCGATGGAGATCAGCTCCCAATTGCCGCAGTGGCCGGTGAGGAGCAAGATCGGGCGGCCTGCCTCGCGCAGCCGGCGGACGATGTCGACGCCTTCGAAGCGCAGATGGCGCGCCGTATCGTCGAGCGGACGGCCGAGGGCGTGAAGCAGCTCGATGACCGAGGTGCCAAGATGACGGAAGGACGCGCGGGCGAGGTGCCGCCGGTCGCTCTCGACCAGATGCGGGAACGCGATCTCGAGATGCGCTAGGGCGCGTCGGCGATCGCGCCGAGAGAGCGCCCACGCCAGCCGCCCGAGCAGGCTCCCGAGGGCCTGTGCTCGGCGCCACGACAGCGTGCCGACCAGCCGGGTGAGGGCAGCGACGAACGGCCGCAGGATCCAGGAGCGCAAGCGGCGTCTCAGCCGCTTGATGCGCTTGTTGAGTCTCATGCTTCGAGGTACGGCGCGATCAGCCGCGACCACTCGCCGCGGGCGCGCAGGAGCCGCTCGACCATCTCACGCACGCACGCTTCGCCACCGCGACGCTCCAGCACCACGTCGACTCGCTCGCGAACCTCAGGCACGGCGTCGATCGGCGCGAAGGAGAGCCCGGTGCGCGTCAGGACGACGAGATCCTGGAGGTCGTCGCCAATCGCCGCCACGCGCTCGGCGGTGGTTGCTTGCTTCTCGAGGAAGGCGGCGAAGTCGGCTCGCTTGTCTTTCGAGCCCAGGTGAACGTGGGCGAAGTCGAGCTCGATCAGACGGGTTTCGAGCGGCGCGCAGTTGCGGCCGGACAAAGCGGCGAGACGCAGGCCGGCGCGCTGCGCGAGCCGCAGGGCCAGGCCGTCGCGCACGTGAAAGCGCTTCAGCACCTCGCCCTCGGCACCGTAGACGAGCACTCCGTCGGTGAGCACGCCATCGACGTCGAGCAGCAGCCACTCAAGATCCCGCGCGCGGGCAGCAAAGGTCGCGTCGTCGATCGAGCTCATGGCGCGGTCTCCATCGCCTGAGACGACTTCAAAACAGCTCGAGGCGCCAGAGGTCGTGCAGGTGCACGATGCCTTCGAGGCGTTCCTCTGGATCCAGGACGAAGAGGGCAGTGATCCGACCGGCTTCCATCTGACGCAGCGCCTCGGGCGCCAGCCGGTCGCCGTCGAGTGTTTGCGGCGACCGCGTCATGACCGTCTCAACCGGCGTGCCGAGCGCGCCCTCGTCGTGCTCCAGCAGCCGGCGCAGGTCACCGTCGGACAGGCAGCCGAGCAGCCGGCCGTCATCGGCGACGACGGCAGTGATGCCGAGCTTGCCTCGCGACATCTCGAAGATCGCTTCCCGCACGGTCGTCTCGGGGCCGACCCGCGGCAGCGCGTCGTCTCGATGCATCAACTCACGCACGCGCAGCAGGCGCTTGCCGAGCCGACCGCCGGGATGGAGCCGCGCGAAGTCCTCGCTCGAAAAGCCGCGCGCTTCGAGGAGCGCCATGGCCAGCGCGTCGCCAAGCGCCAAGGTCGCGGCGGTCGAAGCGGTGGGCGCCAGGTTCAGAGGGCAGGCCTCGCGGTCGATCTCGGTTCGCAGGTGCAGATCGGCATGGCGCGCCAGCGGACTGTCGGCGTTGCCGGTCATCACGATCAGCGGCACGCCAAGGCGCTTCACGACGTCGACCAGCCGCACCAGCTCGTCCGTTGTCCCCGAATAGGACGCCGCCAGAACAGCGTCATGGCGGGTGATCATGCCGAGATCGCCGTGGATCGCTTCGGCCGGGTGGAGGAAAAGCGACGGCGTGCCGGTGGAGGCGAGTGTCGCCGCGACTTTCTTCATCACCAGGCCGCTCTTGCCCATGCCCGAGCAGACGACCCGGCCTTCGAGCCCGCGCAGCAGGTGGACGGCCCGCTCGAACGCCTCGTCGAGCTGATCGATCAGCGCGTGGATGGCCGCCGCCTCGATGCCTAGCACCCACCGTGCAACCTCCTTCGGCGGCCGCGGTGCCGCGGGGTTGGCAGTGCCGGTCGCGCTCATGCCTGAACCTCGCGCAGGGCCGGCAGCGCCGCGCGGCGCACCGCCGCCAGCGACTGCAAAAGGCGCAGCGCGCGCGACGGCGGCAGC
>JBCBCF010000399.1:0-2879 GCA_038530905.1 Acidobacteriota bacterium
TCGAACCGGCGCCGGAGCCGCGCCGAGGTCGTCTCGACCCGCGTTGAGCGACCGGAAGGAGTTCCCGAGATGAGCGCCAAGCGACACCTGGAGCTGCTGGCCTACAGCTTCGTCACGTGGCTGACGTTCTACATCATCGGCCTGCCGGAGTATTACCAGCAGTGGTATTTCTGGGCGAAGGTGATGGTGGTCGTCCTGGTGACCGTGATGTACGTTCCGATTACGCGCGCGACGCTCGATCGCTATTGGAGCGATGGGAAGCACTTGAAGAACGCCTGCTGGCTGGCGTTCTATCTGACGCTGCCGCTCTTCGTCTACGACTACCTTTTGCTCGCTTGGTACAAAGGCCTCGGCATCCAATTCGTGAAACCGTATTGGTATCTCACGTTCTTTTATTTCTCGTTCTGGATCCAATTTCCGGCCGTCGGCTGGTGGATGGAACGACGCGATCAGGCGCAGTCGGCCGAGGTGAACCGTTGATCGGCGCGGCTCCCGGATCTGGGGGCGCGCCGTGGAGGAGAACGCGATGATCCGCCGCATGAATCCGGACACCGTCCGCGAGGTTCCCGACGCGTTTCGGGGCATCTACACCCACGCTGTCGAGCTGAGCGCGCCGCAGCGCCTCGTCTTCGTCTCGGGGCAGATCGGCGTCGCTCCTGACGGGCGGACCGCGCCGACCTTCGAGGCGCAGTGCCACCAGGCGATGGACAATGTCGAAGCAATCCTGACGGCCGCCGAGCTGTCGACGCAGGACATCCTCAAGGTGACCTACTACTTGACGAGCGCCGGTCACCTTGCCGCTCTCGGTGCCATCCGCCGAGAGCGCTGGTTCGACGCCGAGCATGCGCCGGCGGTGACCACGCTGGTGGTCAGCGAGCTGGCGGAACCGGATCTGCAGATCGAGATCGAGGTGACGGCCGGGCGCTGACGCAGCGCCCGGCCTCGTTTCTGCGACCGCGACTCAATCGCTCTCGGTCTGGCTCGGCTCGCCGCGGTCGGACTTGCCGCGGTCGGACTCGTCACGGTCTGCCTCGCGACGGTCGGCCTCGGCAAGGCTAGCCTCGACGCTGGCGGCCTCGGCGCTGTCGGCGGCGTTCCGGCCTTCGCGCGCGATGCGCTCACGCTCCGTCGCCTCGTCCGCGATGCGGTAGAGGAAGCCCTCGGAGCGCATAAAGAGCTCGCCCTGGCTCATCGCCGGCGTGGCGCTGAAGGCCGTCGCGTCGCCAGCGAACGGTGGATTGTGGGCGACCAGGCGAAACTCCGAGCCCACCTCGAAAACATAGCTTTCGCCGTTGCGCGTGAAGAGCAGCACGCGATCGCCCACCGCCACCGGCGACGAGTAGTCGACGTTCGGGAAACCGCCCGTCGCCGCGCCGACGCGCGGCAGACGCTCGCGCAGGATCCGCTCGCCGGTGGCGAGAGAATGCGCGAGGACGATTCCGCGCGAGGCCCAGACCAGGGCGTCACCGACAATCACCGGCGTCGTGATGCCTGCACGCACCTGCTGCTTCCACACCACGTGCGACTCGGTGACGTCGCCGCTCCCTCCGAGGCGCACCGCCATGGCGTGGCCGGCGCGGCTGCCGACCACGTAGGCGACGCCGTCGTGCGTGACGATGCTTGGCGACGTCGCGTCGTCGATCGGTGTGGCGGCGCTCCACCGCACCTCGCCGCTGCGCGGATCGATGCCGAGAATGCGGAACGGGAAGTGGACGAGGACGGTCGTCGTCTCGCCGTTGTTGGCGACGGCGGGCGTCGACCATGAGTTGGTGAAGTTCGGATCGCTGAGCGACCAGAGCGTGTCGCCCGTCGCTGGGTCGAGCCCGACGATCCGTCGGTCGAGGATGCCGGCGTTCACCACCAGCACACCGTCGGCAAGAATCGGGCTCGACGCCGAACCCCAGCCGGCGCGGTCCGAGCCGCGGCCCAGGTCGCGTCGCCACAGCTCGTTGCCGTCGCGATCCACGGCCAGGAGTCCCGACTTGCCGAAGAGCGCGAAGATGCGCTTGCCGTCGGTCACCGGCGTGCTGCTGGCGTACCCGTGCTGGGTCATGAAGCCCTGGTAGGGATCTTCGTCTCCTGAGGATTCCACGGAGACTCGCCACACTTCTTCGCCTGTCCAGCGGTCGAACGCCATCAGATGGCGCACGAGATCGTCCGGATTGCCCGGCGCCTCAGGATCGAGGCCGTAGCCGGTGTAGGCGGTCGCGAAGACGCGATCCCCATGAACAACAGGCGACGACACGCCTTTGCCCGGCAGCGCGACACGCCATCCCAGATTGTGGGTGGCCGAGTACTCAAACGGCACGGCCGGACCGTCGGCGATACCGGAGCCGCCGGGGCCCCGGAAGCGAGTCCAGTCGGCGGCGGCGGGAAGGGTGCCGACGGCGAGCGTCAGGGAGAGGGCGAGAAGAGTCGAGAAGCGCACGGCAAGGTCTCCGGAGGGGAAGCGCACAACAAGAGAGGTCATTGCCTCATCGTTCGCCGCTCCTGGCGCCGCGGATGACCGGCGCCTCTCCCAACCTCAGCCGGTCCCGGGGCCCTCCAGCCTGCTCGCCGACTCCGTGACCCTCGGGGAAACTGCTGATCGTCATCGTGAGATCATCGGCTCAGCCGGAAATCTTTCCATCTGCAGAGAGGGCAACATCCAACGATGCGCTTCATGATGATGGCGTCTCTCCTGCTCAACATCATCGTCCTGCTGCCGGTTTGCTTCGGGCTGGTCACCGGCGCGGGTTGGGCCGATGCTGTGTACGGCTCTCAGACACCGGCCCGGGGCATTTTGCTGGCCGTCTACGCTGTCCTTGGTCTCGCGTCGTGCGCACTTCTGGCGTTTCCGGAGCCTCGGCTGGTCGCGTTCTTGTTGATGCTGCAGGTGG
>JBCBCF010000400.1:0-2852 GCA_038530905.1 Acidobacteriota bacterium
CGAGCTGCGCGACACGCGGGGATTCATCTCGATGACGACCCGACGCCCGGTGGCCGGATCGACCGCGAATTGGATGTTGGAGCCGCCGGTGGCCACGCCGACCCGACGGATGACCTGAAACGCCTCGTCGCGCATCGCCTGGTACTCGACGTCGGACAGCGTCTGCTGCGGTGCGACGGTGATCGAGTCGCCCGTGTGCACGCCCATAGCGTCGAAATTCTCGACCGAGCAGACGATGATCGCGTTGTCGGCCTGGTCGCGGATCACCTCGAGCTCGTACTCCTTCCAGCCGACGACCGATTGCTCGACGAGCGCCTCGTGCGTCGGACTGGCATGAAACGCCGTCTCAAGGATCTCGTGCAGCTCTTCGGCGCTCGCCGCCGTGCCGCCGCCTTCGCCACCGAGGGTGAAGCTAGGGCGCACGATGAGCGGAAAGCCGAGTCGCTCGGCCGCCGCCCTCGCCTGCTCCTGGCTCGAGACCACGGCGCTCTGCGGCACGTCGAGGCCGATCTCGAGCATCGCTTCTTTGAATCGCTGGCGGCTCTCGCCCAGCTCCAGGGCGTCGATCGAGGCACCCAGCAGCTCGATCGGGCGCCCGTCGCGACCGAACCGCTCGAACGCGCCTCGGCGGTCCAGCGCCTGCGCCAGGTTGATGCCCGTCTGACCGCCGACTGTGGGCAACACGGCATCGGGACGTTCGGCTTCCAGGATTTTCTCGACCACCCTGGGCACGAGAGGCTCGACATAGGTCGCGTCGGCGATCTCCGGGTCCGTCATGATGGTCGCCGGATTCGAGTTGACCAAGACCACGCGGTAGCCCTCGCGTCGCAGGGCGCGACAGGCCTGAGTTCCAGAGTAGTCGAACTCGCAGGCCTGGCCGATGACGATCGGACCGGACCCAAAGACGAGGATGGAATCGAGATCGTCGCGGCGTGGCATGAGAGCTCCGGGCGGCCCGGGACGCTGGCCGTCAGGGCGCGCGAGGGATGAGATCGGTGTCGGCTGCGAATCCGGCGCAGGCGACGACCGGCAGCGGAGGATACCGCGGAAAGGCCGCGTCGCCATCCGAGAGAGCGCAGCGCACAAAGGTGCTGCGCTTCGACGAGACGAGCTGAAGATGCATGCACCGGGCGCACAGCCCCGCGTGCGCCATTTTCCGGCGATCGGCCAAAGTCGGTGGAGGCGGATCGAAGCTCATGATTGCGTCGCTCGCAAGGGCGCGTCCCTCGGAAAGCGCCGGACGACCGGCTGTCAAGAACGTGTCAAAGCGAAGAAATTTTCGCTCCCGCCTCAACTGAATTTCGACTTCGGTCGTATTAGACAGTGACAGAGCCGCTACGGCGGCTCTCTCGCCGGGACTCGACGAGCCGCGTCCGCGGTTTCGGTGGAACCGAGAGCCCAACTGGATCGGTCGGACCGATCGATCCGCTCACCCCACGACCCACAGACCTCCGCTCCTCCGCGAGCGCGATCATAAATCCAGGGGGATCGAGCCTAGCTCGATCCCCCTCGGCCATTTCTGGGGTCTGCGAATCCACGGCACCGCCTACGGATCGCGCAGCGCATCCGCCGGCTGGAGGCGGGCCGCGCGCAGCGCCGGCAGAGCACAGGCGAAGAAGGTGACCACGAGCGAGAAGGTCGCGATCGCCATCAGGTCGCGCGCCTCGACGCGGAATGGCACCGAGTCGATGAAGTAGATCGCCGCCACCTCTGGGTCGAAGCGGATCAACTCGGTCTCCGTCAGCAGCCAGGAGATCGCGGAGCCGCAGGCCAGGCCGGCCATCGTGCCGAGCGCTCCGAGACCGAGACCGTAGCCGACGAAGGCCCACCAGAGCTGGCGCGCCGGCAGCCCGAGCGAGCCGAGCACACCGATGTCCGACAGCCGCTCGCGCACCAAGATCACAAGCGTCGACGCGACGTTGAACGTCGACACGACAACGATCAGGCCGAGCACCAGAAACAGCAGACTCTCCTGCAGCGCGAGGGCGGCGAAGAGCTCGCTGTTGAGCGTCTCCCACCGCTGGATCAGCCACGACGGACCGAGCACTTCTTCCAGCCGCGCGGCCACCGCTGCCGAGTCGGCGTCCGGAGCCAGACTCAGCTCGAAGACGTCGAGCCCTCGTGTGCCTCGCGCCGTTTCGACCAGCTCGCGCGCGACCAGCGCCCAGCGGGCGTCGAACTCGGCGAAGCCGGTGGTGAACGTCCCGACATAGCGCACGCTGCGATAGCGAAAGCGCGGCCGATCCTCGTCGAGCGACAGGATGACGAGACGCAACACGTCGCCCTCCGCCGCCTCGAGCCGCCGGGCTAGCTCGACGCCGAGCAGCACACTCGGGACGCCGTCCTCAACGCCGGCCGCAAGACCTGCCCCGCCGCCGGAGAGGTCGACGGTGCCAACTCGCGGTGTTCCCTCAGCGTCGACGAGCGGCGGCACAGCCGCCGGATCGATGCCCCGGATGACGACGCTGACCGTTTCGCCGTGGGTCGGGCTGGTGATCGCTCCCTCGCCGTAGGCCACGCGACCGGTCTTCTCGACGCCGGGCAAGGCCGCCGCGGCGACCAATGCGTCGGCCTCGCGCTCGAACGCACCGCGGCCCAGCGGCGACGCAATGATGTCGCCTTGGAGACCGATCAGCCGCTTCTTCAGCCCGTCCGTGTAGCCCGTCATCAGGGCCATCGCCACCACCATCGCGGTGACACCGAGGCCGATGGCGATCAGCGCCGCCAGGGCGGTCGAAGACAGAACCTGACTGCGCTCACCGCGCAGATAGCGCCAGGCGAGGAGGAAAGGCAGCGGCAGGCGAGCGCGCGAGGCGCCGATGCTCATCGCGCGAGCGAGGCGAGGAAGCGAT
>JBCBCF010000401.1:0-2822 GCA_038530905.1 Acidobacteriota bacterium
ACCCGTCACGATGACCTACGACGGGCGCAATCGTCTCACGTCGGTGACGACCGCGGACGGGACGGAGACCTACGCCTACACGCCCTCGGGCCAGCTCCAGTCGCGCACCGACCGCCACGGCGAGACGTGGACGACCGAGTTCGACGCCTACGAGCGGCCGGCGATCTCGAAGGATCCCGACGGCCACTTCGCGCTCACGGAGCGCGACGCGCTCGGGCGCGTGGTCCGCACGGCCGCCTGCGAGGCCGACGGAACGCTGCTCGCGCAAACGTTCTACGAGTACGACGCGCTGGACCGCCTCGTTGCCGAGCGGCAGTGGCTCGCCCCGGCGGACGATCCTGAGAACGGCACCACCCTCGAGACCCGCGCCGAGTACGACGCGGCCGGCCGCGTGACGAAGGTCGTGACGCCGGAGGGCGACGAGACGACACACCTCTACGACCTCCTGGGTCGCCCGTGGTCGACCGAGCACGCAAAGAGCGGCACGCCGTCGCTCGCCATCAGCCGCCTCTTCGATCCGCGCGGCAACGTCCTCGAAGAAACGCACACGGGCACCGACGGCAGCTTCACGACGGGCTACGCCTACGACGCCCTCGACCGGCTGGAGCGCGTGCGGCCCGGCAATCAGGCCGCGCTCGAGACGCGCAGGGCCTACAACGCGCGCGGCCTCGTGACCCAGACCCAGCCGCCGGGCGTCGGGCCGACGCTGGCGAGCTACGACGGTCTCGGTCGTCAAACGCGTCTGACGCGCCCCGAGGGCATCGAACAGATCTGGCAGTACCTCGATGGCCAGGACGCGGCCGAGCTGCGCTATATCGACGCGGCCGGCTCGACCACGACGACGCTCACCGACGGCCTCGGTCGCCCGGTCTCGATGACCTACCCGGATGGCACCCAGTCGACGATGACCTACAGCGCGCTGGGCGAGCCACTCGTCGAGACCCAGCCCGATGGGACCACCGTCACGCGCGCCTACGACAAGCGCTCGGCGCCGCTGAGCCGCACGGTGGCGCCGCCTGTGGGTGAGACCGCCTACGGCACGACGTCGATCGGTTGGACGAGGGATCCGCTCGGCCGTGCGACGCAGGCGCTCTTGGATGGTCAATTCACCCAGACCTCAACCTACGACACGCTCTCGCGGCGCACGCAGGAGACACAGGGCGCTTTCACGCTCGATCGAGTGTTCGATGATGTCGGTCGGCTCGCCAGCCTCGAGTACCCGAGCACGCCCTCGCCGGTGGCGTACAGTTATGACGCGGCGGACCGCATCACCCAGATCGCCGGCCCGAGCACGGCGATCGGCTACACCTGGCGGGGAAGCCAACCGACGCAGCGCACGGTCGATGCTCTGACCACCACCTCGACCTACGACGACGCCCAACGCCTCGATCGCGTGCAGATTCTGGCCGGCGCCAACCTGCTGCTCGACGAAGCGCTGGCCTGGGAAGACCGCGGACTCAAAGCCACGAGCGCCCGTCTCGACCTCGGCAGCGCGACGCAGAGCTACACCTACGACGCCGCCGGCCGCCTGACCCGTGCCGCGTGGATCGACGGCGGCGAAAGCCTTCCCTCGACCCCCGAAGCCTGGAGCTACATCTACGACAGCGTCGAGAATCTCAAGCAGCGCCAGATCGAAGGCAGCCTGGCGCTGTGCCAGTCGCCCACGACCGAGATGCCCGACGACGGTTCAGGGCGCCATCGCCCGAACCAGGTCGGCGACACCTTGCTCGATTGGAACGAGAGAGGCAACCTGGTCCGCAAGGGCAACCAGCGCTTTGACTACGACGCAGAGAACCGCCTCATCGAAGTGCGCGACGCCACGAGCGACGCTCTGATCGCGCGCTATGCTTATGACGTGGACGGTCGACGCATCCTGCGCGAAGTGAACGGAACGGTACTCGCCACCGTCTGGGACGGCTGGCGAGCGATCGAAGAGCACGACGTGACTGACGCGCAGAATTCGTTTCTGACAAGCCGCCGAGTCTTCGGGGTCGGTCTCGACGAGATTGCGCAGCTCGAGCAGCGCCTCGGCGGAGCGATGGAGGCGTACCACCCGGTCTACGACTCGATCGGCAACGTGGTGGCGATGGCCGACGACTCAGGTGCCCTCGTCGAGCGTTATCTCTACGACCCGCACGGCGAGCGGAGCATTTGGCTCGACACGACGCCGCCCGAAATCCATCAGGTCCGCATCGAGAACGGCAAGATCATGCTCGAAGCCACCGAAGCGCTTCGAGCGATTGACGCGAGCCAGATCACACTGAGTCGTCCCAGCGACAGCGCGACCTTCCCTGTGACCGTCACCCAGCCCGTGACCACCGGCCGCATGACGCATCGCAGGGTCCAGATTGAGCTGACGGGAGCGCCGCCCGCAGCAGGCGATAGCGTCCAGCTCACCATCACCGGTGCGGACCTCGTTGATCTTTGGGGCCACAAGGCCAACACAGGCATCGACGAAACGTGGACATGGCAGCCAGCGATCGACGCAGTCCTCGCCGACACCCAGCCGCCGACGATCGAGGAAGCCGTCGCAGAAGATGGCACTCTCCGCGTGGTCTTCAGCGAGCCGATCGACACGACTCAGCTCGCCACGGTTCTCGCGATCGATGGCTCGGCTGCACCTTGGACTGCGATGACTGACGGCTACGGCCTCGAGACCGCACTCACTGGCGGCCAGCACACCCTGACCGCTAGCCTGAGCGACGCCCTCGATCTCGATGGCCGCTCGCTCGACCACCCGAGCGCCGCGATCGGCGCATTCACCATCGCTAGCGGCAGTTGCGACGTCCTGCATGCCGAACCCGAGAGCGAACTCCTCGCGG
>JBCBCF010000402.1:0-2807 GCA_038530905.1 Acidobacteriota bacterium
GGCGGTGTGGCATCCGGCGGGTCTTTGTCGTCGAGACGAGGCTGAGGTGAGGTCTCAGCGTCGGGGGGCGCGATCGCGTCGCCCGCGTCGCCCGGTGGCCCGCCATCAGGATCGAGCGCCCTGTCCGGGTCGGATGCCTCGGTGGGGTCGGGTGCCTCGTCCAGGGAGGGCACCCGGTCCGAGCCGGAGGTGGGTTCGGAGATCGGAGCGAGGTCGGAGGACGCTCCGTCTTCAGCCGAGGCCTCGGGACTTGCAAGAGAGTCGGGATCAGTGTCGGTCATGGCGCCGTCGGTCATTGCACATAACCGAGCGAGCGGAGGCGCTCCTCGGTCTCTGGGTCGAGAGAAACGGGTGGCGGCGGAGACGGCGCACGATCGGCGGCCGTCAACTCCTCGAGACGGCGCCTGAGGGCGTCTCGGCGCTCTGGCTCGATGGCCGCGAGATCACGCTGCTCGCCGGGATCGTCGATCAGGTCGTACAGCTCGGCATCGTGCAGCTTCGAGCGCCCCTCGAGCAGCGCTTCGTGAAGGGTCCCATCGATCTCGTCCCAGAAGGCGACGATCGAGCGCTTTTCGATCGGCCCATCGAGCGCGGGCAGCACCGAACGGCCGTTGAAGCCGCGCGGCTGCTCGACGCCGGCGACATCGAGCAGCGTCGGAGCGATGTCGATCGACGCGACGACCGTCTCCACCCGGCGACCGGCGCCGCGGTCCTCCGGCAGCTTGAGGAGCCACGGCACGTGCAGCATCTCTTGGTACAGCGTGATCGAGTGCCAACCGACGTCGCCGTGCTCGCCCATCTCCTCGCCGTGATCGGAGGTCAGTGCGAGAACCGCGTCGGTGAGCAGGTCGCGCGCCTCGAGTCCGCGCAGCAGCTCGCCGAAGGCCGTGTCCATCGAGCGGATCTCTGCGGCGTAGGTCGCTTCGATATGGGCGAGATCCGCGGCGTCGATCGGCACGACGCCGGCGTTGATGCGGCGCAGAAGATCGACCGAGATCGCGTCCGGCAGAGGGCCGTCATAGCCCTCGTCGAAGCGCGCCAAATTCTCGGCGTCCGGAGTGTAGGGATGGTGAACTTCGTAGGTGTGGAGGAAAAGGAAGAACGGGCGTGTGGTGTCGCGAGCGTCGAGCCAGTCGAACGCCGCCGTCACGTTGGCCGCGAAACGATGGCGATCGACGGTGTCGTAGACCTCGAAACCCTGCTCCAGGCCGAATTCAGGCGCGAGCTGTGCGCCAGCGTGGAAGGCGGCCGTGGCGTAGCCGGCGTCGGCGAAGACTTCGGCCAGGGTCGTCAGACGATCGGAGAGCGGCAGGTTGCGGATATGCGACGCGCCGTGGTGCTGCGGCCAGCGCGAGGTGAAGAGGGCCGCATGCGAGAGGAGAGTCGACGGGGCGTGCGCCATCGTCTGCTCGAAGAGGACCGCCCGGCGGGCGAAGGCGTCGATCTCTGGCGAGGTGTCGCGCGGATGGCCGTAGGTTCCGAGCCGGTCGGCGCGCAGCGTGTCGATCGACACCAGGATCACCGAAGGCTGCTCGGCACGCGAGGCTCCGCCCTGCGGCCCAACCTGGTCGCTGGTGGGTTGGCAGGTGGCAATCGCCGCCGCGAGGACGAACCAGGCGATGGCGCGGCCGGGCGTGACACGCGGCGATCTCGGAATCTGCGGCTGCATGACGACAAGCGCCGCGCGTCGAGCGCGGCGTCGCGATTCTAGCTCGCGACGCCGCGCGGAGTTCAGGCAGACCGTTCCCGGATGGGAGATCAGTCGATGGTCGCGGTTTGAGCGAGAGCCAAGAGGGCCTCGACCTGCGCCATCAGCTCGATGTTTCGCGCTTCGAGCGTGTCGATGCGCGCGTTCAATCCCTGAATCGCGGCCAGCGCCACACCGCCGAGGTCGGTCATCGCAATGTGCTGCTCGCTGGTGCCGAGCCCGAACGCCTGCGCGAAGTCCTCGGCGATCGGTCCCATGTGGCGGACCTCGTTGGCTTCCTCACGGTAGCGCCAGGTCTGGATCGGCAGGGCGGCGACCTTCTCGAGCACAGTGTCGGCATCCACCGCCGAGAAAGCGGTCTTGCGATGACGCGCCGAGGTGAATTGCACGTTGGTTGCCTGCACCGAGCCGTCGATCACCAGCGTCGCCACTCCCAGCAGGTCGCGCCGTGTGTTGAGCTGCATCTCGACGCCGGCGGTGCCGCGCTTCGAGATGTTGAACGGATCGTTGGCGTTGCTGTCGTTCTGGAAGAACCAGGTGGCGCCGTTGGTGGCGGTGTTGACCATCTCGAATTCGATGCCGCCCTCATTCTTGAGCAGGAACATCTTGCGGTTGGCTTCGGTCTCGCTGGTTTCTTCCACCAAGAGCTGGGCGTCGCCGTTCTTCTGCTGCACGTGGAGCGAGGCTTGCGGCGCTGACGTGCCGACGCCAACATCGCCCTCGCGCAGCACGAGGTTGTTGTCGACGCCTTTCTTGACGATGCGAAGCGGCAGCTTGCCCTCGTTGGCGTCGCGAATAAAGAAGTTCGCTTCATTGCCACCGACATCCCAGACCCGCGGACCGAAACCTGCTGCCGTGGTCTGCTCCAGCCGCAGAGCCGGGCTGTTGCCGTCGGTCACGTGCAGGTCGAGGGTCGGTGTCGCCGTGCCGATCCCGACCGATCCGTTGGCATCGACGAAGAGAGCGTTGGCCGGCGCGTTGCCCTCGATGGTGAACGGAATGCGCCCCGACGTGACGTCGACGACGCTCAGCCGCTCCATGCCGCCGTTGGCCGAGTCGTTGGCCAGGATCTGCCAGTCCCGCCGCGGGTAGGAGCCGG
>JBCBCF010000403.1:0-2769 GCA_038530905.1 Acidobacteriota bacterium
GAAGTCGGCGAGCACACCCGATCGCGTGAGGAAGGTGCCGTAGAGCACCGATAGGTAGGCGAGAGTCGCGAGAATCAGGTTGGCCTTGCGGAAGCGCCCCTGCGAGCGCTCGAGGAAGAGACCGTGCACCAGGACGACGCTGAGCAGCCAAGGAATGAGTGAGGCGTTCTCCACCGGATCCCAGCCCCAATAGCCGCCCCAACCGAGGGTCTCGTAGGCCCAATAACCGCCGAGCATGATCGCCAGGCCGAGCACCAGGAACCCGCCGAGGGCCCACGGAAAAGCGCGTGTCGCCCAATTCGACGTGTCGCGTTTCCACAGCGCCGCCAGCGCGAACGAGAAGGGGATGGCGGTCGCGGCGTAGCCGATGAACATGATCGGTGGATGGATGACCATCCAATTGTCTTGCAGCAGCGGGTTGAGACCGGCGCCGTCGGCCGGTGTCTCGGGGAGCAGGACGAAGGGGTTCTCGCGGACGAGGATGAACAGCAGGCCGAAGAGGGTCAGCGTGTAGACCCACATGACGGCCGGTTCGTCACGGCCCGCGCTGCGACGCAGCGGCAGGCCGAGAAGCGCTCCCCAGAGAAGCCAGATCAGGAAGCTTCCCTTTTGCCCGGCCCAGAAGGCCGCGAGCTGAAAGTGGCCAGCGAGATCGAGGCCCGAGTATTGGTAGACGTACTCGATGCGAAAGTCGCGGCGCCACAAGGCGAGCAGCAGGATCGCCGAGGAGAGAACGATCGAGATCGCAAAGAAGGCGTAGCCGCGTCGTGCGAAGCCGAGGGCGGACGCAGACGGTTCGGAGCCAGCTGGGTGGCGCATCGCCTGCAGATAGCCCCAGAGCGACGCGAGGCCGAAGGCCGTTGCGCACCACAGAGTGACGGCGCCCGGCAGGTAGAGCTCAGAAAGTGCGTGCATCGGTGGGTCAGGCCCAGCGGGGGAGGGTGAGAGCAGAGAACAAAGGAGAGGGCGCCGACGGAGACGAGCAGCCGGTCAGGCGCGGTCTTCGGAGTCGTAGCTCTTCATGGTGCCGGGCTCTGTGGTGCCCGGCGTCGATTCGTCGATGCCTTGGTATTTGCTCGGACACTTGACGAGCAGGTCATGCGCGGCGAACTCACCGGCCGACGCGTCGAATTGGCCGATGGCGACGATCGAGATGGCATCTTCGAAATTCGCCGGCTTGAGACCCTCGTAGCGGACCGGCAGCGTCGCGTGGTCGCCGTTCTCGTCGACCAACGTGAAGCGCAGCATGCCTTCGTCTTCGTGGTAGCGCGAGCTCTTCGCCAGCAATCCGCCGGCGACCTGCACGGTGCGATCGGAGCGCATCGCTTGCTCGTAGTCCACATACGGCGTCAGCGCGTCGGTGAACTGCGTGAACGAGAAGCCGGCGAAGATCACCAGAAGGGCGGCGCCGAACAGGTAGGGAAGCTTGGAGCGACTCATCGATCGTCGTCCTTGTCGTGAAGTCTGCGCTCGATGGCGAGAAGGTAGAGGAACAGCCCGGTCCAAAGGATCAGATTGACCGCGGCAAGCCAGAGGATTCCATCGTCGAACAACGCCTAGATCTCCCCGGGAATTTCGATGGCGCGGCGCTGGGCCGCGAGGGTCAGGATGCGGCGGCGCAGGCCCTGCATCCAGAAGAAGAGCGCGACGAAGCCGGCGGTCGACGCCAGGACGACCATCCCGATCGCAGGTTCCATGCGTGAGGTGCCGGGCGTCGGATGAAGCGACATGTCGAAAAGTCGCGGCATGATGAAGAACAGGAACGGCGCGACGACGAATCCGAGCACCGCGTAGGCCGCTGAAAGCCGGGCGCGCGTTTCTTCGTCGTCGAGCGCGCCGCGCAGGTTGAGGTAGGCGCCGTAGAACAGAATCGCGATCGCGATCGACACCTGGCGCGGATCCCAATTCCAGAAGGCACCCCACTGCACCTCAGCCCACAAAGCGCCGGTGACGATCGCCAGAACGCAGAACACGAGGCCGATCTCGACCGCTGCCGCCGCCGCGCGGTCGGCGTTCGGTCGTCGGCGCCAGAGGTAGATGCCGCTCCACACCGCCGCCACCATGAACGCGACGAACGAGGTGATCGCGATCGGCACGTGGAAGAAGACGATGCGGCTCGTCTGTGGGCTGGCCGCGTCCAGGCCGGCGAATCCGGCGGCCAGCGGGGCGCGGAACGCGGCGACGATCACGCCGGCCATCCACAGCCAGAGGAGCCAGCGGGAAGCGAGCGCCAGAGGAGAACGTCGGGCGGGCATCGGATCGCGTGCGTTGAGAGGAAGGTCGTCAGCCGTCGGGGGAGTCTAGGGATTCCAAACGACGGGAAAGAGCATCAGCGCCGCCGTCGTCACCATCCCATCATAGAGCAGAGCGAGCTGCAGAGACACGCCGATCGGTTCGCCGAGAGTGGCCGCTGTCGTCGCGTCGATCGACAGCTTCAAGAGCGGCAGCAGGATCGGGAACGCCAGCACCGAGAAGAGCGGTCCGCTCGAGCGCGCCTGCGCCACGATGGCGGCGATCAGGGTGCTCGCCACGGCAAGGCCGACCCCGCCGGCGAGAAGTGCAGCCGCGAAGAGCCCAGGGTCCGCCACCGGCAGACGCAGGAGGCCGACAAATAGGGGCGCCACGAGCGCCTGCACGGCGAGGAGCAGGGTCAGGTTGTAGAGCGCCTTGCCGCAGAACAGGCTGCTGGCACAGGTCGAGAGGCGCAATTGGTCGGCGGAGCGGGTCTCCTCCTCGCGCAGGAAGGTGCGGGGCATGCCGGCAGCCGCC
>JBCBCF010000404.1:0-2748 GCA_038530905.1 Acidobacteriota bacterium
CGCGCTGCAGCGCCAAGGTGTCGTCGGTGGGTTCCCCGAGAGTGTTTGCTGCGACCGGCTCAGCATCGACGGCGGCAAGCGCGTAGGTCAGGGCGACGGCCGTCTCCGACGGCGACGGCTCGTCGCCGTGAATGCCGAATGCCAGCCAGATGACGGCCGGCAGGTCGTTGAGGTCCGTGCCCGGCTCGATCTCGCCGCGTGCGAGGGCCCGGTGAGCGGCGAAGATCTCGTCCAGCCGGGCGAGATGGCGCGGCGCCGAGATGGTGACCAGCGACAGCGGCCGCTCTTCGGGCGTCGAACCGTACCCTTCGATGTGCACGCGCGGCGACGCGGCGGCGAGGATCTCGAGCACGTCGAGCAGGCGATGCTGTGGCTGAAAGCGCTCGCCGATCGGTGCCCCGAGCAGCTCACCCGGATGCGGCAGGTGCGGATCGAATGGCGTCAGCGGCGCCGGCCCGTCAGACGGCTGGGCAAGAAGCGAAACGGCCGGCAGGCGATCCGGCGATGGGGTGGTGTCAGCGGCAAGTGGCCACAGACCGGCCAGCCCGCAGGCGATGAAGGCGACGAGAGAGGCGCGGCGGCGACTCGCTCGAGGAGCGAGGCGGCCGCGTCGAGGCGGTGCATGGGTCATCGACGATGGGCGGGGAATCGTCGGCGCCGGCCGAAGAGGCGCGGCGCGGGCGTCACGCCGGCGGCATCAGAGATCGAGCTGATCGGTCGTGACGCCGAGTCGTTTCATCATTTCATGCAGAGTCGTGGGCTTGACCTTGAGGATCTCCGCCGCGCGTTTCTGCACGCCGTGGGTCTCTTGCAGGGCGGCGACGATCAGCCGTCGCTCATAGCTCGACACCATGTCTTTGAGCGTTTCGCCATTGCGCGGTAGCTCCGCCACCATCTTCGCTCGCGGGCGCGGATCGCGCAAATGCGCCGGCAGCAGCTCGACATCGAGCGTCGCGCCGGTCGACAGCACCACCGCCCGCTCGACGATGTTCTCCAGCTCCCGCACGTTGCCCGGCCAGCGATGGTCGAGCAGCAGCTCCATCGCCGCTGGCGAGATCGTGTCGATCTCCTTGTCGTTCTCGAGCGCGGTGCGCTCGAGGAAGTGACGGGCGAGCAGAGGGATGTCTTCGGTGCGGACGCGCAGAGGAGGCAGCTCGATGGTGATGACGTTGAGCCGGTAGTACAGGTCTTCTCGGAAACCGCCGTCGGCGACCATCTCGTCCAGGTCAGCGTTCGTTGCCGCGACGAGCCGGACATCCGCCGTGCGCGTCTCGACGCCGCCAAGCGGCATGAACTCTTTTTCCTGGATCACCCGCAGGAGCTTGGCCTGGGTTTCGAGCGGGATGTTGCCGATCTCGTCGAAGAAAAGCGTGCCGCCCGACGCGGCTTCAAACAAGCCCTGCTTGTTCGCCACGGCGCCGGTGAACGCGCCTTTGACGTGGCCGAAGAGGTTCGACTCGATCAGCTCGTGCGGCATCGAGCCCGAGTTGACCGTCACGAAGGGCCCGTCCGGCCGACGCGAATGGCGATGGATCGCCTTGGCGATCAGCTCCTTGCCCGTGCCGCTCTCGCCGAGCACCAGAATGTTGCTCTTCGACGGTGCCGCCAGCTCGACCAGCTCGAAGACGCGCTGCATCTCCTTCGACTTGCCGATGATCCGGTCGAACGAGACATTCTTCGCCAGCTGTGCCTTGAGCTTCTTGTTCTCGGTAGCCAGCCGCCGATTCTCGAGCCCGCGCCGAAGCGTCAGGAGCACCGCCTCGTTCTTGAACGGCTTGGGAACGTAGTCGAAGGCTCCAGCACGCATCGCGTCGATAGCGCTGTCCATCGACGCGAAAGCGGTGATCACCACGACGACCTGGTCGGGGTCGGTCATGTGGATCTGACGCAGAACCTCCATGCCCGACATCGAGGGCAGCATCAAGTCCAGCAGAACGATGTCGATCGGCCGATCGGCGAGAATCCGCAGACCGTCCTCACCCGTGCGGGCGACATGGGGCGTCCAGCCCTCGCGGCGCACGAGCGAAGCCAAGACGTCCTGCAGGACCTCCTCGTCGTCGACGATCAGAACATCATGCATGAGACTTCGAGCATTGTACGGGCAGGTCGGCGCGGTGCTTCAGACCGCGTCGGCGGCCGGCAGGTCCACCGTGAACGTGCACCCGCGCGCGTCCTCGTGGTTGCGCACGGCGATCTCGCCTCCGTGCCGGCGCACGATGTTGTGACTGATCGCCAGTCCGAGGCCGGTGCCGCCGCGGCCGATCTTGCTCGAGAAGAACGGCTTGAAAATGGTGTCGAGGCGCTCGTTCGGGATGCCCGGGCCGCTGTCGGAGACGGCGCACAGAACGCGGCCGCCGGCCTGCTCGACGGTGACGCGGACCCGCCGCTCGGCCTGCTGATCGATCATCGCGTCGAGGGCATTGACCACCAGGTTGGTGACCACCTGCTGAAGCTCGCCTTCGAGGCCGAGGACCGGGTACTTCTCGTCCGACAGTCGCCAGTCGAGGACGGCACCGCTGCGGCGCGCGCGCTCGTCGAGGAGCGACAGGGCGTCGGTGACCACCTGCCGCAGGTCGACGCGCGCCATGCCGTCGTGCCGATGGCGGGCGAAGTCGAGCAGGTTGTTGACGATCTGAGATGCGCGGAACGTCTGCCGCTCGACCTTTTCAAGCATCCGACGGCGCGGATCGTCGTCGGGCGTCTCGTCGATCAACATCTGCGCGTAGCTCGAGATGCCGGTGAGTGGAG
>JBCBCF010000405.1:0-2747 GCA_038530905.1 Acidobacteriota bacterium
CCGGGCGGTCAGCGCTTGACGTGTTCACCGGCTGGCTCGACAGGGCCTCCCGGAGTGGTTCGATCGCCAGCCAGGCGATGAGGCCGATTGCGGCGAGACCGGCCCCGGCGACAAGCCAGATCGGGCGAACGCCCTGCCGCGCCGAGCCCTTCCGGCTGCCGCGGACGCCGGCCGCCGAGGCCGTCTGCGTTCCAGCGGGGGCGACGCCCGCCTCTCCCGGCTCGGGCGGGATCAGCGGTTCGTGTGCCAGGGGTGCCTGCGGCGCGACATCGAACGACAGCGGCGGTGCGGCGCTCACGGCTCGCGTCCGGGCGGCGTGCGGCGGCGTGGGTCCAGTCGAAGGTCGTGCAGTCGGTGGAACTGAGGCCGGCGCCCGACTGACCGTCCGAGCGGTGGTCGACGGAGTCGGAAGCGCGTCCGCTCGCGGCTGCGCCGGGCTCGCCGAGTCCGCTGCGGGTTCGTCGAGGCCGAGCAGAGTGTGGAGATCCACCACCTCGTCGGCGCCAGGCTCGGTTGCCGTGGGACCGGGCCGTGGCAGCGACGGCGGCGGCGATGTCGAAGGAGGCGCTGGAGGAGACTCAGGCGGCTTCGGCGCGGCCGGGTTCGCCAGCCGCCCGGGAGCCGGGCGATGCGGCGGCGCTGGCGCAGGAGGAACGCCAAGCTGTGGAGACGATGGCTCTGCCGATGCGCCTGGGCGCCCCACCGGCCGGGTGGCGGCTGAGGGGTTCGGGCCTGCCGAGGTGCTCGGCGTGGCGCCACGGCGGGCGGCCGCGCGATCGAGATCGAGAATCGGGCCGTCGCCGAGCGGTTCGTCGTCGTCGGGCTCCCGCTCGTCGAGGCGCCGGAATCCGGCCTGGTCCCAATGCGCCTCCGTCGGCAGCGCGAACTCCTCATGCTGGCCGGTCGTCTCGACGCGGCGACCGCCGAACCAGCCAGCGGCGGCGATCACCACGCCGAAGGCGGCTGCGCCGAAGAAGCCGAGGAGCCCAAGGAGCACCGCCACGATCACGCCGAGCGCGATGATCCAGACGCCGAATGCCTCGAGGCTGCCGCTGACGAAGCGCGGCGGCGGGCCGGAGCGTTCAGGCGCGGTGGTCGCCGCGGCCCGCGCGCGGAGGTAGAGCGGCAGGCCGACCAGACCGGTGACGAGGGTCAAGGCGCCCCAACGTTCGGGCGATCGCCCGCCCGGGCCGATGCCGAGCTGTCGGCGGTCGCGCAGGCTGACAGCGTCGAAATAGGACCACGCGCTCCCGCACGACACCGCCGTCAAGATGATGAACTGCCAGACCTCCATGCCGACCGCTCCGCTCGAGAAAGTCGCCGACCAGCTTACCGCGCGCGCCGGCGGGGGCCGGCGCCACGGCTCAGAACGACCAGACCCGCGGCACGACCAGAAGGGTGACGACGAAACATAGGAGATTCAGCGGCAGTCCGACGCGCATGAAATCGGAGAAGCGGTAGCCGCCGACGCCGTAGACGTAGGTGTTGGTCTGGTAGCCGATCGGCGTCGAGAAGCTGGCCGAGGAAGCGATGCAGGCGGCGATGACGAACGGCCGCGGGTCAACCGAGAGCGCCAGACCCAGGCGGATCGCCACGGGCGTCATCAGCACCACCGTCGCGTTATTCGACAGCGTTTCGGTAAGGACGGACGTCAGCAGGTAGAGCGTCGCCAGCGCGACGAAGAGGCGCAGATCGCGTGGGATCGCGCTCCAGTCGGCGATCGCAACGAGGCCGCGCGCCAACAGATCCGCGGCGCCCGACGTTTCCATCGCCAGCCCGAGGCCGAGCATCCCGAAAATGAGCATCAGGATGCTCCACTCGATCGAGGCGTAGCCCTCGGTCGGCGTCAGCACGCCGGCCCACAGGACCACCACCGCGCCGATCAGCGCGGCGCCGGAGATCGGAAGCCAGTCGAGAGCCGACACCACGATCACCGCGATCAGCACGCCGATCACCAGCGGCGCCCGGCGACGGCGGCTGCGCGACGGGATCGGGGGATAGTCGAGAAGCAGAATCTCGTCGTCGTCGCGCAGGCGCTGGACCGCGCGATCCGTGCCCATCATCAGCAGCAGATCGCCGGCCTGCAGCGGGATCGAGTCGATGGTCTCGCGCAGATTCTCTCCGCGGCGGTGCAGCGCCATGAGCACCATGCGAAAACGCTGGCGGAAGTTGATCTGCCGCACGGTTTGCCCGACCACGCTCGAATTCGGGCCGATGATGCCCTCGACGATCATGCCCTCGTGTGCGCTGATTGCCTCGAGACCTTCGGTGGCGGCGATGCCGAGGCCCTCGATGCTGCGCGCGTGGGCGACACCGGCCGGTCGGCAGCCGAGGATCAGGCGGTCGCCGACCTGCAGCACGGTGCTGGCGGCGTCGCGCTGGGCGACGTTGTCGCGCACGACCTCGATGACGCGGATGTCGCGCCCGCCGATCAGGCTGGTGGCGCCGAGCCGCTGGCCGACGAGAGGTGAGTCGTCCTTGACGAAGGCTTCGACCAGAAACTCCTTGCGCTCGGCCGTGCCGAGGAGCGAGGTCAGAGTCTCGCGCTCCGGCAGCAGCCGATCGCCGACGACCAGCAGGTAAATCATGCCGGTGGCGAGGAGGGGCAGGCCAACGGCGGCGGTTTCGAACATGCCGATCGGTTCCCGTCCGGCTTCCTGCAGCACGCCGCTGGCCAGGATGTTCGTGCTGGTTCCGACCAGCGTGCAGGTGCCGCCGAGGATCGACGCGAAGGAGAGCGGGATCAG
>JBCBCF010000406.1:0-2745 GCA_038530905.1 Acidobacteriota bacterium
CCTCGTCGGGCGGAAACCTATCATCGCCCGCTCTGTCGGCCGCGCCTGTCGCCGCCGCGCAATCACCCCGCCGACCGCTTCTGCTCGCTTCTCGTCCGAGCCCGCACTGTCCCCACGACCGGAGAGTCTTCCTCGATGCACCCGACGTCCGATCCGTCCGCCGCGCCGCCGACCGCTTCTTCCACCTCCTCGCAGGCGCCGGCCGCACCCGCAACGGCCGCGCCGTCTGCCCCTGCGGCCACCGCCCAGCGACGTCAACCCTCGGGCTGCCTCGGCCTGCTGTCGAGGCGCTTCGGCCTTGTGCTTCTTCTGGCGGTGCTCTTCTTCTTGGGCGTTGGTCTGCTGCTCGTCTTTGCCTTCGGCGACGATGGACCGGTGCCGGCGCAGGCGGTCCTCGTCATGCAGCCAGAGGGTGTCCTCGTGGAGCAGCTGTCGGGCGATCCGGTCAGTCGCGCGCTGGGCGCCCTGACCGGCGACTATCAGCCCGAGACGGTGGTTCGCGACCTGGTCGATGCGCTGGATGAAGCACAGAACGACGACCGCATCCAGGCGCTCTACCTGGATCTCGACGGACTGGCCGGCGGCGGCATGGACAAGCTGCTGCGTGTGCGGCAGGCGGTCGCTGACTTTCGCGCCGCGGGCAAGCGGGTTCTGGCGGTCGGCGACGCCTATGCCAAAGGCGGCTATCTGATCGCGACCGCCGCGGATGAGGTGAGCGTCGATCCGATGGGTGGCGTGGTCCTCGATGGCTTCGGTCGATACCGCACCTACCATCGGGAAGGTCTCGAGAGGTACGAGATCGACATGAATGTGCTCCGGGTCGGCGACTACAAGAGCGCCGTCGAGCCGTATCTACGCGACTCGATGTCGGAGGAGGCCAGGGAGGCGAATCTCGAATGGCTTGGAGATCTGTGGTCTTCCTACCTCGACCACGTCAGCGAAGCGCGCGAGATGGATCCGCAGACGCTGCGTGCGCAGATCGCGGCGCTCGACGAAGAGCTGGCCTCCCAAGCAGGCGATTTTTCGGCCTTGTCGCTTGCTCTCGGTTGGGTCGATGCCTTGCGCACTCGCGAGGAGATTCGTCAGGAGCTGATCGAGCTCGTCGGTGAGGACGAGGAGCATCACACCTTCCAGCAGGTCGCGACCGCGGACTACCTGAAGGCGACCGGGCGTCGCGGCGGCTTGCCGACGCCGATGGTCGGCGAGGGTGTCGGCGTCGTCATCGCCAGCGGCACGATCCTCGACGGTGAGCAGCCGGCGGGTTCAATCGGCGGCGACACGGTGGCCCGCCTCATCCGTCAGGCCCGTTTCGACGAGTCGATCAAGGCGCTCGTTTTGCGCGTCGATTCGGGCGGCGGCAGCGCCTTCGCGTCTGAGGTCATCCGCCGCGAGCTGGACCTTGTGCGCCAGGCAGGCAAGCCGGTCATCGCGTCGATGGGCACGCTCGCCGCCTCGGGCGGCTATTGGATCTCAACGGCGTCCGACGAGATCTGGGCGCATCCAGATACGATCACCGGCTCGATCGGCATCTTCGGCTACTTCCCGACCTTCCAGCGGCCGCTGGAGAAGTACCTCGGCACGCGCGTCGACGGTGTCGGCACGACCTGGCTGGCAGGTGCCGTGCGGCCGGACAAGGAGCTGGACCCGCGCGTCTACGGCATGCTTGAAGATGCGATTGGGCACGGCTACCAGCAGTTTCTCGAGCGGGTCGCAGAGGCGCGGAATATGACCCTCGAAGAGGTCGACGCGGTGGGCCAGGGACGCGTATGGAGCGGCGCCGACGCTTTCGAGTACGGTCTCGTCGACCATCTTGGGACCTATGAGGACGCGCTGGACGCGGCGGCGCGTTTGGCTGGTCTCGACGACGAATACGGCGTCAAGATCGTGCGCGACGAGCCGACATTCTTCGAGACGCTGACGGCGGAAATGATGACCTCGAGGGCTCAGCATGTCGCGCCGCTCGTGCAGCGCTCGCGTCTCGCTCGATCGCTCGAGGAGACGCTCTCTTCTCCGCTGCGTGCGTTCGATCGCTTCGAAGACCCGAACGGTCTCTACGCCGACTGCCTCTGCGACTATCGCTGAGTTGGTCCACGGTCCGCGTCGCGCTCGGCCCACTCGCAGAGGGCGCGGATTGACGGAACGAGCGCTTCGCCGCGGGTCGTGAGTCGATACTCGACCCGCGGAGGAATCTCCGCGAAGGCCTTGCGCCGCACGATGCCGGCGGCGACGAGGGCCTCGAGCCGGCGGTGGAGCTCTCGGCGGCTGAGGCCGGGGATGGCGCGCTCGAGCTCGCCGGGCCGGTGACCGGAGCCGGTTTGCAGCTGATAGAGAAGCGGCACCGTCCAGTGGCTCCCGAGAAGTCGAAAGAGACTCAGCGCTGGACACACGTCGGCCGTCAGGCGCTCGACGTCCTTGCTTTCGATTCTCCAGACGTCATCGGCTGACGCATCGACTGAGCTGCCGGCGCTGCCGAATGGCGCTTGGGATGAATCGATGTCTCTGTCAATTCGCGGCGGCACCGCGCTCGACTGGCCGGTGGCCCGATTGGGACCAATCTGTCCCGTAAGTGACTGTTTTGACACGACTTGAAGGCTAACACGGGCCTCCATAACCTGCTCATCCACCAGCGAAAGGAGGATGAGATGAGAGTGACGGTCTGTGGAGCATCCGGTGGCGTCGGGCGATATGTCGCAGAGGCGCTCGCTTGGAGCGAGCACGAGGTCCGTGTGGTGACGCGGGACGCCG
>JBCBCF010000407.1:0-2725 GCA_038530905.1 Acidobacteriota bacterium
AGCATGGCGCGCCTCACCGACGGCGGTGGCGAAGCCGAAGCTGCGGTCGATCCATCGGATGTCGTTGTCGATCGTCTTGGGCACGCCAACCACGGCCAGCGCCGCCCGCCGCCGCTCGATCTCGCGCGCCAGGGCGTGGGCGCCGCGCAGCGTGCCGTCGCCGCCGATGGTGAAGAGCAGGTCGACGCTCGCCTCCTGAAGCCGGTCCACCATCTGCGCCACGTCCTGCGGCCCGCGGGACGAGCCGAGCACGCTGCCGCCGCGGGCATGGATCGGCTCCACGAGCTCGGGCGTCAGCTGGTAGGGCGGCGGCACGTCGCCAGCGTCGGCGATGCCGGCGAATCCATAGCGATAGCCAAAGATCCGATGGATGCCGTAGCCGTGATGCAGCGTCAGCACCAGCGCGCGGATCACGTTGTTGATGCCGGGGCAAAGGCCGCCGCAGGTCACGATGCCGGCGGTCGTCGTCGCAGGATCGAACGCAATGCGCCGACGGGCGCCTGCGATCTCGAACGACGGCGGCGCCTCACTCTGCGCCAGAGCCGGCGCCAGATCCTCGAGGGTTTCGCCGGCCAGCACGCGATCCGCCTCCTCGGTGAAGCGCGCTCGACCGGCGAGTGGGGTCGGCAGATCGAGCGCTCCGACGACGCGATCAACGCGCACGTCACCGACGCTGGGCAGGGGACCGAGACTCGATTCGGGCATCGACAGCACCTCGCGGAGAACGATGAGAGAAAGAACCGCGGCGTGGCGAGCGAGATCAATAGGCGAGCGCGGTGAACCGACCGTCCCCGAGGGTCATGACGGCGTCAGGATCGTCGACGGCGCAGACGTTGACCAAGAACGACCCCGAGACAAGCCGCCGATCGGCGTCGTGCGCCTCGATGACCAGGCGACCGACGTCGCTCTGGTCGCAGCCGCTCGAGACCGCGCGCGGCGCCACCGCCCCGACGCCGGCGAGATGGCCGAAGGCCTCGACCGGATGGGAGCCGTCGAGGACATCGACCAGTGCCCACAGCGTCAGGCGCTCGCCGCGCGACGGACGAGTCGCCTCGATGCGCAGAGACAGCTCGACGTCTCCGGGTCCGCGAGCGTCCACCCGTTCGACGATCAGCCTCGGGGTGTCGGCCCGCCAGCGATTGGTTCCCTGCAGGAAACTGAACGCCGGCGTGTCGTCGCCGCCGCTGCAGGCGAGGCCGGCGAGGAGCACCAGCCCGAAGGCGACAGCGCGCGACGCTCGACGGAGGTCTCGGTTCATCGCTCGGCGAGTCTCACAAGCCAGAGCTCAGCGCCGCCGCAAGTCGGCGATCACCGCGCGATGGTCGGACAGCGTCCGGTCGAGGGTCCGGTAGTCGACAAATTCGAAGTGCCGCGAGGCCATGATCCAGTCGAGCCGGCGTCGCGGGCGTCGGGCGGGATAGGTCGGCAGGCTGCCGGCCGCGGGAGCATGCATGCGCACGTCGAGTCTCTTCTCGACAAAACGCAGGGTGCTGGGCTCGAGAACGAAACAGCAGTTCAGATCCCCCAACAGAACGCGCGGGCGATCGCGACGGCGCAACGTTTCGACCATGCGCTCGACCTGACGACGGCGAATCGTTGGCCGCAAGAAGTCGAGGTGCACCGACACCAGATCGATCTCGAGGTCGTCCCAGCGTGGGATGCGCACGGAGGCAACAACGAAGCCCTTGGTGTCACGCCAGTTGAGACCGAAGCGACGCGACTCGACATGGGCGAGCTTCCAGGCGGAGACGAGGGCCGTGCCGGAGCGCAGGTCGTAGCGGCCGAGACGAAACGGATTGTGCTCACCACGCACGTGATCGCTGAGACCGCCGAGCCGAGCGATGGTCGCCACGTGATCGAAATTGCCGCTCCAGGCGGACGGTCCATCGGCCTCTTGCAGCGCCGCCAGATCGACTCCTTCGTCACGCACGACAGCGGCGACGCGCTCGAGATTGCGCTCCGTGTCGCGCCGAGGCACCAGGCTCTGGTGCCTCGCGGTCAGACGGCCGTGGGCGAGGTTGAGCGACAGCAGACGCAGCACGTCGTCGCCCTGCCCGCTGCGGCGGGGCGACGCGACGAAGCGCTCGCGGTCGATCGACTCGGCTGCTGCAGATCCGGTCACTCCACCTCCAACACGATCCTATCCCGCCGCCCGGACCTGTCGGCCGCCTGTCGTAGACTCGCCAACCTTCGCCTCGAACCCGCGCCGCACCTCGCGCCGGCCGAGGCACGATGGACCTCATGAGCTGGGAAATCCTCTTCGTCTTCGTGCTCCTCGCTGGCGCCATCGCCAGCTTCTGGATGGAGCGCGTCTCGGCAGACCAGACCGCGATGACGGTCTTCGGCGCGGTCGTCATCGGCGGCTCGCTGCCGTTCGAGAGCGACCTGCCCGGCATCGATGAGCTGCTGCGCGTCTTCTCGAGCCCGGCACCGGTGACCATCGCCGCCATGTTCGTGCTGTCGGCGGCCCTGCAGAAGACAGGCGTCATCGATCTCATGGCGCGCGGCCTCGGGAAGCTCCAGAACCTCGGCTATCGCGGTTTTCTCTTGGTCCTGATGCTGACCGTTGCCACCGCCTCGGCGTTCGTCAACAACACGCCGGTGGTGATGGTCTTTCTGCCGGTCGTCTTGACGCTGTCGCGCGAGATGCAGGTGCCAGCATCGAAGATTCTGATCCCGCTCTCCTTCGCGTCGATCCTCGGCGGCACCTGCACGCTGGTCGGAA
>JBCBCF010000408.1:0-2710 GCA_038530905.1 Acidobacteriota bacterium
GCCTCTTCCGCGGTCTCGCCGGACTCGGCTATGTCGCCCTGCGCGCGCGCGACGCAGCTCTCCCTTCGATCGTCGCTGTCGATCCGTTGCCCGTGCAGTCGGCGAACACCGCTCGCGGCCTGCCGTCCGTCGATGGCGACCCCGACGGCGAGGGGTCTTCGATCGAAGGATCCGATGATTCAAACGACTCGACGAAGACCGTCGAGCTGTCGCTGGCCGAGCACCGCGAGCTGCTCAAAGAGATCCGCCAGCTGCGCAAGGATCGATGATGACCGCATCCGATCGTCCGCCGTCGACTCGGGGTGCCCGCAGCTCGTCGCATCCAGGATTCGCCGGCGATCGCCAGCCTGAACCTGCGCCGTTCGCGCGGCGTCGAGACGACGGCGTGGTGGTGCGGTCACTGCGCGCCGCCGAGGCGGCCGCCTGGCGCGGGATGACCTTTCCGGCCTTCCGCCCGCTGCTCGACCTCGAGCCGCGGCGCGTCGACGCGGTGGACGGCAGCGCGCGCTGGATCGAGCCGCTGGCGGTGGGTGCGATCGAGCCGATCGATCGGGCCGGCGACGCCGCATCGGGACGACCGATCGGCCTGGCACTCGGCGCCCGCACGCGCGATCTCATCGGCTCCGACGGGCGTCCGGCGGATCCGGCGCAGGCCACCACGGCCGAGATCTCGTCGCTCTTCGTCGTCGGCGATCGACGCCGGCGAGGGCTTGGCGAGGCTTTGCTGAGCGCGTTCGAGGAGGCGGTGGTCGACAC
Source organism: Acidobacteriota bacterium (assembly GCA_038530905.1). Taxonomy (GTDB): domain Bacteria; phylum Acidobacteriota; class Thermoanaerobaculia; order Multivoradales; family J023; genus JAUIJL01. Next base: position 757 of record JBCBCF010000408.1, read on the forward strand.
CGGTGCTTCGCGGCTGTCGGCCGTTTGGACCGCCGGCAAGCCGGGGCCGGACGCTTTCGGTCGAATCGTGCTCCGCCGCGGCTGGAGCGAGCCCACCTCGCGCATGCTGATGCTCCATTTTTCCCTCGAGCAGGCCCGTTCGACGCCCTGGTATCGCCGTTATCGACGACGGCACGGCCTCGACGTGGCGCCGTGGAGCAGCGTGTCTGAAGACGAGTTGGCGCGCCTGCGCGACTCTCAGCGGCGGTCCCCGTGGATCCCGGCCGACCTCGAACCGTGGCGCTTTTTGCACGGCGGCATCGAGCCCGTCTCGAGCCTGGTTGCGCGCCTCGATGGCGACATCGTCGGCTGGGTGATCAATCACGTCACCGGACCTGAGACGGTTCGCTTCACCTGCTCGTTCATTCGCCGAGACCTCTCGCGGCGCGGCCGCATCGTGCCGATGTATTCGGAGGCGATCGCCCGTCTCGAGGCGACACCGCTGCGCCGCTGCACGTTGACCGTGCCATCGGCGCATCCCGAGATGCAGGCCTTCCTGCGTCGCTGGTGTGCGCCCTGGGCTGAGTTTCTCGGCGAGACCTTCGGCGCCTCGACCGATCTGAGGTAGGCGATCCGACGACTCGATGTGACGTTCCTGTTCTTCCTCACGACCGCCGACGTCCGCGTCCGCGCGCATTTCAGGAGATCTCTCGTGGCTCCACGCTGTCGTTTCCGCTCTCTTCGACTCGACCTCGCTCTGCCGCTGCTGGCTGCGATGCTGCTGGCGCACGCGCCTGCTGGTGCCCAGGGCGACCCGGCAGACGCCGAGGCCCGACCTCCCGAACGCTTCCGTGACGCCGCTCCGGCACCGCTGCCGGAGGTGCCCACACCGCCGATTGGCGCCGACGCGCCGCTCGCCCTCGACGAGGCGATCCGCGTCACACTCGACGCCGATCCGGCCGTCCGGCTGGAAGAAGCGAACGTCGCCTTCCGCGCCGGCCTGCTGCAGGAGGCGAGCGGCTTCTTCGATCACGCGCTCCTGTCGACCGCGTCGTTCGAGTACTTCAAGGGCGAGCTGCGCGCCGCGGTGCGCCGCAACGAAGTTCAGCGGCGCGACGATCTGGCCGAGAGCCTGGCCGGCGATCGCGAAGAGCTGGCCGGCACCGAAGCGGCTCTCGACGAGATTCGAGGTTTGCAGGCCGATCCTGAGGGCTTCCGGGTCTCCGACGCAGATCTGCAGCTCCAGATCGACCTGATCAACTCCGAGATCCGCTCGGTCGACGACCCGGCCATTCAGCAGGAGCTGCTCGACCTGCGCGCCGAGGCGATCGACGACGCGCTGAGCGACACGCAACTCCTCGTCGACAGTCTTCGCCAGTCGATCGACATGGATCAGCAGGCGCTCGACGACCTCGGCGCCGCTCCGGACGAGGAAGAGATCTGGGTCGCGCGGCTCAATCTTTCGTATTTGATGCCCTTCCGCCAGGGCTTCACGCTGACGCCGTTCGTCGAGCTGACGGCGGAGAGTGACGATTTCGTGGACAAGCCGGTGGCGGTCGAGGAAGGCGGCAAGGGAATCGAGGATCTCTACCGCACGACGATCGGCTTCTCGTTCGATGCACCACTTCTGCGCGGCGCCGGTCGCGCCACCAACACCGCCTTCGAGCGCTCGGCTGGGGTCGAGCTGGCGGCCGCGCGCGAACGCCTGCGCGACGTCACCTCTCTTGAGGTGCTGTCGACCGTCCTTGCCTTTTGGGACGCCGTCGCAGCGCAGCGCACGGTCGAGGTTCTTGAAGACTCGATCGCGGTCCAGGGTCGACTGTCGGGCGTCACACGTTCGCTGATCGAGGCCGACGAGCTGCCGGCGAGCGAGAACGCCCGCTCGCGAGCGCGCGAGGCGGAGCTCGGCGGGCAGCTCGAGTCGGCGCGTCGGCGGGCGCATGAGACGCGGGTGGCGCTGGCCGAGGCGGTTGGC
>JBCBCF010000409.1:0-2685 GCA_038530905.1 Acidobacteriota bacterium
CGGCGACGTCGAGGCCGACGCGACGACAGAACGCCCGTCTCGGCGACGTCGGACGCGCAAGACGGCGCCGCCCAGCGCCGACGAGGCGACGCCGAATCGCCAGCCCGCCTCACCGGACGTTCAGAGCCATTCCGACATCGACCGGAGAGCCGCTGACAGTCACGACGCCGAGCCGCTCGAAGGAGACGAAGCTGAGGGCATGTTCACCGGCGCCATCGCTCAGCATCCGGTCGAAACCGTCGAGGACAGCTTCGAGAGCCTCGGCCTGAGCGCCGACATCCGCCAGACGATCGAGAACATCGGATTCCTCCACCCGACGCCGATCCAGGCGATGGTCATCCCGATCGCGCTCGAGGGCCTCGACATCATCGGCCTGGCTGAGACGGGCTCGGGCAAGACCGGTGCGTTCTGCCTACCGCTCGCCGAGCGGCTGAAGCACGGGCAAGGTGTCCGTGGCCTGATCCTCTGTCCGACGCGCGAGATCGCTCTGCAGACCAAAGCGTTCCTGGACGTCTTCGCGCGAGATCACGCCCTCGAGACGGCGGTGGTCATCGGCGGCGTCAAGATGCAGCCGCAGATCGACGCCCTGCGCCGCAAGCCCGACATCATCGTCGCCACTCCGGGCCGGCTGGCGGACCATATGCGGCGCCGCAACGTCCGCCTCGACAAGATCGAGGAGCTGGTGCTCGACGAGGCCGATCACATGCTGGACCTGGGCTTTCTGCCGCAGATCCAGGAGATCATGGTCAACATCCCGGACGAGCGCCGCACGCTGATGTTCTCGGCGACGATGCCGGCGCAGATCGAGCGGCTCGCCCAGCGGTTCATGAAGGATCCGTACACCGCCGATCTCCGACCGGTGAATCGGGTGGCGTCCGGCATCGAGCATCGCCTCTATTTGGTCAATCACGAGGATGACAAGCGCGACGTCTTGGTCAAGCTCTTGACCGAGGTCGATGGCAGCACGCTCGTCTTCGTGCGCCGCAAGGTTTACACCGAATGGTTGGCGCGCCAGCTCGAGCTGGCCGGCCTGCCGGTCGAGCGCATTCACTCGGATCGGACGCAGGCACAGCGCGTGCGCGCGCTCAAGGGGTTCCGCGAAGGCAAGTACCGAATTCTGGTGGCCACCGACGTGGCGGCCCGCGGCATCGACGTGCCTCGGCTCCAGCACGTGGTCAACTTCGGCCTGCCCGACCGCGTCGAAGACTACGTGCATCGCGCCGGACGGACGGCGCGCGGAAACAACGTCGGCGTCGTCTCGTCCATCGGCACCTGGCAGGACAAGACGCTGGTCAAGGACATCGAAGACGTTCTGGGCTTCAAGGTCCCGCGCCGAGCGGTGGAAGGCGTGAAGCCCTATCGCGAGCTCAAGCCGCGCCGCGCTGTTCGCCGACGCCGGCTCCTCTGAGCCGAGCCCACAACTCCATCCGACCTCGCGGCCCAAACCCGGCCGCCCCTCCCCGGACAAAGAGCGCGGCGCCGTGGCGCCGCGCTCGTTCATTCCGCCCGTTGTTCGCGATCTGCGGCCGCGGCGGAGCGGCATGTTCTCGCTGAACGCAGCGCCCGCCGGACACGATCGGGCCAGCTCAGCTGGACATCTCGCGGTCGTTGGGCCGACTCCGCCCGCGCGGCGGACTCACCTCACATCTTGCTGTAGTTGGGCCCACCACCGCCTTCGGGTGATACCCAGGTGATGATCTGGTACGGGTCCATGATGTCGCAGGTCTTGCAGTGCACGCAGTTGCTGGCGTTGATCTGCAGGCGCTTGCCGGTGGCGTGGCTCGCGTCGTCAACAATCTCGTACACGTGCGCCGGGCAGAATCGCTGGCAGGGACTTGCATACTCTTCGGCGCATACGGTGACGCAATGCTCCGGGTCGGCGACGTGGAGGTGGACCGGCTGATCCTCTTCGTGGGCTGTGCCCGAGTTGTAGACGTCGCCCAGCTTGTCGAACGTCAGCTCGCCATCGATTTCGGCCTGCGGCGGCGCGGTCGTGTGACCGTTCAGCTTCGCCATCTTGAGATGCCCGGCCTCGGTCTCCAGTCGATTCTTGAACCCCCAGCCGCGCCCGCCGGTCACCATGCCGAGCCCCGCCTGCAGCATGCCGCCGAGCGCGCCATGATCGAACGCCTGATGGAAGTTGCGGTTGGGCCACATCTCCTCATAAACCCACGATGAGCGGGTCTTGGCTTCATAGCGCGCCAGCCGCTCTTCGGTCACTTCGCCCTCGAGCAGAGCCTCGAAGATCGTCTCAGCGGCCAACATGCCGCTCTTCATCGCCAGATGCACGCCCTTCAGCCGCTGATTGTCGAGGTAGCCGCCCGAGTCGCCGCAGATCAGGAAGCCGTCGCCCCAACCCCGCGGCATGGAAAACCAGCCGCCCTCGGGAATGGCCTTGGCGCCGTAGAAGGTCATCTTGCCGCCGTCGAGCAGCTTGGCCGTCCACGGATGCCGCTTGAAGCGGTTGAACTCGTTGTGCGGGTCGAGCAGCGGATTCTCATAATCGAGGCCGACAACGATGCCGACGATCGCCTGATCGTCTTGCATGCCGTAGATGAAGCCGCCGCCGAAGGTCTTGAAGCCGAGCGGGAAGCCCATCGTGTGGGCCACGTAGCCCGGCGCAATCCGCCCGGCGGGCAGCTCCCAGATCTCCTTGATGCCGATGGCGTAGACCTGCGGGTTGCG
>JBCBCF010000410.1:0-2682 GCA_038530905.1 Acidobacteriota bacterium
GACGCCACCCGCCATCAGGGCATACATGGTCAGCGACGCGCCGATCATGTACATGTACCAGGAAGCTAGGTTCAGCTTCGGAAACGCGACGTCCTTGGCGCCGATCATCAACGGCAGCAAGAAGTTGCCGAGCGAAGCCGGAATCGACGGCAGCAGGAAGAAAAAGATCATCAAGATCGCGTGCATGGTGAACACGCGATTGTAGGTATCCGGCTGGAATAGGTCGCCGGCGGGCGTCACCAGCTCCAGACGAATCAGGCCGGCGTAGAAGCCTCCAAGCGCGAAGAAGAACGAGATCGACAGGAGGTAAAGGACGCCGATCCGCTTGTGATCGGTGGTCAGCAGCCAGGATTTGAGACCGTGAGACGCATTCAGGTAGTGATGCTTCGGCATCTCCGGCTCGGGCCGGGGATCGGGCTGTAGAACCATGGTCGGCGTTGACATTGTGGAGTGCTCCAGAGTCGCGTCTTAAATGCTGCGTCAGTCGGCGTCGGCCAGCTGGGTCTCGGCGGCTTCCGGACCGGCCGAGGCCGACTTGATGTAAGCGATGAGGTTGGCCACACCCTGCTCATCGATCTGTCCTTGGTAGGTCGGCATCAGGTTTTGATAACCAGCCACCAACCTGGCCGACGGCTCGAGGATCGATTCGCGAAGGTAGTTGTCGTCGCGGAGCACCGTGCTGCCGTCCGCGAGCTGGACCTCGGCGGCGCCGATCGACCGGATCGACGGTCCGCGACCGGAGTCGTCGACCATCGCGTGGCAGGTGTTGCAGGCGTACTGACGGAACAGATCCTGTCCGGACGCCACCGGCGTGGCGCCGACGATGCCGGCGCCGATCCACTCCTCGTACTCGTCCGGCTCCATCACGTAGACCGTCCCGATCATCTGCGCGTGCTCGGCGCCGCAGTATTCGGTGCAGAACAGGTGGTAAGCACCTGGCTTCGTGGCCTCGAACCAGACCTGGGTATAACGACCCGGCAGAACATCCTGCTTCACCCGGAAGGCCGGGACGAAGAAGCTGTGGATGACGTCTTCCGAGGTCATCGTGATCCGAATCTTCTCGCCGACCGGCACGTGAAGGGTGTTGATCTCGCGCTGCCCTTCAGGATGCTGGAACTTCCACATCCACTGCTTGGCGGTCGCGAAGTACTCGCGTGCGTCCTCCGGCGTCTGCATGCCGACGAGGAACACGCCAGCGCCCCAGAAGAAGAGCACCATGGTGATCAAGAACGGAATGACCGACCAGACGATCTCGAGCAGAATCGAGCCGTGGATCGGCACCCCGACTTCATTCTCTGAACGCCGCTTGTAGCGCACGAAGAGAAAGATCACACCGGCGAAGATGCCGAGCGTGAAGAACGCCGTGATCGCCAGAGTGAAGAAGTACAGATTGTCGACCATCGGAGCGAAGGTCGAAGCCTGTTCTGGGAAGAATGGGACGTCGAACTTGAACATGCTCAGGCAGCTCCCAAGGAGGCGACGCGACCCGCCCGGCGACGTTCCCAGCGGAACATCAGCCACAGGAAAAGGCTCAGCGCCACCACGAAGACAATGCCGGCGAGACGCACCATGCGCATGGCAACCGCCGTGTATTTGCCGATCTGGGGATCGTAGCGATAGCAGTAGAGAAGCAGCTGATCCACCATGTTGCCGAGGCGCCCTTCGGACGCCTCGACCAGAGCCAGCCGCAAGTCTTTGGGCGGGTACTCGATGCCGTAGTAGTACTGCGACACCTCGCCCTCGGGGGTGGCGACGACGATGGCGCTGGCGTGCGCCCACTCGTCTGTCGCGGGGATGTACTCGTAGCCATAGCCGGCGATCTCGGCAGCTTGCGAGACCGTCGCCTCGTCGCCGACGAGGAAATTCCAGCCGTCCTCCGCATCCGGCCGTCCGAACCGCTCGAGCGTCTTGCGCCGAGCCTCATGCGCCATCGCCGGGGTCTCTTCGGAGTCAAAGGAGATCGCGACCACCTCGAAATCGTCGCCCGGTTCGAGCTTCAGCACGGACAGGCTGGTCGCGACGCCGTTCAGGATCAGCGTGCACAGCATCGGACACTCGTAGTAGACGAACGAGACGATGACCGGCTTGCCGTCCTGAAAGTAGTCGCCCAGCCGCACTTCGCGGCCGTCCTGATCGATGAACCGCGAGTCCAGCGGCAGCTGAGCACCGAGCTGCTGCTCAACCGTGACTTCCGACAGCGGGCCAGGCATGTCCTCGGGGGCGACCAAGGTCGGGTTCTGCCCCCAGGCCGCTGGCGTCCACGCCGCGACTGCCGCCAGCCCGCAGGCGACGGCGCGCGACAGCGTGAACGAACGGCGAGCGCTCATCAGAGGACGGTCCCCTCCGCGCTCGGGGCCGCTTCGGCCTCAAGCACCTGTGCATCGACGTCAACAGCACCCAAGGAGCCGTCGATCGGCTCGATCGTCGGCGCCGGTGCGACGAAGCTCGCCGAGCCGCTCTGCAGCCGCTCGAGGGCGAGGTCCATCGCGCGATCGATCGGCATGTGGACGGTTTCGGCTAGCTCGTCGGTCCAGCCCCAATGGGCGGAGCGGAACTCTTCTTGCGCCAGGAAGAGCTCCATGTCCTCCTCCGGCTTCGGCTGCAGCCGAGGCGTTGGCGGAAGCTGCCGCAGATTCGCCTCGGCGATCGGCGACACGTAGGCATCCGTCATCCAGCCGGCTT
>JBCBCF010000411.1:0-2645 GCA_038530905.1 Acidobacteriota bacterium
GCCGAATGACGCCGCCACCAGATCGTTCTCACGCGTCTGGATCGCCAGGTCGCGGATGCCAATCTGCGGCATGCCGGCCGCCAGCTCGAACCACCGTTTGCCTCCGTCGACGGTCGCGAAGACGCCGAACTCGGTGCCGGCGAAGAGCAGAGACGGTTCGACGTGGTCCTGAACCACTCGCCAGACGAGGTGACGATCCGGCAGGCCGCCGTCTTCGGGATCGCCGGCGATCGAGCGCCAGGTCTGCCCGCGGTCGCTCGACACCAGCAGGAAGGGTCGGAAGTCGCCGGACTTGTGATCGTCGAGCGCCAGGTACACGGTGTCGGCCTGGTGCAGATCGGCCTTGATGTCGTTGACGAAGGCGCCGTCCGGCACGCCGGGGAAGTCTCCGGACCGACGCCAGGTGGCGCCCCCGTCATCGGAGATCTGCACCAGACCGTCGTCGGTGCCGGCGTACAAAAGACCCTCGACCAAAGGCGACTCCGACAGCGACGTGACGTTGCCGTAGTTCGACATCGCCCACAGATCCCAGGCGGCGTCTGAGCTCCAGCGGCGACCCATCATGGGCTGGTTCAGGCGCTCGATGCCGAGAGAGAGATCGCCCGAGATGGCGCGCCAGGAGTCGCCGCGATCGTCGCTGCGCCAGACCCGCTGGCTGGCGAAGTAGAGCCGCTTGGGGTCGTGCGGGCTGACCAGGATCGGCGAATCCCAATTCCACCGCTCGGCAGGCTCACCGGCCGCTGGCTGTGGCTGGATGTAGACGATCTCGCGCGTCGTCCGGTCGTAGCGCACCAGGTTGCCCTGCTGCCACTGGGAATACACGATGTCGGGGTTGCCCGGCTCGGTCGCCGGCTGATGACCGTCGCCGAAGAGGGTGATGAACCAGTCGCTGTTGCGGATGCCGTGCACGTTCAGCGTGCGCGACGGGCCGCCCTGCGTGTTGTTGTCCTGCGTGCCGCCGTAGATGTTGTAGAACGGCTTGTCGTCGTCCACTGCGACCTTGTAGAACTGAGTCACCGGCAGATTCGCGTAGTAGCGCCAGGTGGCACCGGCGTCGAACGTGCGGTAGAGCCCGCCGTCGCTGCCGACCAAGAAGTCGTCGGGATCGTTCGGGAAGAACGCCATGGCGTGGTTGTCGCCGTGTTTGAACTCTTCACCGATCGGGCGGAACGTCTTGCCGCCGTCGTCGGTCAGATGCATGCGGGCGTCCATCTGATAAACGCGGTGCGGCCGGTGCGGATCGGCGAAGATCTCCTGGTAGTAGTGCGGGCCGGTGGCGCCGGACAGATAGTCGCTGCGCTTCTCCCAGGTGGCGCCAGCGTCCAGCGATCGCCAGAATCCGCCCGTGCGACGGCCGAGCTCGATGGTGGCGTAGATCGTGTCGGGATCGTGAGGTGAAACCGCCAGACCGATCTTGCCCATGTCTTCATCCGGCAGGCCCTTGCTCAGCTCTCGCCAGGTCTCGCCACCGTCCGTTGACTTGTGGATGCCCGACTCGGGACCGCCGTTGACGAGCGCCGCCACGTTGCGGAATCGCTGATGCGTCGCGGCGTAGAGGATGTCCGGATTCCGCGGATCGAAATGGACTTCGTTGACGCCGGTGTAGGGGCCGCCGCCGAGAATCTGCGTCCAGTTCTCGCCGCCATCGGTCGTCTTATAGAGACCCCGTTCACCGCCGGATGACCACAGCGGCCCTTGCGCCGCGACGTAGACAACGTCGGAATCGCGCGGATCGATGATGATGTTGCCGATGTGTTCCGAGGTCTCGAGGCCGACCTTGGTCCACGTGCCGCCGCCGTCGAGGCTCTTGTAGACGCCGTCGCCATACGCCACGTGGCGGCCGCCGACGTTTTCGCCCGTGCCGACCCACACGACGTTCGAATCGTTGGGATCGATCGTCAGGCAGCCGATCGAGTAGGACCCCTGATCGTCGAAGATGGGCGTCCACGTGGTGCCGGCGTTGGATGTCTTCCAGACGCCGCCGGAGCCCACCGCCACATACCAGGTCGAGAGATCGTTCGGGTCGATGACGACGTCTGAAATGCGGCCTGACATCAGCGCCGGTCCGATGCCGCGCCAGGCGAGGCCGGAGAAGGTGCCGGTGGACAGCCGCGGTTCGTCAGAGACCTCGGTGTCGGCTGCTGCGTCGTCGGCCTCGGCTTGGGCGAGGCCCGGCGCCGCCGAAAAGGCGAGCGTCAGGCAGAGGAAGAGAAGGAAGAGCGAGCGGGGAGACAGTCGGGTCGACGGCATCAGCGAATCCTCGAGCGCGGGTGGTGGATAGAACGGCAGCGGATCGGGCAAACGGCAGTGGATCGACAGCGGCGAACGAGACGACGGCCGCTCGGCGCCCTCTGGCTCAGGACGGCGTGCAGCAGGCGTCACAGCGGCCGTAGAGCACGATCTCGTGCGCTTCGAGCTGGAAGCCGCGGGGCGTCAATTCTTCGAGTTGAGCAGCGCAGCCTTCGACGTCGAAGACGCGGTCGCAACTACGGCAGCGGAAGTAGTGGTGATGACCCTTGCCGGCCAGCTCATAGTGGCCGGTGGCGCCGGGCAGCTCGACGGTTGCGAGCGTGCCGTCGTCGACCAGGCTCTTCAGATTGCGATAGACGGTCGCCAGACCGAGGCTTGGAACCTCGGCCCGCGCG
>JBCBCF010000412.1:0-2645 GCA_038530905.1 Acidobacteriota bacterium
GACAGCACGCGGCCAACGTCGGCACGCGAAAGCCCGTGACGGGCCGCCGCGGCATCATCGATCTCGAAGCGCATGATCGGCACGCCAAGACCGAGATCGTGGCGCACGTCGCGCGTGCCCTCGACCTCGCGCATCGCCGCCAACAGGCGATCGGCGACCTGCTCCATGTCGCCGAGATCGTGGCCCCTGACGCGCACTTCGAGCGGTGCGTCGATCGGCGGCCCCTGCTCGAGACGGCGCGCGACGAGACTCGCGGCCGGCAGGTCGCGCGCCACGATCTCGCGCGTCCAGGCGATCAAATCAGGCACCGCGTCGATCGAGCGGGCCTCGGCGATCAGGCTCGCTCGATGCGGGCTGGCCGGCCGCGTGCGCAGGTTGTAATAGAACTTCGGCCCGCTGCGACCGACGAACGTCGCCACGCTCGCGACGTCGGGATGCTCGAGCAGTGCACGCTCGAGCGAGCGCGCTGCGGCGTCGGTGGTCTCGAGATGCGAGCCTTCCGGCATGTCGAGATCGACGACGACGGTCGGCCGATCCGCGGCCGGGAAGAATTTGAAGTCGACCCAGCGGATGGCGAAGAAGGACAGAGCCAGAAGAGCCACCGCGCCGGCCAGCACCCAGCCCGGCCGGCCGAGCGCCAGGCCGTGGATCCAGCGCGCCAGACGCAGCGAGCGCTCGCCCATCGCCGCCGAGTGCTCGGCGTCCGGGTCGACGACAACGGCGGTGTCGAGGTCACCGTCGACCGCCTCGGCCGCCGTGCCGAGACGCCGGGCGGCGCCCTCTTTGTCGGCCGCGGCGAGTCGATCGTCCATTCCTCCATCGACAACGCCATCAGCGTCTTCACTGCCTGCGTCCGACGGGGACACCCGCCGCGGCCGCAGAATCAGCTCCGACAGCACCGGCGTCACCAACACCGCGAACACGTAGCTGACCGCCAGAGTCAGCATGATGAGGGTCGGAATCGAGCGCGTGAAGTCAGCGGTGGCGCCCTTCGACACCAACATCGGCACGAAGGCGGCCAGCGTCGTCGCCGTCGCGGTGCCGAGCGGCGCCGCCAGCTCGCGGACCGACGCGGCCGCGGCGGCTGCCGCCGGCATGCCTCGATCGAGCCGGTATTGAATGTTCTCCGCCATCACGATCGCGTTGTCGACCAACATGCCAAGGGCGATCACCAGAGCGGCGATCGACACCTGATGCAGGATGCCGCCGGCACCAGCGAAGAGCGCCATCGAGCCGAACGTGACCAGCGGCACGACCATCGCGACCACCAAACCGAGCCGCGGCCCCATCGCCACGAAGAGGATGAGAGCGACGATGAAGATGCCGAGGCGTAGTGAACCGGTCAGCTCCGACAGGCGGTCGGAGACGAGATCGGGCTGAAAGGTGACCTCTTCCAGTCGCACCGGCGCCAGCTCGGCCTCGAGCCCGACGACGCGCTCGCGCACTTCAGCTCCCAGCGCCACGCGATCGAGGCCGTCCTGCGGCACGACCCCGAGGCCGACCGCCGGCTCGCCGTTCCAGCGCATGATCTCGGCCGCCGGCTCGGCCGGCGCCAGGCGCACGCGCGCCAGCTCAGAGAGCGGCACCGAGGCACCGGAGGCAAGCAGCACCGGTGTCGCGCGAATCTCTTCGAGAGTGCGCATTTCGGTCTGTGGGCGCAGGGTCACGGCCTTGTCGCCGAGATGGACCATGCCGCCCGGAACGATGCGGCTGCGGGCGCCGAGCTGCGCGCCGAGACGCTCCGGGTCGACCCCGAGACGGCGGGCGGTGGCGTCGTCATACTCGACGATGACCTGCTCTCCGGGCTCGGCGAGCAGGTTCACTCGCTTGACCGTGCGGATCGACACCAGCTCGCGCTTCACCCGTTCGGCAGCGTCGACCAGCACCAGCGGATCGGCCGAGCCGACCAGCGCGTAAACGATCGCCTCCTGCGACACGAGATCATCGTCGAGGTCGGGCTCGAGAACGCCGGCCGGGAACTCGTCGCGCGCTGCGTCGATGGCGGCGCGGACGTCATCCCAGGCGGTGTCGGTGTCGTAGACGCCGTCATGCAGCTCGATGTGCTGAACGACCACACCCGAACGAGCGGTCGAGAAGATGTTGTCGATCTGTTCGACTTCGGCGAGATGCTCCTCGATGGGCTCGAGAACCAGTCGCTCGACCGTCAGCGCATCAGCACCCGGAAAGACGGTGACGAGCGAGCCGTCGCGATGCGGAAACTGCGGATCTTCCTCGCGCGGCATGGTCAGCCACGAGCCGAGCCCGGTCAGGGCCAGGAGCGCGGTCGTCGCAAGAATGAGCCGCCGACGCACGAGGAGCGCCTCGAACGCGGCGCTCACCTCTCGGCTCCACCGACGATCTCGACCCGTTCGCCGTCGAGGAGCCCACGCTGACCGCCAACCACCACCTGGTCGCCGACCGTCAGCCGATCGGCACGCACCATCACACGCTCTCCAGCCAACTCACCGACCTCGACGAACACACGCTCGACGAGGTGCGAGCCGCCGGTGCCCGAGTCGCCTGCCGGCGCCTCTTGCAGACGCCAAACCGACGGGCGGCGGCCACCTGGATTGGCCACCGCCTCCACCGGCACCGACAATGCGCCGGTCGATTCGAGCGCCACCACGAGGTCGGCCGTCGCACCC
>JBCBCF010000413.1:0-2623 GCA_038530905.1 Acidobacteriota bacterium
CGAGCAGCCGCCGGCGGAGCGACTCGGCCCCGGGCGCCTCGAGCGCGAGGAAACCGCCGAGCTGATCGATCGCCACCGCCGGGCGGACCAGCGTCCGCGGGTCGAGGTCGAGCGCGTCGACGCCGTGGGCCAGGCGCGTGACTTGCGCCTGCGACAGGCGCCGCAGGCGCTCGGCGTCGAGGCCCTGCGCAGCGAAGAAGTCCATCACTTCACAGGCCCGATAGTGACTCGTCGGATCGTAGGTGGCGCCGAGAAATGCGTCGGCACCGCGCCCGTACGCGACCTCTCCAGACGGCGTCGCGGCCAGGTCGACGAACTCGGCGAACCAACCACTCACCGCCGGTCGCAGGTCGCGATCCGGCGGCACGCGCAAGAAGCAATTGCCCTCACCGAGCTGAAGGTATTTGTAGCCGCCACCGACGGCGAAGGCGTCGCCGAGCCCGGCCGCTTCGAGATCGAACGGCACGGCGCCCAGCTGATGGTAGAGGTCGACGAGAATCTCGGCGCCGTGACGGCGCGCCGCCTGCGCCGCCCGCTCGAGGCCCGGCACGCGGCGGGCGTCGCGGAACAGCACCGTCGAGACCAAGACGGCAGCTGTGCGATCGTCGATCGCGGCAGCCAGGCGATCGGCCAACGCGTCGAGCGGATCCACCGCCACGCGCACCACCTCGATTCCGGTCTCGGCCAGCCGATCGAGCTGCCGGCGCATCGAGTGGAACTCGCCGTCCGTCGTCACCAGCCGCGGCCGCTCGGCGAGCGGCAGGGCAGACAAGAAACGCACCAGCAGCTCATGCGTGTTGGCAGCCAACGCGTAGCGGGCCTCCGCCGCGGCCGGCGGATCACCGACCCAGCGCGCAAAGTCGCGGCGGACACGCGAGGCCTTCTCGAACGCGGCCTCCCATTTACCGTCCACCTGTTCGGCGGCGTCCTCGAACGCCGCCACCTGGCCCCGTCGGGCGACGTCGGGCCAGGCCTGATGCGAGTGTCCCGTCAACAGCAGGCGATGCTCGACGTCGAAGGCGCGATAGTGCTCGGCCAGTGGGTTGGGGTGGTGCGAGAGCGTCTCGGCCTCGATCGGCTCCGAGGTGTGCGGCGCGGCGTCCTGCAGCAGGGTTCTCGACATCGTTCAACCGCCGTCAAAGCTGCGAGCGAATCGCCCACAGGTCGGGAAAGATCGGCTGGAAGAGGGTGCTGCGCAAATATGCAGCACCGCTCGAGCCACCGGTGCCGGGCTTGGATCCGAGCGTCCTCTCGACCATCTTGACGTGGCGGTAGCGCCACTCTTGGAGACCTTCATCGAAGTCGACCAGGCGCTCACACACCTGCGTCAGTCCGTCTTCGTGGCGATAGATGTCGACCAGCGCCGCATGCACTTCCGGCATCTCGATCAGCGGTTCGTCGACAGCCGGAGGCTCCAGCACGCTCGCCGGCACGTTGGCGCCCGAGCGGGCCAAAAAGCGCAGAACGTAGTGATAGAGGGTCGGCTGCGCCGCCCGCGCCTCGAGGCGAGCTCGGGCCTCGGCGGTGTGGTGCACGAGCATGCTGGCGTCGCGCTTGCCGAGGAGGAACTCGAGCTCGCGGAACTGCGGCGACTGAAAGCCGCTGGCCGCCGCCAAGCGAGCGCGGAACGAGGCGAACGAGCGCGGCGTCATGGTTTCGAGGATGTCGACCTGCGCCACCATCGTCTTGAGGATCGTCAGCACGCGGTGCAGCGTGTGCAGCACCGGCGCGATGCGATCGTCGAGCGGCTCGTCGCCAGACCCGGCGGCACCGCGATGGGCCTCAAGATGTTCGATCAAGAAATCGAGCTCGTGCAGCGTCTGCTTGAACCAGAGCTCGTAGACCTGATGGATGACGATGAACAACATCTCGTCATGCTCGCCGCGCCCGGCGGCGTCGGCTGAACGGGGAGACTGCAGATCGAGCAGCTCGTCGAGGCGCAGGTAGCTCGAATACGTCAGCGCTTTGGTCTGCGATCGCGCCGCCGCGCCCGGCACCTGCTCGTCGGCCGAGCGGCCGGCGGCCTCGTCGTCTTTGCCCTGCATGCTCGTCTCCCGCTGCCCGCTCAAGGCGCTCCCCAGAGCTCGCCCTCGTCGCGCGGGGCGGCGCGCCGCCGGCCGTGCCGACGGATGGTCTCGACCGGCGTCAGGATCTCGGCCAGTGCCTCGTTTTGATGCTCGACCAGGCGGGCGACGCCGGCGAGCGCGAGGTCGGTCAGCGCGTCGAGCTCGGCCCGCGGAAAGGAGCGCCGTTCGCCGGTGACCTGCAGCTCGATCAACTCGCCGTCGGCGGTGGCGACGACGTTCATGTCGATCTCAGCCGCGGAATCCTCGACGTATTCGAGATCGAGGCGCGGGTGCCCGTCCACAACACCGACCGAGATCGCCGCCACCTGCCGAACGATCGGCCATCGGTCGAGGTCGCCGGCCAGAAACGCCTTCGCCAACGCCTCGACCAAAGCCACCCAGCCGGCGGTGATCGCCGCCGTGCGCGTGCCGCCGTCGGCCTGCAGCACGTCACAGTCGATCGTCACCGTCCGCTCCCCCAACGCCTCGAAATCGACCGCCGCGCGCAGACTACGCCCGATCAAGCGCTGAATCTCGACCGAGCGCCCGTCTTGATG
>JBCBCF010000414.1:0-2615 GCA_038530905.1 Acidobacteriota bacterium
CTTCGCGCGTGGACGAACGCCTCACCACATGGGCGCGCCGATAATCCGGCGCGCGCGGGCGCATCTTGAGATGCGCCCTAGCAGGGCGCTGAGAAAGGGTGGTTTCGGCGAGTGCCGACCGCCGTGTCGGCGTTGTGCAGGTCTCGAAGCGTTGCCGGCCTGGTTCTCAGCTTCGCGTCTGGCTGCCACTTCGGCCGGCCTTGCGCCGACTGCGGGACTTCAGGCGTAGCTCCGCTCGAGGCTAGCGATGCGCATGAGGTTGTAGGCGGCGCCTGTGATGAAGGCGGCGAGCTGGGTTCTGGGTATGCCTTTGAAGCGGCTGCGCGCGAGACCGCCGACGGTCTTCGTCCAGCCGAAGATCTTCTCGATCTGCATCCGCTTGATGCGGCTGAGCTCGTAGCCGGCATGCCGGGTCGTCCGGCCGTCGATGTTCGTCCAGCGGATGTTCTGCGCGATGTGCGGCGTTACGTCGTGCTCGCGCAGCGTCGTCACGAAGTCGCGCGTGTCGTATCCGCGGTCCGCACCGAGGGTGATGCGTCGCCCGCCGGGCACACACCGATTCAGCATCTCCACCGCTGCTTCGCGTTCGCTGCGGCCCGTCGCCCGGGTGATGAGCACATCCACCAGTAGCCCGTTGCGATTCTCCATCAGCGCGTGGCCGCCGAAGCACAGCTTCGCTGCCTGCCCGCGGCTCTTTCGACGCAGCATCGCGTCCGGGTCGGTCTTCGATTCGTGCGTGTCGTTTGTCCGCTTCTTGCCGCGGAAGTCGCCCCAGCCGTTGCCGTCCTGATCGTCGTCGTCCTCATCCTTCGGACGAAAGCTCTTCAGGGAGGCCCACGAGTCGATGAGCGTGCCGTCGACGCTGAAGTGCTCGCTGCTCATGAGCCGCTTGCGCTTGGCATGGTCGCGCACCGCGCGGAAGAAGGCCCCGGCGACGTCGTGCTCGAGCAGCCGCTCTCGATTGCGAGAGAATGTGCTCGCGTCGAACGGGGCCTCGACCATGTCCATGTCGAGAAACCAACGGAACAGCAGGTTGTAGCCAAGCTGCTCGCAGAACAGGCGCTCGCTTCGGACGCTGTGCAACGCGATCAGCAGCAGCGCCTTGAGCAGGCGCTCCGGCGGGACCGAGGGACGTCCCGTCGACGAATACATGGCCTCCAGCTGCGGCGACAGCTCCTCGAGCACCTGGTCGGCCAGCTTCTTGATGCGCCGGAGCGGGTGCTTCTTCGGCACCATCTGCTCCGGCGACATCAGGCACAGCATCGATGACTGCTTCGTGTCTCGTCCACGCATGATCTCGTTAGATCACGTGTGGTTCACCGAGTCGATCCCCAGGCGGCGTTTATCAGCGCCCTGCTAGTCTTTCGACCAGCGCGAAGCGCGGTCGAGAGACTAGAGCTCATCTCAATAATGCGGCCAGGGGTAGGTCTGCGGAATCAGATCGGTTTGAGATCGGGGATCGACATCGCGACGAGATCGTGATCTACGGTTCTGGTGAAGCTCACCGATGCGCAGTGGGAACTGCTCGAGCCGCTCCTTCCAGAACCGAAGTCGGGTCCCGGCAAGCGAGGGCGTCCCGTCCGGTCTTTCCGCGAGGTCCTCAACGGGATCCTGTGGGTGCTCCGAACGGGAGCGTGCTGGAGCGATCTCCCGGAGCGGTATCCGCCCTACCAGACATGCCACCGTCGGTTTCAGCAGTGGTGTGAGGACGGCACCTTCGAGAGGGTGGTCGTTGCCCTGCGCCGAGACCTAAGAGGTCGCGGCGGGATCGAGGATGTGGAGGGCTTCATCGACGGCACGTATGTGCCGGCGAAAAAAGGGGATCCGAAGTCGGCCGCTGCAGAGCAGGCAAGGCGACCAAGGTCATGGCAATCGCAGACCGCGATGGTCTTCCACTCGCTGTCGCTATTGCTCCAGGAAACCGACACGACGTTGCTCTCACCGACCGAACTCTCGACGCTGCGTTCGTCGATGAGCTCCCCCCTCGACTGATCGGTGACCGCGCCTGGGACAGCGGCAAGCACGCGAGAGCGCTCATGGAGGAGCGCAACATCGAGCTCATCGCTCCCAAGCGCGAGGGACGTCACCAGAGCCGTCGAACTCAGGACGGCCGCTCACTGCGTCGCTACAAGAGACGCTGGCTCGTCGAGCGCCTCTTCGCCTGGCTCAAACAGTTCCGCCGCGTCGCGACTCGTTGGGAGCACAAAGGCCGGAACTACCTGGGGTTTCTGCAGCTCGCCTGCGCTGTGATCCTCCTGAGAGGATTATTGAGATGAGCTCTAGTCTCCCGACCGCGCTTCGCGCTGGTCGAAAGACTAGCTCCACATTGGCGCGCCGATAATCCGGCGCGCGCGGGCGCATCTTTTTGAGATGTGCCCTAGTTTCCCGGCTGCGCTTCGCGCTGGTCGAGAGACCAGCTCGACATCGGCGCGCCGAGGCTTCGCACACCCCGCGGCGCCCGTGGTCCCCAGGGCGAAGGCGCGCTGCTATCGTCGCGGCGATATGCGCCAGACCACGCTCTTCGCTTCCTCCGTCCTGTGCCTCGCCGTGCTGATCTCCTGTGGCGGCGGCCAACCGTCGGTCGCCGTCCCGGTCGGTGAAGGTGGCTACGGCCA
>JBCBCF010000415.1:0-2614 GCA_038530905.1 Acidobacteriota bacterium
CGCCGGCTGCCGCCCTCCGCCCCGCCGTGGCCGATGTCTCACCGTCGCAATTGCCGGATGGCGCAATTGCCGGATGGTGCAACTGCCGGACGGGGCAACCGCCGGACGGGGGCAAACGCCGTTCGGCGGCAACTGCCCGACGGTCGCGAACGCCTTACTGCGGCAAACGCATCGCCGGATCGCCGAAGAGATGAAGCACCTCCAGATGGTCCGGTGAGCCGCCGGCCTGAAGGAATCGCCTCTCGGCCTGCTGTTGAGCCTCGCCGAGTCGCTTCGGCGCCGAGGGTTTCTGGAAAAGCGCCTCGGTCAAGAGCCGACCAAACGCTGCGGAGTTGCTGTGAAAGGCGAGGGCGGAAGGCGCCAGCACGGCGGCAGCTCCGCGGTCGGGCACCAGCGTCAGCTCTCCCGCCAGAGACGCAACGCCCGGAAGCTCGAAGCGTCCCGCATTGCAGGTGAGCGCCGTGACCAACGGAAAGGTCGGACCCATTGGCAGGGTCGCGACATCCTCCGTGGTCAGGATTCCCTCCGACGCGAAGCGATCAACGCCTCCGTGGCCGAAGAACTGCAGCCAGGTCAGGTTCTCGCCGAAGGCGTTGAGGAGATCCCCGCGAAGCTCGCCGAGGCTCTGAGCGCCGAGATCGATCGAGCGCGTCTGCCAGCCATCAGGGAGGAGGGTGAGGAGGTTCTCGGCGTCGGCCGCGAACGACCCTCCGGCATCCGCGTTGTCCGCAACAGCGAGCGCCGCCAGGTTGCGGCCCTGGCGTTCGAATGCCTTCACCTTGTCGAGCGCGGCCCGGACCTGAGCATTCGACGTCGCCGGCAGCCGTCCGATGCTCGGAGCGTCGGGGCCGACCGGCAGGAACCAGCGATCGGACGCGTAGAGGCCGGCGTCCGTCCGGATCAGCGGTGGAGGGATAAGGTTGCCGCCAAAACCCCAATGATCTTGGGTGTCGAAGTGCCCGTCGCCCAGGAGCAAGACGAAGCGCGGCGGCAGCTGCCAAGACGCCGCGTGCGCCAGCAGCGTTCGCACCGCGTGCGGCGTCCGGACGCCGTGGGTCAGGGAGTCCTCGATCTGCGCTAGATCGAGGACCTCCACCTCCAAGCCGTCGGCACGGCGATAGTTGGCCCAATCATCGGCGGATGGGCGCAGAGCGTCGGCCGTGACCAAGAGAAGATCGGCCCGTCGCGTGGGCGAGCTCAGGGGAAGGCTCGGTGCTCGCCACGGTCGGATCGCGGCCGGAGTCCGCAGCGCCGTCGACGGCACGACCCAGAAGCTTCCGCGACGCCGCGGCTGGAAACGCAGCGCGAGGCCGCCGGCGGCCGGCACCACATCCGCGGTCTGGAGCACCGGCCGCTTCGGATCCCTCGTGTCGAAGACCCAGGTGTCGGCGTCTGGCACCTCGCCGATCTCCAGAACTTGGCGAGCGCTGGTCACGTCGATGCGAAGAGCCTGCTCAGGGTCGTGCACCTCGAGGAGTCGGTGCGTCTTGAGAGAGAACCCGTCGAGGTAGACGAAGCTCGGCTCGCCGTCGGTCACCACCTGAGCCTGAAGCTGCAGCGTGTTGCCGGTCTCAAGGAGCCACGAGGAGTCGATTTCGAAGTGCGCCTCGCGATGTGAAAAGCCTGCCCAGCTCACCGTGCCCAGCCGGTTGCCGTTGAGCGTCATCTCGACCCGATGGTCGAAGGTCCGGCCGGTGCGATTGGCTCCGTGCAGCCGAACGGTAAGGGAGGAGGTCCCCTCGGTCGCCAGGTTGGGGACGTCGAAGGCGACAGCTGCAGTGTCGTGAGACGTGCCAGCAGCGACTCCGGCCCAGAACCAAAAATCGTCTTCCGGGTCCTGCGCGGCGACCGTGCCGGGGAAGACTTGCTGCTCGAACTCCAGGACATCGAGGTAGGTCTGGGGCGGCCTCGCTCCGCTCCGGGGACGCGCGTTCGCCGTGCTCGAGACGAGACCCGGTGTCTGCGTGAGGCGATAGGCGTTGGCCGGAGCCACCTCGGCCCACGCTGATGGCAGGCTCTCCGGCCCCTCGCCGAAGAAAATCAAACCTGTCGAGCCAACGTCGGAGGTCCAGGCGACGGATTCGCCCGACGTCTCGAGGGCCAGCTGGCCGTTTCGGATCCATCGGCGTGCCCGCCGGCTGTCGGCCCCGAAGAGCTCGCCGAGGGCCTCCGCGGACAGCCGATACCAGCCGGTCTGCTCGATCTCGAGGTGATAGGCCGCAGCGCCCGTGATGCCGACCAGGTTCAGCGTCTTCGGGCGGCCTTCGAACTCCGGTCCGCCCGATGGCGCAGGCGGAATCACCTGCCGGTCGAGCGGCCACTCTGCATCGTCGGCGGCCGCGCGTCGGGCGACGTCGAGGCGCACGGAGAACGGGCCGTGCTGAATCCGCCGCCCCTGGCCGTCTCGTTCCACGATCAGGTAACGGCTGACGCCTGCGGGTGGAACGCCCGGATCCGCGACGCGATAGTCGGCGCGGCGCGCCGGGGCCACCGTCGCCGGCACCAGCTCACGGTGGACCGGCCGCCAGTCGCCCGCTTCGGAGCGCAAGACCTCGAACCCCACCGTGCCAGCCTGCGATGCGGTGCTCCAGGCGAAGTGAGGAATCCCGTCGAC
>JBCBCF010000416.1:0-2605 GCA_038530905.1 Acidobacteriota bacterium
CTCAGGTGGTCGCCTTCGACCGCCCGGCGGATGCGGTGCGGCACGCCCTCGGTCGTTGCTTGACGGGCGCCAGCTCGACGTCCGGGCCGCGTGCGCGCGTCGGCCTTCTGTTGGCCGAGTGGGGCGGCGTGGGCGTTCCGGCCAGCGCCGCGCGCGCGGTCGACGCTCTCGCCCGCGCGTCGGCTCCCGGCGAGGTGCTGGCCGACGCCACCGCGGTGCGGTTGGCGGCACGAGTGGATCGAGATCTCGCTGCCGGCTGGAGCGCTGGACACCAGGTGGTCCTGCCGCTCGATTGCGAGCCCTTGGCGGTGCGGGCCTGGAGCTCCGGCCGCGAGAGCGAGGTGTCGGGCGAGCAGATTCGAGCGGCAATCGACGATCGCTAGCCGACGCCGCAGCGCGTCGACAGGCCGAGGGCGATGTGGTAAAACCCGAGAGCCTCACCGGGCCGCGGCGCTGCACCTCGCCGCCTCCGCCGACCCGCCCGGTCGAGTCCCTCGCGTCGATGCCGCCATGCCGCGTGCAGCGCAGCCGGCCGACGCTCTCGACAGTCCGTCTCCAAGACTCTCGTCCCGTCGAAAGGCCGCCGTGCGCATTCTTGGACTCTCCTGCTACTACCACGACGCTGCAGCCTGCTTGCTGATCGATGGTGAGGTCGCGGCCGCGGCGTCGGAAGAGCGATTCACGCGCCTTAAGGCCGATCCGGAGTTTCCTCGCCACGCGATTGGCTATTGCCTGCGCCATGCTGGCCTCGAGGCGAGCGATCTCGACGCGGTGGTCTTCTACGACAAGCCGTTCCTCAAGTTCGAACGCATCCTCGAGACCCATATCGCCACCGCACCGTTCGGTCTGCGCCCGTACCTCGCGTCGGTGCCGATCTGGGTCAAGAAGAAGCTCTTCATCCCGCACCTGATCCGGAAGGAGCTGGACGGCTTCGACGGCGAGCTGCTCTTCGCCGAGCACCACGAATCGCACGCCGCCTCGGCGTTCTATCCCTCACCCTTCGAGCAGGCCGCGTTTCTGACCATCGACGGCGTCGGTGAGTGGGCGACGACGAGTTTCGGTGTCGGCAACGGCCGGGAGCTGCGGATCGAGCAGGAGATGCACTTCCCACACTCGCTCGGGCTCCTGTATTCGGCGTTCACGTACTACACGGGCTTCAAGGTCAACTCGGGCGAGTACAAGGTCATGGGCCTCGCGCCCTACGGTGAGCCGCGGTACGTCGACGCGATTTTCGATCATCTGGTGGACCTCAAAGACGACGGTTCGTTCCGGCTGGACATGTCGTATTTCGGCTATCTCGATGGCCTGCGGATGACCAACGGCAAGTTCCATCGTTTGTTCGGAGGCCCTCCGCGTCGACCGGAGTCGAAGCTGACGCAGCGTGAGATGGACCTCGCTCGCTCCGTGCAGGTCGCCTGCGAGACGGTGATGCTGAAGATGGCCGAGCACGTTCGGCGTGCGACGGGCGAGCGCTTCCTTTGCCTGGCCGGCGGCGTCGCGCTCAACTGCGTCAGCAACGGACGGATCCTGCGCGAAGGGCCGTTCGACGACATCTGGATCCAGCCGGCGGCAGGCGACGCCGGCGGCGCACTGGGCGCCGCCCTGTCGGCGTGGCACGAGTACTACGAGAAGCCGCGGACAGTGCAACCTCGCGGCACGCAGCAGGGCTCGTACTTCGGCCCCGAGTTCACCGAAGACGAGATTCGCGCGGTGCTCGACGAGGCCGGCGCGCGCTACGAGCGAATCGGTCTCGAGGCGGTTCCCGAGCGGGTCGCCGACTGCATCGCCGAGCATCGCGTCGTCGGTTGGTTCCAGGGCCGCATGGAGTTCGGGCCGCGTGCCTTGGGGTCACGATCGATCATCGGTGACGCGCGCTCTCCGAAGATGCAATCGGTCATGAACCTCAAGATCAAATATCGCGAGTCCTTTCGTCCCTTCGCGCCGTCCGTGCTGCACGATCGGGTGTCGGATTGGTTCGAGCTCGACCGCGAGAGCCCCTACATGCTCCTGGTGGCGCCGGTCGCCGAGGACAAGCAGCGAGCGATGGACGACGAGCAGCGCGCGCTCTTCGGCATCGATCAGCTCAACGTCGCGCGCTCCGAGATTCCGGCGGTGACCCACGTCGACTACTCGGCGCGCGTCCAGACCGTCCACCCCGAGGACAACCGGCTCTACTACGACATGATTCGGGCGTTCGAGGCGCGCACCGGGTGTCCGGTGATCATCAACACCTCGTTCAACGTTCGCGGCGAGCCGATCGTCTGCGATCCGCGACACGCCTACACTTGTTTCATGCGCACCGAGATGGACGATCTGGTCTGCGGCCCCTTCCTGCTGCGCAAGGAAGACCAGCCGAAGCTGGCCGACGACGTCGACTGGCGCGAACAATTCGAGCTGGATTGAACCGATGGCGATTCTCGACGAGCTCAAGGCCCTGCCGACCGACCGCCGGACGCTGCGCAGCTTCGGCTGGATGGTCGGCGGCGTGTTCTGCCTGATCGCGGCTCTGCTGTTCTGGCGCGACGTCAGCTGGGCCGTCGTGCCGCTGTGGATCGGCGCGCCGCTGGTGCTCCTCGGTCTCGTTGTGCCGCGCGTGCTGCGACCG
>JBCBCF010000417.1:0-2605 GCA_038530905.1 Acidobacteriota bacterium
TCTGCACGAGAAGCTGGCGCACGTCGTACGGCGGACGCGGGGTCCAGGCCAGGACGCGGCCGAAGATGAGGGCCGTGCGGCCGACCTGGCGCAGAAAATCGTCGAGGAACGTCGGCATCGGGGGGATCGCCGGGACGGCGAAGGGGTCCGCCAGCGACCGCTCATTGTTGTCTTTCGATCCGGACACCGCAAGCGCGGTCCGCGGTCGAGACCGCGATGCACACGCGGGCGGGCCTGGGAGAAACGCGCTATGATTCGCTGGCGACGACGCATGCGTCGTCGCCGGGTCCGCTCGGTCGGCGTGTTCTCGCCACCCGCGACGTCCCGCCTCTGGCACGTCTCGTGCCGGCATGCCCAGCGCAAAGCTGTTACTCTCGGGGCCAGACTTCCGTTTCCGCCCGCGCATCCCGCGGAGCAGCGAACGGGCGGCGTTCGGCCGCTGCCGTCCGGCAGCCGCGCCTCCGCGCCCCGGGTTTCCGAATCCAAGACGTCCGGTTCGACGGGCTCCTGGCCTGCTCGCCGGTGGAAACTGTCGTTCGAAAGGAGCTGACATGGCCGAGGTTCTCGATCGCTTTGCGGACGAATACGGTCCCGAGAAGATCGTCTATATCTACGAGCCCCGCTGCGGTCTCAAAGGCATCGTCGTCATCGACAACATCTCCGCCGGCCCGGCGATCGGCGGCATCCGCATGGCTCCCGACGTGTCGACCGAGGAAGTCTTCCGCCTGGCGCGCGCGATGACCTGGAAGAACGCGCTCGCCGGCATTCCGCACGGCGGCGGCAAGTCGGGCATCCTGGCCGACCCGGCAACGCCGAACAAAGAGACGCTGATCCGCCAGTTCGCCCGCGCGATCGAGAAGCTCGATGGCTATATCCCAGGCCCCGACATGGGCACCGACGAGGTCTCGATGGCCTGGGTTCGCGACGAAATCGGTCGCTCGGTCGGCCTGTCGAAGGTGCTCGGCGGCATCCCGCTGGACCAGATCGGCGCCACCGGATACGGCCTCGCCGTCTGCGCCGAGGTCTGCCAGGACTTCGCCGACGTGACGCTCGAAGGGGCGACGGTGGTCGTCCAGGGCTTCGGCAATGTCGGCTCCCATGCTGCCCGCTACCTGCAAGATCGCGGCGCGGTGCTGATCGGCGCCAGCGACCTCGACGGCACGGTGCACGATCCCAAGGGCATCGACGTCGACCGATTGGCTGACGTCAAGCTTCAGACCGGTCGCGTCACCGACTACGAGGGCGGCGAGAAGCTCGGCATCGACGACTGGATCAAGATCCCGTGCGACATCTTCGTGCCGGCGGCGCGCCCCGACGTCATCAACGAGACCAACGCGCTGAGCCTGAAGACGAAAGTCGTCCTCCAGGGCGCCAATATCCCGGTGACGGCACGCGCCGAGCGGATCCTGCACGACAATGGCATCCTCTCCGTGCCGGACTTCGTGGCCAATGCAGGCGGCGTGATCTGCGCCTCGGTGGAATACAAGGGCGGCACCCAGAAGCGGGCCTTCGAGACCATCGAAGAGAAGATCAAAGAGAACACCGCCGAAGTTCTCGCGCTGGCCAAGTCGCACAGCCAGATCCCAGCCGAGGCGGCTCTGTCCCTCGCCAAACAGCGCGTTGCGGAGGCGATGGCGTATCGCCGTTCGCGCTGATCCGAGCGTCGAGCACGATCGAAAAAGGGCGGCCTACGGGCCGCCCTTTTTCGTGCTCGCTCGATCCGGCGGCCGTCTCGCGACGCGGTAGGATGGTCGAACCTCTGTTCACACTGACCGTCGAACGAGCGATGGCTGCGATTGACCCGCTCCCGACCGCTCCCGCCGCCGCGCCGCCTCGGGCCTCGGCGCTCGGAGGGACGCGGTGAACATCTTCCGCACCGATTGGCTGCGGCGGGCCGAGGCCCTGACGCGCGCCGGCAAGCCGGCGCAGGCGGGAGAGGCTTATCTCAAGGCCAAGCGCCCCCGTCTCGCCGCGCGCGCCTTCTCGGACGGCGGCGACGTGGACCGCGCCGTCGCGGTGATGATCGAGGCGGGTCTGACGCTCGACGCCGCCGATCTCTATGCCGACGCCGATCGGCCGCGCGAGGCGGTGGCGCTCTATGAAGCGGCCGGGTCTTACCGACGGGCCGCCGAGGCGGCGATCCGCGGTGGCCAGCCGGGACGGGCTGCGCGCCTGCTGGAGAACGCCGGCCAGCTCGTCGGCGCCGCCGATCTCTTCGTCGAAAGCGGCGAGCTGGACCACGCCGTGCGCGCCCTCGAGCGCGAGACCGAGGCGCTGCGCACGCGCCGAGACGCGACCCGCGACCTGGAGCTGGAGCAGCGCATCGCCGGCCTCGACGAGCGCCGCGCCGACTATCTCGAGAAGCTCCAGCGCCCGCGCGAGGCGGCTGGTCTGTGGCAGCGGCTCGACCGACCCAAACGCGCCGCGATGCTCTTCGAGCAGGCAGGAGCGTCCGAGGACGCCGCGCGCGCCTGGCACGACGCCGGTGAAGACACCCGCGCCTTTGACGCCATCCGCAACGCCGAGCGACCCGACCCTGAGCTCGCCGCCGTCGTCTATCTGCATGCCGGAGAGACGCATCGCGCCGCCGAGATGTTCGAGAGCC
>JBCBCF010000418.1:0-2595 GCA_038530905.1 Acidobacteriota bacterium
CGAGGACTGGAGCCGACCCTCGCCAATCAGCGCGAGGGGCGATGGTTCCGGGACTAGGATTCGAACCTAGATAACGAGATCCAAAGTCTCGCGTCCTGCCATTAGACGATCCCGGAAAAGAGGATGGGAGCTCGCTCGAGGGGGCCCCGCGTGGGAGGCGGAGTTTAGCAGGCGGCGGCTCGGGCTGAGAGGGCTCGAGCGGCGCACCGAGGCTGCTCGGCGCGCCGCTTGGGTCTTACTCTTCGTTGCCGCCCCACCACTGCCAGCGAAGCTGACGCGAGGCGCTGCGGTCCGGGCTGACGCCGGCCTTGGGATCGGCCGGTGGCGTCACGAGCGTGCGTTCGGTGGGCGGCGAGAAGTGGAGCGCCGACTCGTTGCTGTCCGGCTGCCGCTCGTCTCCTGGCTTGCGGCCGCGCTGCTTCTTGCCCTTGCGGCCCTGCTGACGCTGGCGACGCCGACGCCCGGTCATGAGTCCGTCGCTGAGCAGGTCGCGAGGGTCTCGCCCGGCGTTCGATTCGGGCTGCGGCCCGTCGTCGAATTCGTCGAAGTCGGCGCTGCCGTTACCGCTCGCGGTGCCGGTCGGCGCCTTGTCGCGACCGCCGGCCGAGCGCTTGCGTCGCTTGGAGGTGCGCTGGCCGTTCGCCGGCGCGGCGGGCTGTGTGGTGCCTTCGTCCGCCGTTTCGGATGCGGCCCCGTCGCCGCCCCTCCGGCGCCTCCGTCCGCCCCGACGACGGCGCCGACGCCGGCCACCCTCCTCGGCGTCTGCGCTCTCGCCCGACGCGCGGGCCGCCGGATCGTCTTCCGATGCCGGCGCTGCGGCCGCGACCTCGATGTCGGACTGGACAGCCGGATCCGCCGCCGACTCGGCGTCGGGGGTCTTGCGGCGCCGCGAGCGCCGACGCCGCCGACTCGGGCGGGCCGTCGAGGCCTCGGCCTCTGGATCGTCCGTCTCCGCTGCTCCAGGCGCGTCGCCGTCCGCGTGGTCCGCGGCGTGCTGCTCGGCGTGGGAGTCGCCGTGATCGATGGGCTCGGGCTTGCCGTGGCTGGAGGCCGTGGTCGGCTCGTCCGCCGCAGTCGAAGCGTCTTCGTCTGCGGCACGACCGCGCCGCCGGCGCCGACGGCGTCGTCGTCCGCCTCGCCGAGTTGCTTCGTCCGCCTCGTCGGCGTCGCTCGCTGGATGAGCGTCGGTCTCTAGGGTCGCTTCGGCGTCCATCTCGAGCGCCGTGTCCGGGGCGCCGGTCTTGACCGCCTGGGTCTCCTCGGTCACTTCGCTGCGGCGTCGGCGCGACCGGCGCCGTCCGCGACGTCGAGACGGGCGCTCCGTCTGGGATGCCTCGTCGTCGGCCTCGTCGACCTCGGCGGCGGCCGCCTGCAAGGTCTCGTCGTCCATCTCGTCGCTCTTCCGACGGCGGCGGCGGCGCCGGCGGCGTGCGCTGGATTCGTCGTCGTCGTCACGCCCGCGTCGCCGGTCGGTCACGTCGCCCGCTGAGATCACGGCGGTCTTGGTCTTCGCCGGCGGCAGCTCGACCTTGGCGCCTTCGCGCTCGATCCATTCGATGCGCTCTTCGCCTCGACGGAGCGTCGGCGCGGCGATGATCTCGATTTCGAAGTTGTGCGCACGCTCGAGATCGGTCAGCTCGCGCCGATAGTGATTCTGGACTTCGTCGGCCATCTGCGGATGCAGCGCGACGGTGACCGACTTCATCGTGCCGAGCGAAGCGCGCGCCTCGAGCCGCGACAGCAGGCGCAGGGCGACGAACTCGGGCGTCGGGATCGAGCCGGTGCCGGCGCAGGTCGGGCACTCGCGGTGGGTGCGCAGCTTGAGCGCCTGCTTGATCCGCTGGCGGTTGATCTCGAGCAGGCCGTTCGACGAGATGCGGCCGACGCTATAGCGCGCCTTGTCGATCTTCATCGAGTCGCGCATCGCTTTCTCGAGCTTCGACTGATGGCGACGCAGCCGCATGTCGATGAAGTCGACGACCACCAGACCGCCGATGTCGCGCAGGCGGAGCTGGCGAGCGACCTCTTTCGCTGCCTCGACGTTGACCGCCAGGATCGACTCGTCGTGGTCGTTGTTGCGGGTCGCGCGGCCGGAGTTGACGTCGATCGCGGTCAGTGCCTCCGTGCCGTCGATGACGATCGAGCCGCCGCCCGGCAGCGGCGTCGAGCGCTCGTAGATGCGGTCGATCTGCGTCTCGAGGCGGTAGCGACTAAATAGCGGCAGGCGATCGTCGTAGCGGGTCAGCAGCGTCTTCGAGCGCGGCATGAAGGCCTTCATATAGGCCTCGGCCTTGGCGTGCACTTCGTCGTTGTCGACCACGACCTCCGAGATCTCGGGATCGAGGTAGTCGCGCAGCGACTGCACCACGAGGTCCTGATCGCTGTAGATCAGCTTCGGCCCTTTGCCACGCTCGGCCTCGCCGTTGACCTTGCGCCAGAGGCGCAAGAGGGCGTTGAGATCGCGATTGAGCGTCGTCTGATTCTGCGTCAGACCGTTCGTGCGCACGATGACGCCGTGCTCTTCGGGCAACGGCAGCTTGCGCAGACGCTCTTTGATCGCTTTGCGGGCCTCGTCGTCCTCTGCTTTGCGAGAGA
>JBCBCF010000419.1:0-2585 GCA_038530905.1 Acidobacteriota bacterium
GACCCACCGGATCCAACAGCGCATCGATCGTCGTCGGCCGCGAGGTCGGCGCCGGTTCCGAGCTCGCGTCTCCGAGCCAGAGTCCGTCGATGCCCTCCGCGCCGAGGATCCAAGTCGCGGTCTCGAGAAACGTTGGATCGAGATCGGGAAGCTCGCCCGCCGGTGCGTAAACGAAGGCCGCCGGATCCTCGACTCCGAGGGCGTACACCTCGCGATCCTCGGCATCGAGACCGCGAACGCGCAGCTCGCGCAGCGTTTGGCGACCGACGAATGCGCGCGCGGCAGCCTCGCCGACGCTCTCGGCGTCAAGGCGGACCTCGAGACACCACGCGTCGAGGACGCGCCCCGGCCGCTCGCGATACTGGACGTCGGGGCGAGGCGCCGTCGACCACGCCAGCCGCCGGGCGGCACGGCTGAGCCGTTCGACCAGCGCTCGAGGCGCTCGGGCGAGAGGATTCGATCGGGGTGCGGACGCGGAGCGTCGCCGAAGAAAAGACACCGAAAAGGACACGCGGGCGGGAGATGGCGCGCGGTGGAGTCCCAGATCACGCGCGATGCGGACTCGGCGCAGGCTAGCATGGCGCCCGCCGCTCCTTCGCCGAGGCCCCTAGGTGTCGGTCGTCGCAGGTGCTAAGCTGCCATCGTTTCTGTCTCTTCCGGCAGCGCCCGCCGCGCAGTGCTGCCTTCCCGACGCCCCCTCAGGACGCTTTCCTTTTATTCATGCCGCCCTCGGTCTCGACCCTGCCGGCCTCGAGCTATAGCGACGGAGAGGCCGTCGAGCGCGAGATCCTCGATCTGATCGAAGCGTCTCGCTCGCTCGATTCCGACGCCGCGCCGATCGACGATTTGGATGGTCGGTCCTGGCCGGTTCGGTACCATCTCTCTCCTGAGCGGGCGAATCTGCTGCGCCATCTCCGGTTCGACGATCTGTCGGTGCTCGAGCTAGGAGCGGGCATGGGCGGCGTGTCGCGCTTTCTCGCCGAGCGCGCAGCTCACCTCACCGCGGTCGAAAGCAGCGAACGACGGCTCGAAGGCGCGACGGCTCGACTCGAAGGCCTGGCGTCGGCCCAGGCTGTTCTCGGCTCGGCGGAGTCGGTGGAGCTCGATCGCTTCTACGATGTCGTCTGCCTGATCGGCGTTTTGGAATACGCCGAGCTCTACGTCGAGGCGCCGACAGGCGTCGATCCCTTCGTTCATCTTCTCGATCGGGCCTCGCGGCATCTGGCCCCGGGCGGCGTCCTGCTGCTCGCCATCGAGAACCGACTCGGCGCCAAATACTGGACTGGCGCGGCCGAAGATCATGTGGGTCGGCCGTTCTTCGGTCTCGCCGGCTATCCCCAGTCGCCGAGCGTTCGGACGTTCTCGCGCCGAGAGCTGCTGGCGCTGTTGCGCTCGGCCGGATGGATGCCG
This sequence comes from Acidobacteriota bacterium, assembly GCA_038530905.1. GTDB lineage: Bacteria > Acidobacteriota > Thermoanaerobaculia > Multivoradales > J023 > JAUIJL01. Next base: position 1,411 of record JBCBCF010000419.1, read on the forward strand.
CAGCGGCTCGATCTGCCGTTCCCGGACTACAAGATGCCGACCTGCGTGCTGCGCGACGATCTCGCCGATCGCGATCCCGAGCTAGCGACGGATCTCGCCTGCTTCCGCACGTTCTCCGATCCGGAGCGTCCGCGCGTCCATCTCTACTCGGACTATCTGGTCCTCGACGGTCTGGCGCGGGCGGGGATGTTCGCCGACATGGCGAATTCGTTCCTGGTCTTCGCGACGCGGGAGGCCAGACCTCTTGCCACCTACCGCAAGCTGACGGCCGACTCAGCGCTCGCCTGGCATTATTCGCCCGCGCGCGCGGTGTCGACGCGAACGCGTTTCGTCGAGACTGATGAAGGCACGCTCGAGGCCCGCAAGACCGCCATCGGCGCGGAAGCAGGCGGGCGAGCGGCTTCCAACGGGGTGCAGTTCCCTGAGCGCGCGTTCGGCACCGCCCCGAATCGCGTGTTCTGGCGGCCGGAGCTCGAACCGGTGGCTCCGGGCACGCGGCTGCGCCACACCTTCCTTCGGCGGCTTGCCTACGAAGAGGAGGCCGAGTTCTTTTTGGGCCTGGCCGAGTTCCTGCGTCGCGCGATCGAGCGGTTTCAGGTCGACGCCGAGCACCTGCAGCCGGAGGCGGTCGACGCGATTTGGCGCAACGCGACGCTCGATGGGGACGCGCTGATCTTCTTCGATCTCGAATGGCGGACCGAGCGACCGGTGCTGATCTCGTGGTGGATCCTGCGCAACGTGCTGGCGTTCGCCGACGATCTGACGACGCTGCCGGCCCGCAAGCGCCCGGAGTCCCTCCGCGGTCTCTACCGCGAGCTGTGTGCGGAGCTGGGCATCGAGCCGAGTCTGGACGCGGATCTCGAGCGTGAGGTCGAGTTCGCGCACGTCGTCGGTCGCCAGTCGGTGGATGCGCTGCGTCGGCGCATCCGCTCTGCGGTCGACGGCCTGCCGCCCGCCGAACGGGGCGGAGCACTGCTCGAAGCGTCGTCGGTCGAACGCCAGGAGGACAGCCTGCGGCGTGTCACCCGCGCCATCGGCCTGCAGGATGCCTCGTTGCGCAGCGTCCACGAGGCGATGAGCCATCAGGAGACGACCCTGGCGCATCTGCATGAGGCCCTCGTCGGCCACGATCGTGCGTTGGCGTACCTCAAGGACGAGATCGACGCCATGCGCAG
>JBCBCF010000420.1:0-2574 GCA_038530905.1 Acidobacteriota bacterium
TCGCTTCAAGGTGATCGGCGGCGCCCGCTTTCAGACCGTCGAGACGGTTGCCGAGGAGACGCCGGGCTTTGACACCGAAGGGCTCGACTTCGAAGACGACAGCTTCGTCTACTCGGTCAACCTGCTCTACTCGCTGACCGACTCCCTGAACCTGGTCGGCAGCTGGGGCACGGCGTTTCGCGCGCCGAATATCGTTGAGCGTCTGTTCAACGGGTTGACGCCGGAAGGCGCCGGATTCCAGATCCTCAACCCGGACCTGCAGTCGGAAGAGAGCGAGAATTGGGATCTCGGCCTGAAGTTCCGCACCCGCCGGGCGCACCTCGAGCTCTTCTATTTCGAGAACGAGATCGAAGACGGTGTCATCCAATACTTTTTGACGCCGGGCGAGATCGCTCAGCTTCCCGAGGCGACCCGCGCCGAGATCGAGGCCACGGGTGTCGGCTTCGTGGTGCAGCAGCGCAACCTCGATCAGCTGATCTTCGAAGGCGTCGAGCTGGCGGGCGGCTATCGCTTCGACAGCGGTCTCGAGATCGGCGGCAATTTCAGCTATCTCGAGGGTGAGCGGGTCGATTCGACCAACCCGCCGACGGGCGACTCGTATTCGGACAAAACCAACGTCTACGTGCGCTGGGCGCCGACCGGCAGCCGCTGGAGCGCCGAGTACCGTCTGCGCCACCAGGGTGAGGAAGACGTGGCGCTGACCGCTGGCGAGCCGCCGCCGGTGGTCGGTGAGGTGATTCCGTCGTTCACTGTTCACAGTCTGCTCGGCTCCCTGACCCTCGGCGAGCGCTCCGGCCGCCGGCACACGCTGACGCTCGGCGTCGAGAACCTCACCGACGAGCTCTACGCCGAGTTCTCCAACGCGACGTTCTTCCGGCCTCAGTCCGAGCGGCACGTCTTCGTCGGCTATCGCCTGGAGCTGTAGGCGTGACGCCGCACGCCGTCCACTACCTGCCGATCGTCACCACGGTTCTGTCGGCGCTCTTCCTGGTTGCCTTGTTGCGCCACTGGAATCGCCGACGCAGCGGCCCGCATCTGCTTTGGTGGGCCTTCGGCATGTTCACCTACGGCCTCGGCACCGGGCTCGAGAGCACCATCACGCTCTTCGGTAACAGCGTTGGACTCACCAAGGCGTGGTACATCGCCGGAGCGCTGCTCGGCGGCTATCCGCTGGCGCAGGGTTCGGTGTACCTCCTGATGCGCCGGCGCACCGCGCATTGGCTGACCGGGGTGTCTTTGCCGTTCCTGGCGGTGGCGGCGCTCTGCGTCGTGCTGTCGCCGGTGCGGCTCGAGGAGCTTCTGCCGCATAAGCCAGCGGGCTCCGTCCTCGCGTGGGAGTGGGTGCGGTGGATGACGCCCGTCATCAACCTCTACGCCGTTGTCTTCTTGATCGGCGGCGCGATCCTCAGCGCCTTGCGCTTCGCGCGCATGCGAGGGGAGGGGATCGATGCCGCAGGCAACGGGGCCCGTGCGCTCGGCAACGCGCTGATCGCCTTTGGAGCGCTGCTTCCCGGGATCGGCGGCACCATGGCGAAAGCCGGCGTGGTCGAGGCGCTCTACGTCGGCGAGCTCGTCGGTCTGCTCTTCATCTTCGCGGGCTACCGCGCGTGCGCGACGGCGGGCGCGGCGCAGCCTGCGCGCGTCTCCGCCGGTGAAGAAGGGGTCGTCGACACCCTTACGGCGTCGACCGCCTGAGGCGCCGTCTCCCTCGCTCAGACGCCGCGCGGCCCGGCAAGGAGCGGCCGCGTGAGATCTTCGAAGCCGTCGTCGGTGCAGAGCACGTCGTCTTCGATGCGCACGCCGCCGAACGGGGTCAGTTGGTCGACCAGGTCCCAATCGACCACCGCGGCGTCGGCGCCCTGGCGCCACGGCTCGAGCAGCATCGGGATGAAGTAGAGACCCGGCTCGATCGTTACCAGATGGCCCGGCTCGAGCCGCCGTGTGGTGCGGAGGACGTGGCCGTCGGGCGGCGTGCGCTCGCCGCCGTCCGGATCGGCGAGCCGGCCGCCGACTTCATGGACCGCGAGGCCGAGTCCGTGGCCGATGCCATGCGGAAAGAACGCGCGCGTCAGCTGCCGATCGACGGCCTCTGCCGGAGAAGAGCGCACGATGCCCACCTCGTGCAGAAGCTCGGCGACACCGCGATGCGCCTCGAGATGAAGCTCGGCGAAGTCCCGACCGGGCGCGATGGCCTCGACCAGACGGCGTTCGAGCGCGTCGACTCCCTCGACCAAAGCGCGCATCGCGTCTGGCGCGTCGTCGACCGTCCAGGTGCGGCTGATATCGGAAGCGTAGCCGTGGTGGCCGGCACCGGCGTCGAGCAGTAGGAGTCGACCGGGAGCCGCATCCGCCCCGCGCTTGTTCTCGTAGTGCAGCACCGCCGCCTTCTCGTCGAAGGCAACGATCGCATCGTACGGAAGGTCGGCCTCGAGCTGATCTGCGGCACGCAGATACGCGAGGGTCACGTCGCGCTCGCTGCCGCCGTCGAGAAAGCAACCGTGGGCGGCGCGATGACCCTCGGCGGCGCGCTCGCAGGCGACGCGGGTGAGAGCGATCTCGTAGTCGGTCTTGGTC
>JBCBCF010000421.1:0-2544 GCA_038530905.1 Acidobacteriota bacterium
GCCAAACCCGACGATCGGTAGGTCGAGGGCGAGAAGCTCGTCTCCAGATCGCAGCTGGGCGCGCTCGAGAGCTTCGGGAGCTGGCCCGAGGCGGAACCGCTGGCTTGACCACTCACCGCGCAGAGCGTCGACCGCCACGACCGCAGCCGAGTCCGCGGCCTCGGGATCGGCGGCCATGCGGCCGCTGCTGAAGGCCTCCGCCGCGGCGCGCGCCAGCAGCCGTCGCCCGTCGAGACCGGTGGCCGGGAGGCCGAGCGCCTGATGCAGCCCGATTGCCGTCGCCAGCCCGATGCGCAGGCCGGTGAAGCTCCCCGGGCCGCGCGAAGCGGCAACGGCGCCGAGCTCCACGCGCGTCACGCCGGCCTCGTCGAGCGCCTCGTCGACCGCCTGCAGCAGCATCTCGGAAGAGCGGCGCAGCTCGAGCGTGCGCTGCGCCACGATGCGGCCGTCGCAGCCGATGGCCACGCTGACCACGGGCGAAGCGGTATCGAGCACCAGGATGGGATCGTCGTGCATTGTTGGAGACGCTCGGCCAGCGCCGGTCTGGCGTCGGGTGCTGAGGAGATCAGCTATTCTTTCGCCGCCCGCTTCGGGTGCCCATCGACCGCTTCTTCTCGCCCGCCTTCCGACGCGACGAAAGACCCGCCATGTCAGAGCTCGACAATCAGATCGCCAACCGGCGAGCCCACCGGGACGCGCTGCGCGAGGGCGGCCTCGAGCCGTATCCGACGCGCTTCGATTATGACCTGGAAATCACCGCCCTCCGCGAGCGATTCGATCCGCTCGACGTCGAGGAGATCGAAGCCCTCGGGGCGCGCCTGCGCGTGCCGGGCCGCGTGACGGCGCTGCGCCGTCAGGGCAAGCTGATCTTCGCCGACCTGTCTGACGGCCGCTCGAGGGTGCAGCTCTTCCTGCGCAAGAACGCGATGCCCGAAGAGGTCTGGGAGCGGTTCCAAAAGGTCGACCTTGGGGATTTCGTCGGTGTCGAAGGACCGGTGATGCGGACTCGCAAGGGCGAGCTGTCGATCGCCGCCGACCAGCTGACGATCCTCTCCAAGGCGCTGCGGCCGATGCCGGAGAAATGGAGCGGCGTGCGCGATGTCGAGTTGCGCTACCGCCAGCGCTACCTGGACCTCCTGTCGAACCCCGAGTCACGGCGTGTTTTCGAGATTCGAGCCGCCCTCGTGCGCGGCATCCGCCGCTTCTTCGACGATCGCGACTTCATCGAAGTCGAGACGCCCATGATGCAGTCGCTGGCCGGCGGCGCGGCGGCGCGTCCGTTCGTCACGCATCACAACGCTCTCGGCCTCGACCTCTATCTGCGCATCGCCCCCGAGCTCTATCTGAAGCGCCTGCTGGTCGGCGGCCTGCCGCGCGTCTACGAGATCAACCGCAACTTTCGCAACGAGGGCATCTCGACCCGCCACAATCCCGAATTCACCATGCTCGAGTTCTATTGGGCATACGTCGATTCGGCCGCGATGATGGAGCTGACCGAGGAACTGATCGTCGGTCTCGCGAATGACATTCACGGCGCTTCCGAGCTTGCTTGGCAAGGCACGACGGTCGATCTCACGCCGCCTTGGCCGCGGCTGCCGATGCGTCAGGCGGTCGTGGAGCTCGGAGGAGTCGCCGAGGAGGTTCTGGAGTCGACGGACGCGATGTCCGCCGAGCTCGAGCGCCGGAGCGTGCCGTTGCCGAGCGTGCGCGACGCCGGGCACCTGCTGGCGGCGCTCTTCGAGGCGACGGTCGAAGAAAAGCTCGAGGGGCCGATTTTTATCGTCGACCATCCAGTCGAGGTGTCGCCCCTGGCCAAGCAGAAGGCCGACGATCCGGCGTTTGCCGATCGATTCGAGCTCTACCTGGGTGGCATGGAGGTCGCGAACGGCTTCAGCGAGCTGAACGATCCCGAGGTGCAGGCGGCGCGATTTCGCCAGCAGCTCGCCGTGCGCGACGCCGGGGACGACGAGGCCCACGCCTTTGACGAGGACTACGTCATCGCCCTCGAACACGGCATGCCGCCCGCCGGCGGCGAAGGCATCGGCATCGATCGGTTGGCGATGCTTTTCACCGACCGCTCGTCGATCCGCGATGTCATTCTCTTTCCGCTGCTGCGCCCTCTGTCGGCCGCCGGCTCGGCCCGCGAGGCCGAAGATCCGGCCGAGGGCGACGCCGGCTCGTGACGACCAATCGCGCGCTCTCGCGGCGCAGCATGCGCCTGCCGCTCCCGCTGCTGCTGGCGCTCCGTACCCTCCGCTCGAGCCGCCGCGATGCGTACGTCAGCTTCTTGTCGTTGCTTGCCGGCGGCGGCATCGCGCTCGGTGTCGCGGCGCTGATCCTCGTACTCGCCGGGCTCTCCGGCCTGCAGAGCTTTCTGCGCGAGGACATCTTGGCCCGCACGCCACACGCGGTGGTCGAGCTGCCGTCGGGGGTCGATGTCGAGGCTGCACGAACGCGCCTGCTCGAGCTTCCGGAGATCGTGGACGTTCGGCGGCTGCTGTCAGACCGCGGCTGGTTGGTGATCGACGGGAGCTCGATCGACGT
>JBCBCF010000422.1:0-2541 GCA_038530905.1 Acidobacteriota bacterium
GAAGAGCGCGAGCAGCGGGGTGAGGAGCGACGGGTCGACGCTCGACAGGATGCCGCCGTCGCGGAAGTCGAGCGTTCCCGTCAGGCTGTAGGTCCAGGCGATCGCCAGCAGCAGGAAGGCGATCGAGGTCGACATCAGCAGTCCGAGATACACGCGCCCGGCGCGCTTTGCCGCCACGTCGCCGCGGTGGGTGACGAGCGGGTAGGTCGACAGCGTGATCAGCTCGTAGAACAGGAAGAGCGTCAGCAGGTTGGCCGAGTAAGCGACGCCGAGAGCGCCGAAAATGGCCAGCGCAAAACAGAGGAAGAAGCGCGTCTGATGGGTTTCGTGGTGGCCGCGAAGGTAGCCGACGGCGTAGATCGAGGTCACGATCCACAGGCCGGAGGCAACCATCGCGAAGAGCACGCCGAGGGGCTCGACGCGGAAGGCGATCGCCAGATCGCCGAGCAGCTCCAGAACCGTCCATTCCGGGCGCCCGCCTGCGCGCACCGCCGGCAGCAGACCGAGCGCCACCGTGGCGAAGACCCCTGCGGCGCCAACGACGCCGGCGCCGTCGCGCAGATTCGGTCTCTTGCCGAGGAGGACGATCACGGCGCCGACGGCCAATGGACCGACCAGCGACACGATGAGCGCCATCGAAGGATCGAGGATCGGCTGCGGCATCGTCAATGGTCACCCGCTGTTCCGACCGACTCCGGCGCTCCGATGGCGGTGACCACCGGCTGCGGCGGGGCCAACAGCTCGTCGACCGCCAGGCTGGCAACCCCGACCGTGCGGTCGGTCGACAGGCCGAACCACAGGCAGGCCAGGATGAGCGCCCAGGCGGGGATCAGCAGGCTCGCCGGCGCCTCGCGAGCGGACTCGACCTCGACCGAGACCTCGCGGAAATACATGGCTTCGACCACTCGCCAGACGTACACCAGCGATAGCAGCGAGCTGATCAAGATCAGGCCGGCGATGAAGACGCTGCCGCGTTCGAACGCACCGCGCACCAGGAACCACTTGCTGACGAAGCCGACGGTGGCCGGCACGCCAATCAGGCTGAGGCCGCCCAGAACGAAGGCGGCAGCGGTCCACGGCATGCGCTTGCTGAGGCCGCACATGGAATCCAGGCGCGTCGAGCCGAGGCGCAACGCGATGGCGGCGAGCACCAAGAACAGCCCGCTCTTCATCAGCGCGTGGTTGAAGAGGTGCACCACGCCGCCGATCAAGCCGGCGCGCGTTGCCAGCGACAGGCCGAGCACCATGTAGCCGATCTGCGCCAGGCTCGAGTAGGCGAGCAGCCGCTTGACGTCAGGCTCCCAGATGGCGAGCAATGAACCGACGAACATTGAGCCGACAGCGAGCGGCAGGAGCACAAGGTCGAAATCGAACGTCTCGAAGACGGTCGGAGCGCCAAAGACCCGGAAGATGAAGCGCAGCAGAACGTAATACGCGACCTTGGTTGCCGTCGCCGCCAGGAACGCGGTGACCACCGATGGAGCGAACGTGTAGGCGTTGGGCAACCAGGCGCCGAGCGGCAGAAGGGCCAGCTTGATCGTCGTGCCGATCGTGATGCAGGCGAGCGCCACGAGCACCGTGCGGTTCGATTCCATGCCTGCCAGGCGCACGCCAAGATCCGTGATGTTGAGCGTGCCGGTCGCCATGTAGAGCATGCCGATGCCGAGCAGCAGGAAGGTGCCGCCGATCGTGCCGATCATCAGGTAGCGCAGGGCGGACGACAGCGCCTGTCGCCGACGTCCGAGGGCGATCAGCGAGTACGAAGCCAGCGACGAGATCTCGAGGAAAACAAAGACGTTGAACGCGTCGCCCGCACTGGTCATGCCCAGCAGGCCGGTGATCGCCAAGAGGAACGCGCTGTAGGCCAGATAGTGGCGCGAGGCCGGGATCTCGCGATCGAAGCTGCGTCGCGCCGCGGTCAGGACAATCGCCGAAACGCCGCTGACGATCAGCAGAACGAAGGCGTTCACCAGCTCGAGACGCAGCTCGATGCCCATCGGTGGCAGCCAGCCTCCGACCGCGTAGCTCCATGCTCCTTCGGTGAGCACCCGGCGCAGGAGAGCGATCGAAATGCCCAACGTCGCCCAGGCCGCCGCGGTCGCCAGCAGCCAGGTCGCGCGGCGGTCTCGGACCAGCACGCAGAGCGGTGCCGTGAGCATCGGCAAGACAACCTGCAAGACCGGCAGCTGATCGGCCAGCTGGACCACGCCGTGGGTGGCGGAATCGCTCACGTCGGCGTCTCCTCCGATTCGTCCGTCTGCGCGAGTCGATCCTTGTGCGCCGCTTCGGCGAGCGCGCGGTCGTCTTCCTGGCGCCCTCGGCGCTCCTCAAGAGCACCGAGGGCCGCAGAGCCCATCTCCAGCGCGCGGTCGGCAGCGAGGATCTCGTCCTCCTCGATGCTGCCGTAGGCCTCGTGCACGCGCACGACGAGGGCGAGGGCGAGGGCGGTGGTCGCGATGCCGACGACGATGGCGGTGAGCATCAAGACGTGCGGCAGCGGATTTGAGTAGGCGACGTCTGCCCCCTCGATCAGAATCGGCG
>JBCBCF010000423.1:0-2537 GCA_038530905.1 Acidobacteriota bacterium
CCATAGAGGTAATGCGCCAGAGCCTCGTCGCGCCGGTCGAGCGCCTGGGAATAGAGCGCACGAGCACGCGACCAGTCGCCGCGTTGCTGCGCCACCAGGCCCAGGCCGACCAGCGCGCGCGCCGACTTCGGATTGAGCTCCAAGGCGCGCTCGAAATGCCACAGGGCGTCGTCGCGCCGCGTGTCTCCCTGCGCCGCCAGCAGCTCGCCCAGCGCGACCAGGAGCTCCGGCTCGGCCAGCGCGTGCCGCGCGACGGCTGCCTGCGGCAGGTCGCCAAGAGGGATCCGGCGAGCCGCGAAGCCCGAGGCTCGGTAGGCTCTCAGCTCGCGCTCCAGCACATCGAAGCCGCCTCCGAAGGCAGCGACGAAGGCCTCCTCGATCGAATCGCCGGCAAAGGTCCGGCCAACAAAGTCGAGAGCCTGGCGGCGCCGTTCGCCGCCATCTCCGACCCAAAGGTAGTGAACCAACGCCCAGCTTTGGGTGTAGAACTCGCCCTGATGCTCGAAGGCGTTGTAGCGCGGCGAGGTCTGATCGACCGCCAGCAGCTCCTCGAGGGAGATTGGTTCCTGACGGCCGAGCGGATTGAGATGTCGCGGCATTGCGCGACCGAGCACGCCGACACCGTCCTGGACCACGAACGAGGCAAAAAGCTCGGCCAATCCTTCGTCGAGCCACAGGGGCAGACCCGGGAAGTTATTGCGCAGGACCGTATGGACATACTCGTGAAAGAGAGTCCACCGCGCCTCGCGAGGCTGGCGGGCGTTGATCGTCAAGAAGTCGGCATGAGCACCGCCGTAATAGGCGCCGCTCAAGCTTGCGGGCTCCCCTTGCCAAAGATGCTTATACGCCCGCATCGACGACCCGTCGGCAAAGAGGAAGACGTGCGTCGGCACCGGTGAAGCAGGCTGCAGACCGGTGACCCGCCCAATCGCTGCCCGCAGCATCTCGAGGTCGCGCGCCAGGGTCTCTGCACGCTCGGCGTCCGCATTCGAAAAGATCGTGAAGTGCTCGCTGTCATAGCGGGCCCAGCGATCGGGATCGTGCGGCAGCGCCCCGGCACCGAAGGCGAACACGGCCGAGAGGCCGACGACAGCGGCCAGCACCGCGCGGCGAATCATCCCGCCTCTTCCGTCCGGCGGATCCATCGTCGGCCTTTGAGCTCGAAGCGCGGGAGCGCGCCGGGATCGACCAATCGAACCGGCAAACGGAGCTGAAACGCATCCCGCAGCGCCGCCTCGAGACGACGCCCGAGATCGACACCGGCTCCAGCTTCCGGCTCCACGTCGAGCCGCGCCTCCGTCATCGCTCGCCGCGTGCTCAGCTCCACGCGGTACTCCGCGACCTCGGGAAAAGTCCGCAGGACACGATCCACGGCGCTGGGATAGAGATTGACGCCGCGCACCACCACCATGTCGTCGCGGCGGGCGAGAATCCCGCCGTCGAGAGCGAGGTTGGAGCTGCCCAGCTCCTCCGCAGAGCGACTGGACCGGCGGACGAGGTCACCCGTGCGATAGCGCAACAGCGGCATGCCGGGGCGGTCGAGCGTGGTCAGAAGCAGCTCACCGATCTCACCCGGCTCGACCGGCCGGTCGTCTGCGTCGGGATCAACGATCTCGGCCAGGTACGACGGCTCGAGGACGTGCAGGACACCCGGATGTGCACGGTTCGGAACGCTCACCGGCCCGACCTCGGTCATGCCGTGGTGATCGAGCACCTCGGCGCCGAGCCAGGCCTCGGACAATCGTCGGCGCACAGAATCTACGCTGCCGCCCGGTTCGCCAGCGACGATGACTTTGGCGATCGGCGGCCGAGCGGCCGAGCGGCTGGCGGCGACCTCAGCCAGGCGCAGGGCATATGTCGGCGTCGCCATCAGCACCGTCGCGCCGTGTCGGGTGGCAAGCTCGAGGCGCGACTCGCTCGACATCCCACCGCCCGACAGCGCGAGGCAGCCCTGCTCCCAGGCCGCCTCGAAGGCGGTCCAGAAGCCGAGAAACGGCCCGAACGAGAAAGCCACCAGAACCACATCTGAAGCGCCGACATCGGACGCCGAGAGCACCTGCCGCCAGTTGCCGAGCATGGCGCGCCAACTCGCCTCGGTGTCGAGCCAGACCAGCGGTGCGCCGCTCGTCCCGCTGGTCTGATGAAGGCGCACATAGCGAGCACGAGGGAACGACAGATTGGAGCCCGCGGGCGGGTGGCGGAGCTGATCCGCCACAACCTCGTCCTTCGTGGTCGGCGGACACAGGTCGCGGAACCGCTGGAGATCACCGACGCCGTCGGCGAGGCCCGCTGCGCGCAGTCGGGGTCCGTAGAAGGGATTCGATGAGACGAGGATCGCCACCAAACGCTCGAGCTTCTCGAGCTGAACCGCCGGGAGAGCAGGCTCGTCGATCGTCGATCGATCGGACCGTGGCGCGAGGCCTGGCGTCAGAGCGTCCACGCGATCAGCTTATCGCGCGCCTGGCCTGGCTCTGGGGCCGACGCGCCCAACGACTCAATCGGCCGGCGCGACCGGCGGCAGAATCTCGACGACCGTG
>JBCBCF010000424.1:0-2522 GCA_038530905.1 Acidobacteriota bacterium
TCGGTGATCGTGCCGGCGAACGGAGCGCGCAACACACCCTCGTCGCGCAGCCGCCGGGCCTCGCTCAGCCGGGCGCGGGCGGAGTCTTCGCCCGCCGCAACGGCTTCGAGGCCGGCGGCGGTCCGCTCGCGCTCCTCCGACGTGGCGGCCTTCGCGGCAACCAGCGCTTCGACCCGCTCGAGGTCGCGTCGAGCCTGCTCGCGGCGCGCCTCCAGCTCGGCCAGGGCACCTTCGGCGCCGGCGACAGCGTTGTCGAGCTCGCGGGGATCGAGGCGCGCGACCACGTCGCCGCGCGCGACCCGATCACCCACCTCCACCGGCCGAGCGATCATGCGTCCGCCGATCGCGAACGCCAGCGTCGCGCGATCGACGGCGCGCACGACGCCAGAGAAGCGCAGACTGCGGCGCGCCGCGGCAGCATCGACGCGAGCTGCCTCGACCCGCTTGTCGACCACCGGAGCCACCTCGGTCGGTCGCTCGGCGGCATCGCCTGAGAAGAGGAAGAAGCCGCCGATCGCGGCGATCGCCAGCACGAAGAGCCAACGCACAGTGCGGGGCATCAAGGAGTCTCCTTCGCTTCCCGACGGTCCGTCGGGGGAAAGGGTTCGATCGATCGACCGTTCGATGAATCGGTCGCCCGGTCAGTTCGCAAATGAAGTCTCGGCGGATGCACGGTCGGTGGTCGCATCAGGCCGAGGCGGCCGCGACCGGCCGGCGCTCAATCGAGCGCTGCGCGGCCGGCCGCAGGCCGTCAACGAAAACGCGGACAGCGTCAGCCAGGTAAAGGGAATCGAGTTCGCGCGGCTCAATCTCGGAGTCGATCAGGCTGAGCGTCTCTTGTTTGGTCTGGAACCAGGACATCGGCAACGCGATCATCATCTTGATGATGAAGAAAGGCTCCAGATCATCACGGATCTCACCCGCCTCCTGAGCTTCGCGGATCTTGCGAATGCCCAGCTCGAACAGCTCTTTCTCGGGCTCGGCGGCGCAGACATCCCCGGCGACGAGCGACCACGAGAAGAATCGCACCGACTTCGGATTATCCTGAAGAAAGCGGAAGTAGGCCACCAAAGAGTTCTCGAGCAGACGCGCGTCCGAGGGCGACTCGGCGATCATCTGCTTCTGCACCTCGAAGTACAGCCGAAAGTGGCGCTGCTGCACTTCGGCGAACAACTCCTCTTTCGACCCAAAGTGGTGGTGGATCAGACTCTTCGTGACGCCGGCGCGACGGGCAAGCTGGCTCAATGAGGTGCTGTTCGGACCGAAATCGACGAATAACTCCTCGGCGGCATCGAGAATGGCGGCGCGCGTCGCCTCGGGATCGCGCCGGCGCGGACCCGCCTCGTCGTCGGCCGGCGTGCGTTCGGGGCGCTGTTTGATCAGAATCGACATCGTGTTCAGCCTCCGGCACCGAGAGTTCCATAAACTGGCCGACCGGTCAATAGCGCCACAGTCCTCTGCGTAGGAACTGCAGCACCGGCTGAGCCTCGGTCCTCTTTTCTCGCTCATGCACTCGATCAGACCCCAACTCGCTCTCGCGGCCGGTCTCGGCTCCGCGGTTTCACTCGCCGGCGCCGGCTGGCTCGGCTGGCTGCAGCCGCGTCGATCCTGGCCGGCCGCCACCGGCTGGCACCGCATCCCGCCGCCGCTGCGCGCGTCGATCGGCGGGCCGCTGTGGACCCACGCCTCGGCGCCGAGCGTCGACTGGCTCGGCCACTCGACGATGATCGTCGAGTGGGCGGGGCGACGTCTCGTGCTGGATCCTCATGTTCGCGGCCACTGCACGATCACGCGGCGGATCCTCGCGCCACCGATCGAGCTCGCCGCGCTCGAGCCAGTCGATGCGGTGCTCCTGTCGCACGCTCATTTCGACCATCTGGATCCGCGCAGCCTGAGGGCCTTGCTCGACCGCCCGCAACCGCCCCGCCTCGTGGTGCCCTCCGGGACCGAGGCCTTTGTCCCGCGTCGCTGGCGCCGGCACATCACGACCCTTGCGATCGGGGAGTCGACGCGCGTCGGCGAGCTGGGGATCGAAGCAACTCCGGCGATCCACGGCGGAGGGCGGTTCCATCCGTTCAAGTCCGGTCTCGCCGTCGGCTTTGCCATCCGTCGTCGCGACGACGTTCTGTTCTATGCCGGCGACACGGCGCTTGGCCCGCACATCGACGCGGTGGCGCAGCAGCATCGACCGCGTGCCGCGATCCTGCCGATCGGTGCTTATCTCCCGCGTTGGCCGATGCGCGGATACCACATGTCGCCGGACGACGCGGTCGAAGCAGCCCGGCGACTCGGCTGCGAGATCGTGGTGCCTTGCCACTTCGGCACGTTCGTGCTGTCGCTCGATCGACCCTGGGACGCTCTACCCCGCTTCGCCGAGCGCTGCGCCGCTGCTGGAGTCGGCTGGCGGATGCCGCGCTTCCTCGCGGCGTCTCCCTAAGACGCCGCGGTTCGCCGGTCGTCGTCTCCACCAGCCGACGCAGGGGAGATCGATTCGGCCGCGCCGGCTTCGTCGGCCGGCGGCG
>JBCBCF010000425.1:0-2510 GCA_038530905.1 Acidobacteriota bacterium
CTCTCGGACGACCTGGCGACGCTGCGCTGGCGCAGTCGCGGGCGTCAGGCCGCGCCGGTGATCGTGCGGACGCGCGGCCACCGCCTCGAGGGTGTCTGGCACAGCGGCTCGCCGATGGCTGGCATCCTCAACCTGGTGCGCGGCGTCCACGTCTGCGTGCCGCGCGACATGACCCGTGCGGCCGGCCTCTACGCCACCCTTCTCGCGTCATCCGACCCGGCCATCGTCGTCGAGGTTCTCAACGGCTATCGGCTGAAAGAACCGATGCCGTCGAACCTGGGTGATTTCCGGCTGCCGCTCGGCCGTCCCGAGACGCTGCGTGCAGGCGACGACGTCACCGTTGTCACCTACGGCGCCTGCTGTCGGGTGGCGCTCGACGCCGCGGAGCGTCTGGCCGAGGTCGGGATCGAGGTCGAGGTGATCGACGTCCAGACCCTCCTGCCCTTCGATCTCGACGGCGCGATCGCGGCCTCGATCCGGCGCACCCATCGGGTCCTCTTCCTCGACGAAGACGTGCCGGGCGGCGCCACGGCGTTCATGATGCAGCAGGTCCTCGACGAGCAAGACGCTTTCCACTGGCTCGACGCGCCGCCGCGCACGCTCTCCGCCTCGGCCCATCGCCCCGCCTACGGCTCGGACGGCGACTATTGGTCGAAACCGAACGCGGAAACTGTGTTCGACGCGGTCTATGCGCTCGCCCACGAGGCCGAGCCCGGGCGGTTTCCGCTGTTCGCGTCCCCGACGAGCGATGCCTGATCGTCACCATGCCCGAACGTCGCGGAGACCTGCGGTTTGATCGCGATGCGCTCCTCGGGGGTTCGGCGTGAGCCTGCGACGCTTGAACCCGAAGCATCTGGGCCCGGGTCTGCTCTTGGCGGCAACGTCGATCGGCGCCAGCCATCTGCTGTTGAGCCCGGAGGCCGGAGCGCGATTTGGCACCGACCTGATCTGGCTGGTGCTGGCGGTTCACCTCGTCAAATATCCGGCCTTCGAGATGGCGCCGCGCTACGTGGCGGCGCGCGGCGAGTCTCTGCTCGACGCGTACGCGGCGGCGCCCGGGCCACCGCTGTGGGCGATCCGGCTCGGGCTGGCCGACATGACGGTGCAGGCGATCGGACTGATTGCCGCGCTCATCGGCCTGACGGCGAGCTTCGTCGTCGAGGCGACGGGCGGGCTCGGCCTCGGGCTCGCGCTCTGGAGCCTGCTGCTGGCCGTCGTCCTGCTCGGCCTGCTGGCGCTCGGTCGCTACGGCACGCTGCGCTGGATCAACCTGGCGCTGCTGATCGGCCTGGCGGCCGGCACGCTGGTCGCGTTCATCGCTGCGCGGCCGTCGCCGCCAGCCCTGGCGGCGGGCCTCGTGCCGCGACTGCCCGACGGCTCGCTGCTGCTGGTCGCCGCCATCCTCGGCTATATGCCGACCTCCGCGGCGGTCTCAGTCTGGCAATCGCTGTGGGCGCTCGAGCAGGGTCGGTTCGGATCCCCGGGCGACGACGCAGCCACGAGGCAACGCAATCTTCGCCGCGGGCTTTTCGACCTGCGGCTCGGCTATGGACTTTCGGCGGCCCTGGCGGTCGCCTTCGTGGCGCTCGGCGCCGCGCTGCTCGCGCCTCGGGGCCTCGTGCCCGAGGGAACCGACGTGGCGCTGGTGCTGTCGCGCTTGTACACGCTGGTGCTCGGCGAATGGATGCGCCCGGTCGTTCTGGCCATGGCGTTCGCCGCGCTGTTCACGACTTGCTACACGATGATGGACGGCTTTCCCCGCTCCTTTGTCGCCGCTCGCCGCGTCTTGCGCGGCGAGCCGGCGCGCGCCTCTTCAACGGAGACGCCGGATCGGGGCACTTGGACCTTCCTTCTCGCGGTGACCTTCGGCGGCATGGCGATTCTCGCTCTGCTGCCCGACCCCACCCTGTTGGTGAAATGGGTCGGTGCCGCGGGGCTGGTCCTGTCGCCCGTCTACTACACCCTGAACTTGTGGGCGGTCACTCGCCGAGTGGACGACCCCGCGATGCGCCCCGGCCCGATCTCGCTGATCCTCGCCGGCCTCGGCATCGCGACGATGGTCTTCGCCGCCGGTCTTCTGCTGTGGACCATCGCGACCTGACCGACCCACACGAGACGAACGAAACCGACGGCACCTGCCGCGCGGTCGTTCGCACGGAGCTCCGACTTGACGACAAAGATGCTCATCAACGCGACCCGCGCGCAGCAATTGCGCGTGGCGATCGTCGACGGCACGATTCTGCAGGAATACCAGGTCGAGATCGCCGAACAAGGCCTCTCGCGCGGCAACATCTATCGCGGCATCGTCGCCAACATTCAGCCGAGCCTCAACGCCGCATTCATCGACATCGGTGAAGAGCGCCACGGCTTCCTGCCGGTCGCCGACGTTCTTCCTTCGGCGTACCATCGCCAACCGCCCGAGGACAAGAAGCGCCCGCGCATCGATCAGGTGCTCGAGAAGGGCAAACCGATCCTGGTGCAGGTGACGAAGGACGGCGTCGGCCAAAAAG
>JBCBCF010000426.1:0-2499 GCA_038530905.1 Acidobacteriota bacterium
AGCGCTCGCTGCACCGCCTCGAGCGCCGCCGCGTGGCGCGCGCGATCCCGCTCGATCCTTCGGCCGCCGCCATCAGCCGTCGCTTGCGCGCCGAGCTTTGGCTGGACATGGAGCGCGAGCCGATCGAGCGGATCGTCGCCGAGCTGCGCTCCGCTCTCGCGGTGCAGGACGCTGCGGGCGCGGGCGCCGCGGCAGCGACGACGCGGGTGACGCTGGCGCGCGCGGAGACGACCCGCGGGCGCCTCCAGACGGCGCGCGCCGCCCTCGAGCGAGCGGTGGACGAGTTCGAGCGGCAGCGCGCCAAGGTGCCCGATCCGGTGCGCCGCGCCACGTTCCTCGCCGAGCATCGGCGGGCGGCGGAGGATCTGATCGGCACGCTGTGGCGTCTCCACCGCCGCGCTCCGGACGCCGGTCATGCCGTCCAGGCGTTCGCAGTGGCCGAGCGGGCGAAGGCTCGTTCCCTCCTCGACCGCCTCGCTTCCCTCGACGAGACGCCCCCCGGCGACGACTCGCCGGCATCGACCGAGCGGCGCGCTCTGCTCGACCGCCTCGCCGAGCTGTCCTTTCGGGAGCGTCGGCACGGCGAAGACGTCGCTCGCGCTGTCGACGATGCGCGGAGCCGCCTCCGTGTGCTGGACGCCGAGCGATTGGAGCAGCGATTTGGCGTTGCGGTGAGCGAGCCGCCGGCCGAAGCCGACGAAGTGCGAGCCTGGCTCGATCCCCAAACCGCTGGGCTGGGCGTGTTCTGGGGTGAGCGCTCGGCCTACGCCTGGGTGCTGACCGACGACGACCTGACGATGTTCGAGCTGCCGGCGCCGGACCGGCTGGCCGGTCGCACCGCCGCGGCGCGCCTCGCCTGGTCGCGTCTGACGGTTGGCGGCGAGGAATCAGGTGACGTTCATCAAGCCGCCGAGAATCTTGCCGCCAAGGGCGTTGCCGCAGCGGATGACGTTCAGATGGACCGTGCCGCCGAGGCCCCGGTCGCCACCGACCCGGCGGCCGAGCTGGCGGCCGCGCTGCTCCAGCCGGCGCGAGCCCAACTGGCGGATCGAGAGCGCTGGATCGTCGCCGCCGACGGGCCTCTCGCGGCCCTGCCGTTCGCCGCCTTGCCCTTGCCGTGGCGCGGAGGCAAGTCGACGAGTGATCCGGTCGTTCTGCGTCACGAGGTCGTTCAGCTCCCGTCGTTGAGCGTGATCCGCGCGCTGCGTCGGCGCGCCGCAGATGCGGGACACGGCGGAGGCGAGATCGTCGTCGTCGCGGATCCGCCCGCGACGTCGGCGCTGCCGGCCAGCCGGCTGGAGGCACAGGCAGTCGCCGAGGCAGTGCGCGCAGCCGGCTCCGTGGTGCCAACGCGGCTGGTGGTTGGCACCGACGCGTCGCGGCAACGGGTTCTCGATGGCCTGTTCGAGTCGGCCGACGTGGTCCATCTCGCCGTTCATGGCGTCGTCGACCCCGATCAGCCCGAGCGCACGGCCCTGCGGCTGGCGCAGCGCGACGCTGTCGGCCGGCCGATCGACGGCGATCTGCGGCTGGCGGACATCCACCGCCTGCGGCTGCGCGCCGATCTCGTGGTGCTTTCGGGCTGTCGCACCGCGCTCGGTCGCGAGATCCGGGGCGAGGGCCACCTCGGGTTGAGCCATGCGTTTCTGGCCGCCGGCGCCGAGCGCGTGGTGGCGAGCCTGTGGCCGGTCGCCGACGCGGCCACCGCCGAGCTGATGCGGAGGTTCTACCGGGAGCTGCTCGGTGGCGGCGTTGCGCCGTCGACCGCCTTGCGTCGGGCGCAGGTGTCGCTGCGCGCTGAAACACGCTGGCGTCATCCGGTGTATTGGGCGGGCTTCGTCGTGTCCGGAGACTGGCGCTCATGAGCGGAGTCGTTGCGTCGACGGACCCGCCGAGCGCCGGCGGCCCGGAGGTGGCGAGCGAGGTCGGGCGCCTCGCGCAGGCGGTCGGGCGCGGTGATCGCGAGGCCGAGGCGCAGCTTGTCGAGCGGTTCCGCCGCGGCCTCGGCTATCTGCTGCGACGGCTGGTCGGCGATCCGGCGGCGGCCGAAGATTTGGTGCAGGAGACGTTTCGGGTGGCGCTCGAGGCGCTGCGCCGCGGCGAGGTTCGCGACACCGAGCGGCTCGCCGGCTACCTTCGCGGCGTGGCCCGCAACCTGGCGTTCGAGGATCGCCGTCGCGCCGCCCGCGGCGGCCCTCGACAATCCCTGGACACCGCGGCCGAGGTTGCCGATCGGCGCCCCGATCCGCTGTCACGGACGCTGGCGCTCGAGGATCGGCTGGCGGTGCGGCGCGTGCTCGGTGAGCTGCGCTCGGATCGCGATCGGCAGATTCTCCACCGGCACTATCTCGAAGGCGACGATCGTGAGCGCGTTTGTCGAGATCTCGGTCTCGAGCCCTCGACGTATTACGTCGTGCTGCACCGCGCCCGACGCCGCTTCCGCGAGTTGCTCGAGCATGGTTCGATCGCGCGCAGCAAGGAGATGTCGTGAAGCCGACC
>JBCBCF010000427.1:0-2390 GCA_038530905.1 Acidobacteriota bacterium
CTGCGCGTGCACGAGCGCCGATACGTCGAGCGGGTGTGCCGAGGTGAATTGTCAGCGCGCGAGGTCCGACGCCTCGGCTTCCCGTGGTCCGAAGCGCTGGTGGAGCGCTCTCGGCGTTCGGTCGGCGCCACGATGGCTGCCGCCCGCGCGGCCCTCTCGGACGGTGCCGCCGCCAATCTAGCGGGTGGTACGCATCACGCGTTCGCGGATCGCGGCGAAGGCTTTTGCGTGTTCAACGACGCCGCGGTGGCTGCACGGGCCCTCCAGCAGGAGGAGCTGGCGCCGGCGGCGGGCGGGCGGGCGCCCGGCCGGGTCGCGATCGTCGATTGCGACGTCCACCAGGGCGACGGTACGGCGCGCATCTTTCGCGACGATGTGAGTGTGTTCACCCTGTCGCTCCACGGCCGGCGCAACTACCCGTTTCGCAAGGAGACGAGCGATCTGGACGTCGCCTTCGACGACGACACGGAGGACCCGCGGTACCTCGAGGCGCTCGACGGAGCACTCGATCGGACGTTCCTCACGCGACCGGAGCTGGTGATCTACCTGGCCGGCGCCGATCCCTTCCGTGGTGATCGTCTGGGTCGCCTCGCGTTGACCAAAGACGGGCTCGCCGAGCGCGATCGCCGCGTGTTCGAGCGATGCGCCGCCGGCTCGGTGCCCGTGGCGGTGGCGATGGCCGGCGGCTACGCCACCGACGTCGAAGACATCGTCGAGATCCACGAGCGCACCGTGCGCCTGGCCGTCGAGCTCGCGGCCGACGCGGGCGCGCGGCTTAAGGCTCCGACCTGAACGGGTCGTCGTCCAGTTCCAGCGTGTCGCCCTGTGTTGGCAGGGCGTCGAACCAGTCGAGATCCCGCGTCAGCCACATGCCGA
This sequence comes from Acidobacteriota bacterium, assembly GCA_038530905.1. Taxonomy (GTDB): domain Bacteria; phylum Acidobacteriota; class Thermoanaerobaculia; order Multivoradales; family J023; genus JAUIJL01. Next base: position 877 of record JBCBCF010000427.1, read on the forward strand.
GAGCGAGCAGACCGAAGAGCAGCAGCGAGCCGACGAGCAGGGCGTAGGTTTCAAGTCGCACCAACACGAAGAGCACGCCGTAGAGGGTGGCGACAGCGCCACCCAGCACCAGCGCGCGCCGCCGCGCGCGCAGGATCGCGACGCCATAGGCCGTCAGCAGCGCGACGGTGGCGCTCGCTGCCACGCCGTAGGCCACCACGTAGCCGACGTGTTCGGAAAGGGCCAGCAGCAGCAGGAAGAAGAGCGCCAGGGCGAAGCCGACCAACAGGTACGGTACCGGATGCACCGACAGGCCCGAGAGCAGCTCGAAGAGGAAGACGACCCCGAACGTCAGCACGATGAAGAGAACGGCGTACTTCGCTGAGCGCTCGACCTGCCGATAGACGCTCGTCGTGTCCATCAAGGTCACGCCGAAGGCGCTGGCGGCGACCATGTGCTGCATGCCGACGCCTTCGCTCGACCATCTCTGGGGATAGGAGCGGGCGAAGTGCGGCACCTCCCAACTTGCGGCAAAGCCGCTGGCGTCGATCGTCCGCTCGCTCGGCAGGAACGCGCCCTGGAAGCTCGGGCCGGTCCAGGCGGAGCGCATGTCAGCCCGCGTCTGGCGGCCGAGGGGCAGAACCTTCAGCTCCCCCGAGCCGCGGAGGCTGAACCTGCCGCTGATCCGAACGTCGCCGCGCGGCAGCACGCTCCACAGCTGAGGACTCGTCACCGCCAGTTCCGCCGGCCAGGCCGAGCGCATGGCGGCGCGCGACTCGGGCTCGAGAGGTCGACCGTCCCACGTCAGCTCAGGCACCTGGGTCAGGCCACGCAGATCGCCGAGCCCGAAGCGCAGCTCGGCGCGGGTCCAGTCGATGCCGCTGATCGCGTCGAGCTCCTCGAGGTCGGTGGCGCGGAAGCTGGCCTCGAGATCGACCGCGGTGGTGTAGACGACCGCCTCGAAGAGCCCGCGGCGCCGGCTCTCGGCGTCGAGCGTCGCCTCGATGTCGAGATCGTCGGGCAAGAGGTCGTACCAGAGGATGTGCTGCTCCTCTGTGCCGTCGGGGCGCGTCCGCACCGTCGTCGCCGGCACCGACAGGACCGGGCCGGCGAGCACCTGCGCGCCGCCCCACGTTTGGCCGATTTCGGCGCGGGCGTCCTGGGCCCGCGAGCTGCGTTCCTGGATCAGCGCCCAGATGCTGAGCATCGGCACGCTCAGGACGATGATCAGAACGGCGAGGGTGACGAGCTTGACGATCAACCGCATGGGTTCCTCCGAGAGCGCTGGCGCGCGGATCGCGGGCGACGCTGCGTGCGCGTCGAGAGAAGAGTCCGGTGGACTCCGGCCACGCGGTCAGTCGATCGTCGTCGGTCGGCGGCGAGACGACATGGGCGCGACGGGTCTGCGTCAAATCGCGGCGAGGCGATGGCGAGGCTAGTTTTCGACGCTTCGCCACCGCGCTGGAGCCGCATCGCGCCACGGCGCGGCCGTATTCTCTCCTCTCGCCGGGCCGGCGGTTCAAAAGCCGACGGAT
>JBCBCF010000428.1:0-2380 GCA_038530905.1 Acidobacteriota bacterium
TGGATCGTCGTCAGTTCGTTCGCCGCGCCGTGCTTGCCACCGGCTCCGCTGCTGCTGTCTCGGGATCGATCGCAGGCTGCGCGAACGACGGCTCGGACGCCGGCGCACCGGCGGTCCATTCGCGCCCGAAGGTCACCTGGCGGCTGGCCTCGAGTTTTCCGCGCGGCCTCGACACGATCTACGGCGCCGCAGAGGTTCTCGCCGAGCGCCTGGAGACGATGACCGGCGGCGCCTTCCGACTGCGCACCTACCCCGCCGGCGAGATTGTTCCGGGGCTCGAAGTCATGGATGCCGTGCAGCAAGGCACGGTGCAGATCGGCCACACGGCCAGTTATTACTTCGTCGGCAAGAACCCCGCCCTCGCCTTCGACTGCTGCGTCCCGTTCGGCTTGACTTCCCGGCAGCAGACCGCGTGGCTCACCGAAGGTGGCGGCCTGGAGCTGATGCGCGAGCTGTTCGCGGACTTCAGCATCGTCAACTTTCCGGCCGGCAACACCGGCGTGCAGATGGGCGGCTGGTTCCGTCGCGTGGTCGACGGCCCTGACGATCTGCGCGGCCTGAAGATGCGGATCCCGGGCCTCGGCGGCGAAGTCATGAGCCGCCTTGGAGCGGGCGTCCAGGTACTGGCCGGCAGCGACATCTATCCGGCTCTGGAGCGCGGCGCGATCGACGCGACCGAGTGGGTCGGTCCCTACGACGATGAAAAGCTCGGCTTTCATAAAGTCGCCGACTTCTATTACTACCCCGGCTGGTGGGAGCCAGGGCCTTCGTTGACCTATCAGGTGAATCGAACCGCCTGGGACGCGTTACCGTCCGAGTACCAGAGCGCTCTGGCCGCCGCGGCGGCGGAGTCGGCCACGGTCATGCAGGCGCGGTACGACCACCTCAATCCACCGGCGCTCGAGCGACTGCTCACCGCCGGCGTCGAGATGCGCCCGTTCTCGGACGCCTTGATGCGCGCCGCCCGCGACGCCGCTTTCGACATGTTCGAAGAGCAGGCGGCAGCGGACCCCACGTACCGCAAGATCTACGACGCTTGGAAACCTGCTCGCCGCTCGGCTTATCGCTGGTTCGGGACTGCAGAACAAGCGTATGCCCGATTCGCCGTTCTCGACGGCACCTGATCTTTTGCCCCCGAGGTTCTCATGTCGATCGTCGATTCGATGTCAAAGGTCGGTGTCTACGCCGACGTTCCCAATCTCTACCGCACCGGCGGCCAACGCCTTCAATACGACGTCCTGCGAGAGTTCGCCTGCCGTGACGCCGCGGAGCCACTGCGCCTCAACGCATATGCCACCTTCGACGTCGATCGCGCGAAACGCGATGACCAATATCGCGGCGGCGCCCTCAGCTTCCATTCGAAGCTGCGCGATTACGGCTACAAGGTCATCGTCAAAGAGGTCAGCGGCGACTCCGACGAGCGGAGCCGCGACGATGCTCTCGTCGACCTCGCCGTCGACTCCCTGACGCAGTCTGAGCGCCTCGACCGCGTGCTCATCGCCTCAGGCGAGCGCGATCTGATCAAGGTCGTCCGCAGCCTTCAGGCCCGCGGCTGTCGCGTCGAGATCGTTGCCCTCGACGACTGCTCTCCCGAGCTGCGGGAAGAAGCCGATCTCTTCATTCCCGGCCATCTGATCCCCAATCTGGTCCCGATCGGCGGCCGGCCGGCACCGGCCAAGCGCGACGAATGGGGCGAGGTCGGATCGCGGGTTCGCGGCTGGGCCTATTGGTTCGAGCAGGAGCGCGGCTTCGGCTATATGCGCTTCTTGAAGACGGTCGATCCGGGCCTTTGGCTGACCGACGCGCGCCATCCCGACTCTCCTTACGAGACAGCGTTCTTTCGTTCGGTTCACGTGCCTCAGCATGTCCGCGCGGAGCGCCTGCCCGGTCGCTCGTACGTTTTCGAGTTCACCCTCGAACCGTCCGAGAAGAACGAGGGGCTGCAGGCGACGGAGATCGAGGTCGTGGCGTACCTGTCCGAGCCGCGGGCCGAGCTCGGCAACGCCCAACAATCCGGCGCATTCCAGCGACGCGAGAGCGGCACCTTTCGCAGCGGTGGCTATCAGCGCCGCGACAGCGGCGGTCATCCGAGCGGCGGACAGGGGCAGAGCGGCAGCTATCCGCGCCGCGACAGCGGTTCGCATCGGCCGGTCGAGAGCCAGCACGACGAAACCGACGAGGTGTTCGAAGACGACGACGCTTAGCGGTCGCGATCTTGGCCGTTGGGTGCAGCTCGAGCCGTCGCCGCGCGCGACGGCTCGTCGCGTTTCAGGGTCGTCGCGCCGAGGGGCCGGCCACGCCGCGGGGTCAGGGCGATCAGAGCAGGCCGGTCACCAACTCCGGGAAGAGCACGACCAGCAGCAGACCGAGCAGCTGGATG
>JBCBCF010000429.1:0-2367 GCA_038530905.1 Acidobacteriota bacterium
CGCAGCCAGCCCCGCCGCGATGGATCGAGACGGTGCGGCCGCGGCCTGCCTGCAGGAAGTCTCGCCGCCCGTCGCCGTCGAAGTCGCCCGAAAACTGCACCAGGCGCCCCATCCGCAGATTGTCGAGATCGAGGCGAAACTTGCCGGAAAGGTCGACCTGCGGCACGGGTCGGAAGCGGCCGTCCTGGTCTTGGCAATAGACGTGAAAGTCGAGGCCGATCGACACGCTGCGGACCGTCAAGACGCGGACCGCCTGCAGCATCGAAAAATCGAGCGTCAGGGTCACGAGATCCAGGTCGCCGTCACCGTCGAGATCGCGCAGTCCGCCTGGAAAGGCTGTCGCCTCGCCCTCGGTCGCGTCGTCGCCGCCGCGTGCTCCGTCGAAGGCGTAGCCGAGGGCCTCAAACGTGGCGTAGGGCGGCGTCTCGATCGCCAGATCGGCGTCGAGTCGGTGCAGTCGATAGCGGTAGGGAGGCCGCTTCGCCTGCCGCATTCCTTCGCGCAGTCCGACATCGTCGTCGTCGCCGAACAAGCTCTCGACGGTCAGAACCTCAGCCCGACCGCGGCCGTCGAGATCGCCCACGAACGCGATGTCGCCGCGCAGCGGACAGTCGGAGTCGTTCCTTAGTTCGCCGGTAGCCGTTTCGCCGGGGTCCGTTTCGCGTTCGGCGGCTTCGCGCTTGGACGCTTCGTCCTCGGCGCAGGCCGGGCGCTCAAGGTCGGCGACAGTGGAGAAGGTCGGTGCCTCCTCGGGACTCGGCCGCGGACGCTGGAGGCGGCGCGCGGTCAGATTCCAGCCGTCGCGCCAGTCCGCGACGGTGATGTCCAGACGTCCGTCGCCGTCAAGGTCGCGCAGCTCCGGCCGCGCGTGGCGCTGGGCGACACCGGAGCGGCTCATTCGATGGTCGGCGTCGAGCGGCACGAGGGACACGATCGGCGGATCTGAGTTGGCGAGGCCGCCGTCCGTTGCCGGTCGGAGGTCGCGACCAAAGACCACGGCCAGGCCATCGGCCGTGGGAAGAGCGAGGTCGCGTCGCCCATCGCCGTCGATGTCTTCGCTCCGGGCGAGGTCGGCGATGAAGGTCTCGGTGCCGGCGACCAGCGGCGGCAGGTCGAGCCACGGCACGAGGGCCAGGCCGTCGTCGCCGAGAACGACACGCGAGAGGCCTGCGTCGGTGACGGCCACCAGCCCGACCGGGGCGGGACCTTCGGCGATCGACAGCACGTCGCGATCGATCGGCAGGCTCCCGACCGGGCTCCAGCCGTCAACGCCGCCGCGAAACACGTGCAGCTCGCGGCGCTCGAAGAGGGCCGGCACGACGGTCAATACCTCCACCAGGCCCTCGATACCCTCGATCTCGCTCTCTTCCTCGATGCCCAGCGAGTCCCAGCGGGTGAAGACGACGACCACCGCCAGGTCGCGACGGCCGTCCGCGTCGAGATCGGCGGACACGATCGCCGCCGGCGCGGCGGGCAGGTCGACGCTGGTTCGCTCCAGCCGGAGCCGCTCGGTCGCCGCCGCGGCGTGGACGAGAACAAGCGCGAGGGCAGCGCTCATGCCGAGAGCGGCGCGTGCGGCGCGGCTCTGGCGTTGGCTCGAGGGTCGAGTTCGGAACGGGTTCTTGATCACGGGACGGTAACGTTCCAGCTTGCCGAATCTTACGCCGCTCTGGGGGCTGTCTAGCGCGCCCGGGCGGCGTTTCGCCAGGCTGCGGATCGTCGCCGGCTGCGTGCTACGCTGCCGCGCGCCATGAGCGCCGCTCCCGCCCAATCGCCGTCCGGCCGTCTCCACGGCAAGACCATCCGCCGGCTCCTGCGCCGCGGCGGTTCCGGACGCATCTCGAAGCTTCTCGCCAAGATCCGTCCCGAGGACGTGGCTCTGATGTTGCGGAGCTTCACGCCGTCCGAGCGGTTCCAGATCTTCGAGATTCTGCTGCGCGACTATCCCGAGGCATCGACCACCGTCCTGCTCGAGATCGATCCGCAGATGCGGCTCGGGATACTCGAGCAGCTCGACGCCCAGAGCATCGCTCAGCTCCTCGACATCGCCGCCTCCGACGACGCGGTGTTCTTGCTCGACGCCCTGCCCGATGCACAGCGCGAGCAGGTGCTCGCGATCGTGGATCTCGAGGAGCGGTTTTCCGGCGTCCAGGCTCAGCTTGTCTATGAAGACGACACGGCGGGTCGCATCATGGACACCGACTTCGTGGCGCTGCCCGAAGAGACGACGGTGGCCGCGGCCACCGAGCGGCTGCGCGAGGTGGCGCAGAACGTCGACATGATTTCCTACCTCTACGTGATCGACGGCGGCGATCGCCTCGCCGGCGTGACGCCGCTCCGGAATCTGCTGCTGGCGCGGCCGGAGCG
>JBCBCF010000430.1:0-2359 GCA_038530905.1 Acidobacteriota bacterium
TCTGCATCGTCCGAAGCGCTTCTTCGGCGCCGCCCGCAACGTCGAGGAGGGCGGGTCGCTGACCATCATCGCCACCGCTCTGGTCGACACCGGGTCGCGTATGGACGACGTCATCTTCGAGGAGTTCAAGGGCACCGGCAACTGTGAGATCCACCTCGATCGCAAGTTGGTCGACAAGCGCGTGTTCCCGGCGATCGACATCGCCCGCTCCGGCACGCGCAAAGAAGAGCTGCTGATGCCTGAGGGCGACCTCCATCGCGTCTGGATTCTGCGTAAGGTGCTCAATCCGCTGTCGACCGTTGAGTCGATGGAGCTGCTGCACGACCGGCTGCGCAAAGCGAAGTCGAATCAAGACTTCCTCAACTCGATGTCCAAGTAGGGCGCGTTGCGGCGTCTCGAAGGCTGGGGCCGCTTTCCGGTCGTCGCCGCGGTCGAGCGACGCTCCGAAGATCTGGGGCGAGCAACGGCTGGCGCTCACCTGGCTCGCGGTCTGGGCCGTTCGTACGGCGACGCCTCGCTGCCGCCGGCGGGAGGCGTGGTCGCGTCGACAGTCGCCGCCGATCGCGTCCTCGGGTTTGATCCGTCGGTGGGCGTCCTCCACGCTGAGGCCGGCCTCACCCTCGGCGACCTCGAGCGTCTCTTCTGGCCGCGCGGCTGGACGTCGCCGGTGCTGCCGGGCACGAGCTTCGTGACGCTCGGCGGCATGGTCGCGGCGGACGTTCACGGCAAGGAACATCATGTCCGCGGCACGTTCGGTGCGCATGTCGAGGCGCTTCGCCTGCGGCTGCCGGACGGCGACGTGATCTGGGCCGATCGCTCGCAGGAGACGGAAGCGTTTCGCGCCACCCTCGGCGGCATGGGCCTGACCGGCCACATTCTTGAGGTGCGGCTTCGCCTGCAGGCGATTCCGAGCGCCTGGATCGAGCAGGAGACCGAGCGGTTCGGCGATCTTGCGGCGCTTCTCGACGGCCTTGCCGCCGCCGCCGGGACCTGGCCTTACACCATGGCTTGGATCGATTGCCTGCACGGCGGTCGTGCAATGGGGCGAGGCATTCTCTATCGCGGTCGCTGGGTTGACCCCGCTGCGTCGCCCGAGGTTGCGGCGCTGGTCGCCGCGCCGCCGCGCCGCAAACGCAGTGTGACGCTGCCGATCGAAGCGCCACCGGGCGTCCTGAACCGTTGGGTGGTCGCGGCGTTCAACGAAGCCTACTTCCGTCGTCATGGTCCAGGTGAGCGCCGAAGTCTCGCGCATCCCGAGGACTTTCTTCATCCTCTCGACGCAGTGCTGCGCTGGAATCGTGGATACGGCCGGCGTGGCTTCACCCAATACCAATGCGTGGTCCCAACCCGCGACGGCGCGCGCCGCGTTCTCGGACGCCTGGTCGAGGCCGGCGCGGCGTCCTTTCTTTGCGTCCTTAAAGACTGCGGCGAAGAAGGGGAGGGCCTGCTGTCGTTTCCGCGGCCCGGCACCTCGTTGGCGGTCGACCTGCCGATCCGGCGCGACACACCCGCGGTGGTCGATCGGCTCAACGATCAGGTGCTGGCCGAGGGCGGACGGATCTACCTGGCGAAGGACACGTTCTCGCGCGCGGCCGACTATCGCGCCATGGATCCACGGGTCGACCACTTCCTGACCGTCCGACGCCGGCTCGATCCACAGGGCCGGCTGACCAGCCTGCAGTCGCGTCGACTGTTCGGCTGGTGAAGAATCGCTCGCGACGTCCATTCGGAGGATCGAGATGCACATCGCTCTCTTTGGAGCCACCCGCGGCATGGGGCGCGAGCTCGCTCGGCAGCTCGCCGCACGCAGCGATCGATTGGTCTTGCTCGGCCGCCGTGCCGAAGATCTGGAGCGCTCGGCCCGTGACCTCGAGGTGCGATCAGGACGCACGGACGCGGTCGGCATCGTTGCGCCCTGCGATCTCGACGATCCCTCGACCTTCGAGCCGGCCCTGGCCGCCGCCGAGGAGCAGCTCGGCCGGCTGGACGCGGTGATCGTGACCGCCGGGATCTTCGAGACGCAAGACGATCTCGAGGCCGATCCCGCCCTCGCTGCGCGGCTGATGACGGTCGATTTCACCAATACGGTTCTTTTCTGCGAGGCGGCGCGCCGGCGGCTATTGGCCCGCGGCGGCGGCACGCTCTGCGTCTTCAGCTCGGTGGCGGGCGACCGCGGTCGCAAGCCGACGGTGATCTACGGCGCCGCCAAAGCCGGCTTGCAGCGCTATCTCGAAGGCCTCGATCATCGTTGGCATCTGAAGGGCCTGCGCGTGATCGACGTGCGGCCGGGCTTCGTCCATACCTCGATGACGGCCGACCTCGATGCGCCGCCGTTCGCCGGCCAGCCCGACGCGGTGGC
>JBCBCF010000431.1:0-2359 GCA_038530905.1 Acidobacteriota bacterium
CGGCCCGCTCTACCTCGAACAAGCGGCGCCTCGGCGGCTGCGCTCGAGCGGCCAGGCCCTGGTGTCGGCGGTGGGCTTCGGTCTGGCGTCGATCGCCTCGGTCGCCGCCCTCGGCTGGGCGATCGAGCACTTCGGCGTTTCGGCGCCTTACGGTCTCGCCGGCGGCGGCTGTCTGCTGCTGGCGGTGCTGGTGTGGGTGGCGCTGCCGCCGCCGTATCGCCCTGCCGAGCCGTCCGGCGCTGATAGCCTGAGCTCATGATCCCGTCCTCAACCGCCGCCTCCGGCGCCGCACCCGACGGTCCCGTGTACATGCTCAACGTTCTATGGTTCGCGGCGGATGACGGGCGGGCGACCTACTCCCGGTACGCCTCGGCAGCGATGCCGTTGCTCCACCGCGCCGGCGCTCGCGTCGTCGAAATGCTGGTGCCGGTCGCCGACGTGATCGGCGAGTTCGGCGCCGACGCTGTCTTCGTTGTCGAATGGCCGAGCTGGGAGGTGTTCGAACGCACCGTCGGGAGCGCCGAATACCAAGACATCGCGAAACTGCGCGAGCGGGCACTCGAACGCTCGCTTCTCGTCCGCTGTGCCCGTCCGCCGGCGGGCCCCCTCTTCGGCGCTCTCGACGCGGGCGCTTCGGCCGCGGCTGGCTCGGACGCGGCCGACTCCGACTGAGACCCTTGCCCCCGCCCGAGGCTGCGGCTGGCGAGCAACCCCCGCAGGCGAACTCCAGCCGCGCGATGCGCCGTCGCCTCATCCTCACCGCCTGCCTGAGCCTCGTTCTCCTGGCCTTTGCCGGACAGCTGCTCGACGACGGGCGCCTCGAGCGGGCGCTGACATACGTCAACCACGAAACGCTCGAGGCGCCGCTCGAGGCTTGGCGCACTCAACCGATTCTCGCCACGCTGGCCTCGGGCCTGCGGGGGCGGCTGGTGACGCTGGGCGTGATCGCAGGCCTGCTGATCTTCGGCCTCATCAGGCTCCGCAGGCGGCTCGGCGAGCGATGGACAGACGTCGCCATCGCAGCCCTCTCCGTCGTCGCCGCGTGGATGGCCGTCGAGCTGCTCGCGGCCCCGTTTCTTCTCACGCGGCTCGGCCTCTACGAGCAGTATTTCGTCCTCGACGTCGATCACCTGCCGCCGGTGTCCCACCCCGCGATCGGGACCAACAGCCTCGCGTTGCGCTCCCCCTACGAACCTGGGGACGGAGCGGACGCGCGGCGGATCCTGATGCTCGGAGACTCCTACGCGTTCGGCTTCCGTGTCGGCCGTGAGGAAGCCTTCCCGGCACGGCTTGACGCGCTGCTCGACGGCTGCGCGGACGGCGAAACGATCGTCGTGAACGGCGCCTGGACGTCGGCCTCGCCCGTGCTCGCTCTGCGCCGGCTGCCCGAGCTCGGTCGTCTCTACCGGCCCGATCTCATCATTTATGCCCTCGACGTCACCGACTTCCACGACGATCTTAAGTACACCGCGATGCTCGAGCGACGCGGTCTCTACGCCACCTACCCGCTGGTGCCGATCACTCTCCGCCAGCTGAGGACGCTGGCGCCCGGTGCCTGGCGGGCGCTCTACCGCTCCACCGTGCCCGACGTGCCGCTCGACCGCTTTTTCGTTCTGCACACCCCGCTCTCCGCATCCGCGCCACTCCTCGAAACCACCGCCGAAGCACTGGAAGCAATCGCCGCGCACGCCGCCGAGCTCGAGGCAGAGATGCTCGTCGTGGCCCTGCCGCGGCCGTTTCACGTCAATCCCGCAGAGTCTCCGCACAGCTGGGAGCGCGACGACGTCGACCTCGAGAGCCCGCATCTCTTCGCACCCTTCCGCTGGCTCTCCGAGCGCTGGCCGCAGTCGTCCGCCGGCCGCCCATTCGAAACCGCTTCGCTGCTCGAAGCGTTCCGCAGGAGCAAGGTCTTTCCCACCGCCTTCGACGACGACCCGCATTGGACTCCGGCCGGGCACGAGGTCGCCGCCCGCGCGCTCCTCGCCGAACTAGCGCCGGACTGCGTCGCCGCGCCGGCCCAGGCGCCAGCAGCAGCGCGCGACGATCAGGAACCGCTCGCGTCCTCGACCAGCCGCAGCAATTCGTCAAACGGCACGCCGGCCGCCACGCCGTAGAGCGGGTGCCGCCCGAGGCGGGCAGCACCGAGCCGCGGTGAGGTCAGGCCGGCGAGGAAGCGTGCCGTGGCTCGCGGGTTGCCGAGCGTCTCCGGATGCTTCACGCGCAGCGCCAGCGCTCGCTCGAGTGCCTCGAGATCGACCTCGGGCGGATCGGGCGCCGGCAGCTCGACCCGTTCGCCCAAGCAAACGCTGCACCGCCCGCAGGGCGCGTCGAGCGTCTCGCCGAACGCAGCGCACAGAGC
>JBCBCF010000432.1:0-2347 GCA_038530905.1 Acidobacteriota bacterium
ACCAACTCCTCGCGCACGGTGGCGACCTGCTTCTTGCCGCGTCCCCGAGGCTTCGTGCGCCGATAGCCGGAGCCACCCTGCAGGGCCCAGGTCGGCAGCTCGTCGAGCGCTCGGCTCGCCTCGCCGGCCGCGGGATCGACGCCGAACAGGCGAAGCGCCTGCACGAGGCGCGACGCCGCTTCGCGGCGGGGGCCATCGAGCGGCCCGTCGGCGTCACCGGCCGATGCCTGCTCGGCCGCTTGATCGATCAAGTCGGCGGCCTGGCGCACGTCGGCGAGCACGGCCGTGTCGACGGCGGTGACGACCTTGCCGGGATCGAAGAGGGAACCGGTGCGGAGATCGGCGAAGACAGCGTCGAGGCGCGGCGGTCGCCGCTCGATGCTGGCACGGCAGCCGATCTGCTCGGCGAGCGCCTGGGCGAGACGCGCCGCCTGTGGCTCGATCGCCACCAAATCACCGACAAACAGGTAAACGGGCTGCGAATCCTCGGCGGCAACGCCGCGCAGCAGCACCTCGAGGCGGGAGTCGGACATCGCGCCCGAGCCGATCAATTGTCCAGGAGGCCGCTCTCGTGCAGCTCCTGACATTCGATGCAGTACTGCGCCCAAGGCACCGCGCGCAGGCGTTCGACACCGATCAACTGACCGCAGTTCTGGCACACACCGTAGGTGCCCTGCTCCATGCGCAGAAGCGCGGCGTCGATGGCGATCAAGAGCTGGCGCTCGCCGTCACTCAGGGCGAAGTTGGTCTCCCGGTTGTAGGAGTTGTTGGCCCGATCAGCGAAATCGTCGGCGTTGTCGTCAGAAGCCTCTTTGCCAGCCTCCACATCCTGGCGGTAGAGCTTCGACACCTCCAGACGCTTCGCGATGAGAGCCTGCTCCAGGGACTTGAGCTCGGTCGCGGACAGATGCTGGCTCGGTGTCAAGGTCTCGGCCACGGATCGAGGGTCCTCGCGGTGACGTCGGGGTCGCTGGCGGGCGACCAGCAGGTCCGCGCATCGGCGGGCGATGGCGGGCGATGTGCCTCGAGCGCCCGGCGAAATTTCGCTGGGCCGGCTCGAAATCAGGCGCGATGGTACTTGATTCCTCGATCGGCGGAAAGCGCCCGATAGAGCTGCTCGTAGAGCACGAGACGTGCGAGCTCGTGACCGAGGACGATCGGACCGAACGACAGCCGAGTCCTGGCGGCCTCAAGCACGCTCGAATCCAGGCCGAGATCGGATCCGATGACGAATGCGATCGCATGCGGCCAGGTGTCGAGCCAGTCGCGCAGGTCAGCCGCCAGGGCGTCCGAGGATCGTGCGCGCGCGCGAGGATCGAGAGCGACCGTCCAGCACGGCTCCGGGCGCGCCGCAAGCAGCGCCGCACCCTCGGCCTTGAGCCGGCCGGGATCGCTTCCTGCAGCGCGCGCTTTGATCATCCGATCTTCGATCTCGAGATCGCGGGCGATGCGCCCTCGGTAGTCGGCGCAGAGGGTTTCCCAGGCGTCGCGGCGATGGCGACCAGCCCACAGCACCAGAAGTCGACGCCCCATCGCCGTCGCGTTCCGGCGCCGCTCAGCCGACCGAGCGGGCGTCGGCCTCGTCGTCGGAGGTCATGAACTCCTCCCACTCGGCGCCGAACGAAAGAGAGCGCAAATCGCGCATGCGATCGAGGAAGATCATGCCGTTGAGATGATCGAACTCATGCTGGACGATGCGCGCCTCGTAGTTCTCCAGGCGATCGTCGACGCGCGCACCGTCGCGGTCGAAGCCGCGCAGGCGGATCACCGGCACGCGCGGGACCAGGCCGCGCAGGTCGGGGATCGACAGGCAGCCTTCCCACTCGTGCACCGTGTCGCGCGACAGGATGTCGATCGCCGGATTGAAGATCGCGCGCACCGGCGGATCCTCGACCGGTTGGTCCGGATCGACCGAGGCCCAGACGAAGATCTGCTGCGAAATGCCGACCTGCGGGGCCGCCAGGCCCACGCCTTGGCCGTCACGCATGGTGTCGACGAGGTCATCGACGAGAGTCTGCATCTCCGGGTCGGTGATGCGCTCTGGAGGAACGGCCTCGGCAGGTGTGCGCAGAGCCGGATGGCCGAGTCGAACGATGGTGAGAACCGCCATGACGAAGCTCCTTGGCGGCAGTCTAGCGTAGGCCTCTCCGCCGTCCGGACCGTCCTGAGCGACTCGCCCGGAAGGCTCAGGAGCGCGTGCTAGGGTGCGTGCCGATGCCCGCTCTGCAGCCTTCGGACGCCCAGGTACGGCGTCGACGCGTCGCGGGTGCGCTCGCCCTCGCCGGGGCCGCGCTTGGGCTCCCTGCCCTCGTCAACCTGCGCGCCTCGCGCCGCCTTCGGGCGCTGC
>JBCBCF010000433.1:0-2341 GCA_038530905.1 Acidobacteriota bacterium
ACCGAGAGCACCTCGTCGATCATCAGGATCTCGGGTTCCAGGTGGGCGGCGACGGCGAACGCCAGCCGCACCTTCATGCCGGACGAGTAGCGTTTGACCGGCGTGTCGACGAAGCGCTCTACTTCCGCGAAGTCAACGATCTCGTCGAATTTGCGATCGACCTCGGCCTTGGCCATGCCGAGCACCGTGCCGTTGAGATAGACGTTCTCGCGTCCGGTCAGCTCGGGATGAAAGCCAGTGCCGACCTCGAGCAGGCTCGCCGGGCGGCCCTCGAGCACCGCCCGCCCGCGGCTCGGCTCGGTGATGCGCGACAGGATCTTGAGCAGTGTCGACTTGCCAGCGCCGTTGTGGCCAATGACGCCGACGACCTGGCCTTGCGGCACCGTGAAATCGATGTCACGCAGCGCCCACAGCACGTCGTCTGCCTCGGTGCGATCGTCGTCCCGGAAGTCCGACAGGCTGCGCAACCGGCGCAGGTTGTCGAGAGGCGAGCGGATTGCCGCCAGGGCGGCTCCGACCAACGTGTCGTGGCGCCGGTCGCGCGTGCCGAGGCGATAGCGCTTGCCGAGCTTCTCGACCCGGATCGCGACCGGCGCGGAGGCGGAGAGCGAGCTCATCGATCGGGTCTCGCCGGGCTCATGCGACGTCGGCGAAGACGCGCTCGGTGCGGCGGAAGAAGAGAAGGCCTGAGAGCGTCAACGCCAGCGCGCTCAGCGTGCCGACCGCCAGCAGATCCCACGGCATGGGCGTCGTGCCGAGCAGCGCCGATCGAAACCCTTCGATGACTCCTGCCATCGGATAGAGACCGTAGAGCAAGCGCAACGCCTCGCCATGCTCCGGAAAGCGCTCCAGGATCAGCGAGCTTGGCCACACCACGGGCGCGGCGTAGATCAGGATCTGAACCAGGAACGGTGTCGCGTGGTGCACATCGCGATACTGAATTGCGAGGGCCGAGAGCCAGAGTCCGATGCCGACCGCGGTCAGCATGAGGAGAGCGATCAGAAGCGGCAGCGTCAGAGCCCAAAGGGTCGGCACCATGCCGTAGATCGCCATCAAGATCGCCAGCATGGCGAACGCGATGGCGAAATCGACCAGGCCGGCGAGGACCGGCGTCAGCGGAATGACCAGGCGGGGGAAATAGACCTTGGTCACGAGCCCGCTGTTTTGGACCAGGCTCGAGCTGGCCTTGGTCATGCTCGTCGAGAAATAGGTCCAGGGCACCAAGGCGGCGAGCGAAAACAGGGGATACGGAACACCGTCGCTCGGCAGGCTGGCGAGACCCCCGAAGACGACGGAGAAGATGATCGTGCTGAAGAGCGGGCGGATGATCGCCCATCCGAAACCGAGGGCGGTCTGCTTGTAGAGGACCTTGACGTCGCGCAAGACCAGGAAGAAGAGGAGGTCCCGATAGCGGATCAACTCACCCCAGTCGACGAGACGCCAGCCTTCGCGAGGCTCGATGACGAGACGATGCGTGGAAGCGGACATGCGAAGAGGATCGCGCCAGCCTAGAGCGACGCTCGGGCAGTCGGTCGAGAAGGCACCGACCCTGCGGACTTCAGCCTGCCGCCCGATCGTCTGGTGCCGAGGCCCGGAGGGAGGGCGAAGCGGATCCTGGCATGACCGGATCGAAACCGGCCGGCCTGGCTCGAGGCCGGTCGCGGCGCTTCGATCTGCGGCGCGTCAGGGCGAAGACGGGGAGACCGGTGGCGGGTCGTCGTCGTCAAGCAGCAGCACACCGCCGATGCCCGCCACGCCGGTGAAGGCCGGAACCAGGACGCCGGGGCGCTCCCACCACGCGATGACGCACACGCGACAAATTTCGTCAGCCCGTCGGATCTGGTTGGCATCGACGCGCGCCACGATGCCGTCGCATTCCCAGTGGAAGACGTTCTCACCGCGCTGCCAATAGGCTGTTTCGCCGACCGTCAGATTCTCAGCGACGCCCTGTTGCGCCTCGGTCAGCTCGATTCGGCAGTTGTTCCGCACCTCGGCGACCCGGGTCTTCGACCGGGCGATCTCATTGCCTTGCCAGTCGTTGACCGAGGTGTAGTACTCGGCCGGCTCGTTCTCGAGCGTTTCGAGCCAGTCTTGGAACGTCTGATCGTCCATGTCGCCGAGCCAGTCGCGCTCGATCTGGCTGCCCTGGCTCGCGCGCTCGCGGATGAGATCCTGGTCGAGCTCTTTGGTCGGGTTGCGATCGATCGAGGCATCCTTCGCGCGCCACCAGCGGGCCCACGAGGCCTCGCTCTGGATCTCGGCGCGCTCTTCGATCAGCTCATAGCGATCGAGCGCATGGTTCTCCGGCTGCGGGAAAATGCCCCAATAGCGTCCGTCGCCG
>JBCBCF010000434.1:0-2290 GCA_038530905.1 Acidobacteriota bacterium
CGTCGTCAAGCCGCAGATCGCGTTCTTCGAGCAGCTCGGCTGGCGCGGCGTGCGCCTGCTTCACGAGATCGTGAACCGCGCGCGCTCCGCTGGGCTGCTGGTGGTTCTCGACGCCAAGCGAGGGGACATCGGCTCGACCGCCGCCGGCTATGCGCGCGCCTATCTCGGCCCTGACGCGCCGCTGCCGGTCGACGCGCTGACCGTCTACCCGTACCTCGGCGCCGACAGCCTGGCGCCGTTCATCGAGGCGGCGCGCGCCGGCGGTAGCGGGCTCTTCGTCCTCGTGCGCACGAGCAACCCCGGCTCGAGCGACGTGCAGGACCTGTGTGCCGACGACGAGCCGGTGTACGCCCGGGTCGCTCGGATGCTGGCTCCCCTCGGCGAGTCACTCCGCGGCGCCACCGGCTGGTCGTCCCTGGGGGTCGTCGTCGGCGCGACCTTTCCCGAACCGGCGGCGCGCGTCCGTAAGTTGCTGCCGCACGCGCCGCTGCTGGTCCCAGGCTACGGCGCGCAGGGTGGCTCGGCGCGCGACGCGGTGCGCGCCTTTGTGCGCGGCGAAGGAGGACGGCTCGAAGGCGGCTTGGTCAACGCCTCGCGCTCGATCCTCTTCCCACCCGACGGCGCAGCGGCGACCGACGCCAAGTCGTGGGAACGCGCCGTCGACGCGGCGCTCGATCGCGCCATCAACGAGTTGCGCGACGCCATCGCCGGCTGATCTGCGGTCGATCGGACCTCGAGGCGGTCAGGCGGCGCGCGCTTCGGCCGGTGCCTGACCGGCGACCGCCCGCAAATAGCCTTCGAAACGCTCGACGATGCGCTGCCAGGTCCAGCCGGCGGCCTTGGTCGCCGCGCGATCGCCCATCGACCGCAGGTCCGCGAGCGGCATCGCGCCCGCGCGCTCGACCTGCTCGAGAAAGGCGTCGGCGTCGGAGCGCGGGGCCACGAGACCGTCCACGCCGTGCTCGACGAGCTGGCGGGCCGCCGCGTAGTCGAAACCGATCGGCGCGACGCCGCAAGCCATGCCTTCGAGCAGAACGTTCCCGAACGTCTCGGTGAGACTGGGGAAGATCAGCAGGTCGCCGGACGCGTAGTGAGCAGCGAGGTCGGCGCCCCGCCGCATGCCGGCATAGATCGCGCCGGGAAAGCCGTCGCGCATCTCGGCCGCGGCCGGCCCGTCACCGACCACGACGCAGCGCCAGGACGGGTCCTGCCGCCGCAGGCTCTCGAACGCGCGGATGGCGAGCGTCGGATTCTTCTCGCTGGCCAGTCGGCCCACGTAAACGGCAACGCGCTCGTCCGGCCCGACACCCCACTCTCGACGCAGCTCAGGATCGCGGCGGTTCGGGCGGAACTGCTCGCGATCGACACCGCGAGCGAGCACGTCGAGACGCTCGAAGCCACGATCCGCCAGACGCTCGACAACGTCGGGTCCCGGCACCAGCGTGATGCGGGTTCGATTGTGGAACCAGCGCAGGTAGGCCACCGCGACCTTGAAGAATCCGCCGTAGCCGTAGAACCGGCCGTAGTCGTGAAAATTCGTGTGGAATGTCGAGGAGACGGGCAGGTCCAGGACGTTGGCTGCTCGCAACGCAGCCAGGCCCAGAGGACCTTCGGTGGCGATATGCACCACGTCAGGCCGCCATTCCCGCCAGCGCCGCCGCAGTCGCAAGAGCACCGGAACTCCGAAGCGCAGCCCCGGATACATCGGAATCGGACAGGCCAGGCTCAAGACCTCTCGCCATGGGCGGTCGGCGGTCGGAGGCCCTTGACGAGGACGGACGACCTGCAACTCGTGACCGCGGCCAGCGAGGCCAAGCGACAGCTGCTCGAGGGTGCGCGCGACGCCGTTGACCTCGGGTGGAAAGGTCTCCGTGACAAGGGCGATGCGCATGGCTGAAAACCTATCAGGCAGCCGCCGAGATCTCGGCCCGGCCAACCAGCCGCCCGTAGAGGTCGGCCATGCGTTCCGCCATCACCGAAGCGCTCCACTCACCGAGCGCATAGTCGCGGGCGTGCTTGCGCAGCTCGCCGCGCAGCTCGTGATCGTGCAGCAGGCGCAGCACCTGAGAGGCAAAGTGTTCCTCGTCATCCTCGGCCACGAGGCATCCCTTGCCCGGACCGAGAATGTCGCGAGTGCCGAGGAAAGCGGTCGAGACCACCGGCACGGAGAGCGCCATCGCTTCGAGCAGCACCAGGCCCTGCGTTTCAGTCTTTGAGGCGAAGATGAAGAGGTCGGCGGCGCGGTAGCAGTCCAAGAGATCCGACGAACGGTCCAGATAGCCGACGAAGA
>JBCBCF010000435.1:0-2230 GCA_038530905.1 Acidobacteriota bacterium
GCCGCCGCGCGTTGGTGGCTGGTGGCCAAGACCTCGGCGTAGAAGCGTTGCTTGTCGCCGAAGTGGTAATTCACCGCCGCCGGGTTGGCGCCGGCGACAGCACAGATCTGCCGCACGGTGGCATCGTCGAATCCGAGCTCGGCGAACACTTTGGCGCCGGCGGCAAGCAGACGCTCTTTGGTGTCGGCGGAATCAGATGTCTCGGGCACCCGGCCGGCGGAAGACAGTGGGCTGAGGGGTTCGGAAGTCATTGGTCCTCGGTCGACACGTCCGGACGCCTTGTGATCGCCGCGTGTGTCTGTGTTCGTACGATCGATTTAAACACATGTTTCAAGTCAGTGCATGAATCGACTGTTGGAGGCGCACGTGGCGCCTTCCCGGATCACTGGAACAAGGCTTAGAGGCGGCGGAGGCGGACGGAACGGACGGAGTGCTCGGCGCCCTTTTCGAGGATCAGATCGGCCCGCTCGCGCGTTGGTTCGATATTGCGCTTGAGATTCGGCCCGTTGATCGTCATCCAGATCTCGCGGGCGAAGGCGACGGCCTCGGCGTCGCTCATGGCGGCGAAGCGATGGAAGTACGAGTCAGGATCCGTGAAGACCGTCTCGCGCAGCGTGAGGAAGCGATCGATGTACCAGCGCTCGATCACGTCCGCCGGCGCGTCGACGTAGATCGAGAAGTCGAAATAGTCCGACACGAAGATGCGCGCAGGCATGCCGTCGCCGGTTTGCAGAACGTTGAGACCTTCGAGAATCAGAATGTCGGGCGTGCGCACCTGCTGTGCCTCGCCCTCGACCAAATCGTAGGTCTGATGCGAGTAGACCGGCGCCGAGACCTCGGCAACACCGCCCTTGACCGCAGCGACGAAGCGCAGCAGCTTCGCCGCGTCGTAGGACTCGGGAAAGCCTTTGCGCTCCATCAGGCCGCGTGCCTCGAGCACGCGGTTCGGATGCAGGAAGCCGTCGGTGGTCACCAGATCCACCTTCGGCGTATTCGGCCAGCGCGACAGCAGGAGCTGCAGCAGGCGCGCCGTCGTGCTCTTCCCGACCGCCACGCTGCCGGCGATGCCGACGACGTAGGGCACCTTCGCGTGGTGGCGTCCGAGAAAGGTGTCGGTGGCGCTGTGGAGCTGCTGGGTCGCGCCGACGTAGAGGTTCAGCAGGCGCGAGAGCGGCAGATAGATCGCCTCGACCTCAGCGAGGGAGATGTCTTCGTTGATGCCCCGCACGGCCTCGAGGTCGTCCTCGTCGAGCGTCAGCGGTGTGGCGGCGCGCAGCGGTTTCCATGCGGCGCGATCGAAACGCAAGAAAGGCGAGGTGGAAAGCGGAGGCGGGCTGGTCGACGAAGTCATGAATTCTCGATCATGGAATCGAGGGAGCTTATCGAATCGCCTCCGCTGAGCCGGCTTCGGCATGCAGCCGCACCGCGGGATTCACCTGCAGCAGACTCCACGGCGCCGGTGTACCGACCAGGCTCAGCCGAGGATCGCGCACGAAGCGGGCGAGAACGCGCGGCTCGGCGTGCACGAGCACGGCATCGAAATGGGGCACGTCGGACTCGCGCACCCGCTCGGCAGCCCAGTCCAGGCCGGGCGTCCAGGCCGGCGTGTGCGGCAACTCGCGATACACCACGAGGCTCGATGCGTGGCCGGCGAAGCTGGTCGACAGCTCGCTGCCGCGCAGCACCTGCGCCCAGGCGTGCAGGTGGTAGAAGGGAAAGCCGCGGATCCTCTCGCTGGTCTTGCGGAGATCGAGACCGAGAACCCTCGATCCAGGTTCGATTCGCTCGATGGCCTCGTCGAAGCCGGCCAGCTCCTCGCGCTCGAACGATCGCCAGGTGACGACCGTTCCCGCCACGATCAGCAGCAAGGCAGCCGCCGGCAAGAGGCGCGACAGCGCCCGGTCGCGTCCACGGTCGTCGGCCGACGACATCGGCAGGGCGAGCAAGGCAAGCGCGAAGGCGGGCGGCAGCCAGCGCGACGACATCAAGACGGTTGCCTGCGCGACGGCCGGCAGCGAGAGGTAGGCGAGGGCAAACAGCAGAGCGGCCGAGGCGATCCCGCTGTCGAAGCGCTCGGACGGCGCGCGATCGACCGGCTCCCGGCGTGACCGTCGGCGGCTCCCGCGCCACAGTCCGAGCAGCGCGGCGAGGGCGAGCAGCCCGGCAACCGTCGGTTCGATCCAGCCTTGGAGACCGCCGTAGCCCGTTGCCACCAACATGCGTGGGTCGA
>JBCBCF010000436.1:0-2228 GCA_038530905.1 Acidobacteriota bacterium
GCTGGGCGAGGGACGAATAACCGGTCCCGAAATCGTCGATGTCGACACGGACGCCGTGCTCCCGAAGGCGACCGAGCTTGCGCGACGCCTGCTCAGGATGGCGGACCAACATGCTCTCGGTGATCTCGAGACGCAGGCGGCGCGGGTCGAGCCCGGCCTGGTCGAGGGACTGCTCGACCCGCGCGTCGAGGCTCGAGGCGCCAAGCTGCTCGGCATCGAGGTTGACGGCCATCTCCATCGGCCGCCCGGACGCCCGCTCCCATGCGGCGGCCTGACGACAGGCCTCGTCGAGCACCCACCAGCCGATCGGTGCAATCAGACCTGCATCGCGCGCGACATCGAGAAAGTCAGCCGGCGACAGCAGGCCGCGCTGCGGGTGATTCCAGCGCAGCAGCGCCTCAAAGCCCGCGAGCTGAGCGGCTTGCAGATCGACGATCGGCTGGTAGCGCAGCTCCAGTTCGTCCCGCTCGAGCGCTTTTCGGATGTCGCTTTCGGTCCGCAGCGCGGCCACCGCGCGCGACCCCATGCCCTCCTCGAAACGCGCCCACCGGCCTCGTCCCTGCCGCTTGGCCTGATGCATGGCGATGTCCGCGTCGCGCAGCATCTCCTCGGCACGCCGGTAGAGCCCGCCACCGACCACCACGCCGAGGCTGGCCGACGGATAAACGCGCTGACCTGCCAGCTCCAACGGCTCACCGACGATCTCGAGCAGGCGCGTCGCGTCCGCCTCGAGGTCGCGGCTCGGGTCGGGCTCATCCAACAGCACGACGAACTCGTCGGCCGACAGGCGGGCGACCGTGTCGACGGGCCCCACGGCCTCCCGCAGCCGGTGCGCGATCTTGCGCAAGAGCTGGTCGCCGACCTGATGACCGAGACTGTCGTTGATGCGCTGAAAACGGTCGAGGTCAAAAAAGAAGACCGTGCAGCGGCCACCGCGCTGCAGCGCGCGATCGAGGCGGTCCATGAAGAGCGCCCGATTCGGCAGTTCGGTGAGCGCGTCGTGCAGGGCAGCGTGGCTGAGCTGCTCCTCTGCCCGCCGCCGGCTCGTCGTGTCGCGCATCGATCCAGCAAAGCGGGTCACTCGCCCGTCTGCGTCCCGCACGGCCAGGCCCCGCACCTGCATCCATCGCCAGGTTCCGTCCGCCGACCGCACGCGATGCTCGAGCTCGAGATGCGGCGAGCCCGCCGCGAGGTGTGTGTCGAGGCCCGCCTGCAGCAGCGGCAGATCGTCGGCATGGACCCTGCTCGTCCAGCTCTCCAGCGTCGGTTCGAGAGGGGTCGCGTCGTCCAGGCCGAGAGCGCGCCGCCAGCGTTTCGAGTAGTAGACCTCGCCGCTGCGCAGGTCCCAATCCCACAGGCCGTCACCCGCCGCCTCGGCGGCCAGGGCGTAGCGCTCCTCGCTCTCGCGCAGGCGCACTTCGGACCGCCGTCGAGCGCTCGTATCCCGGATGGCGTAGACGGCGCCGATGCGCTCACCCTGAGCGTCGAAGACCGGCGATCGCGAGATTCGGGCGTTGAAGGTCGAACCGTCCCGACGCCGCTGAAGGCAATCTCCTGCTTCGCCCGCGGTCGGCAGGCGGTTCGCGGGCGCAGGTTGCAGAGGACGCGGCTCGTCGGCTGCTGGAGCCGACGACTCCGGCCAGAGCTCCGCCGAGCGCATCCCGAGGGCCTGCTCCCCCGACTTCATGCCGTAGAGACGCAGGAACGAGCGGTTGACGAAGGTCAGCCGGTCGCTGAGATCGGTCAGGCAGACCGCATCGTGAAGGGCTCGCAGCGCCTGCGACAGAACCTTCGCGTCGTGCGTCGATCGATGGTGACGGCGCGCCGCTTCGACGGTCGGCTGCACCATCGTCAGATACCGACCCTCGATGTCCTTGATCAGGTAGTCGTGCGCGCCGGCTCGAAGAGCGCGCGACGCCGTCGCTTCGTCGCCGACGCCGGTGATGACGATGATCGGCAGGTCCGGCGCGCGATCGATCAGCTCGAGGCCCTCGCCGTCGCCCAGCCGAAGATCGGTGAGCAATACATCGAATGTTTCCGTCGCCAGGAGTTGATGCGCCTCGGCGAGAGATCGCGCGACCGTGACGCGGTAGTCGAGGCCGCTGCGCTCGACGTGACGCAGGATCGCCATGCTGTCGATGTCGTCGTCCTCGACGAGAAGCAGGCGGGTCAGCGCCGAATCGGGACCGGGCCCGGGCGCCGTCGTTGACGTGGCGGGGACGGTCGGG
>JBCBCF010000437.1:0-2212 GCA_038530905.1 Acidobacteriota bacterium
CGAGGGGCGAACAGGGCCGCTCGCGTTCGCCTACGACGACATCGCGCAGCGCCTGGCCTCGGTCGAGGATTCGATGGTTCGCCGCTGGACCAACGGTTATGACGGGGCGGAGGTCAGTGACGCAGGGCGCGCTGAGGGTTCTGGAAAAGGGTCAACCCTGAGCTGGAGTCTTCGTATCCGTTGACGAAGCGTCTGTTCTCCTCGAACTTCGTGGTGCGATCGAAGCAGGGTTGTTGAAGGCAATGATCGACTCTCCCTTCTCATTTGACGGCTGGCGCGTCTGGCCGGATCGGCTGCGGGTCGAGGCGCCGGACGGCCGGTCATGCTCGCTCCAACCGCAGGTCATGCGGCTGCTTGTCGAACTCGCAGGGAGCACTGGCCGAACGCTGACGCGAGATGAGCTCTTGACGTCGGTTTGGGATGGTCGAGCCGTGACCGACGACGCTTTAACGGTCGCGGTCTACAGCCTGCGTAAGGTGTTGGGTGACCGTGCCGATCGTGCGCGCTACCTCGAAACCATCAAGGGGCGCGGATATCGGTGGTGTGTCGAGGTCGCGCCACTTGGGGATGACGCGGCCGATGCAGCAAACGAGCCGTTGCGGCGAGGGATGTTGGCGCGCCGACCGAACCGGGACTCCTGGCCACGCCTAAGGACGTGGTGTGCGTTTCTTGCGCTTCTGATCGCCTTGGCGGCCGGCTGGGGGGTGCAGGCAATGCGTTCGAGCTCAAGGGTGCCGTCGCTGCCGGTGGTGGAGCTGGACGTGGTCTCTGCTTTTCCTGAGGCTGCCGCAGACCGTGCGCTCGTCGCGACGCTCGAAGCAAGCGTCGCGGCAGAGATGCAGGAGGCGATCGTGCTTCGGCGGTCCCGCGACGCCGCGCCGGCCGGTCGCGTTGCGAGCCACCGGCTCGAAGTCCGTGTGCTGCGCCGACTCGATCTCGTTCAGACGACAGTGACGCTCATCGACGTCGAGACCGGAATCCGTCCTTTCACCGATCGGTGGACCAGCTCGATTCCGGCGATCGAGGGCGTCGCCACTCAGATCGCCGAGACGGTCGACGCCTGCCTTTCGGTTCCCGAGGCCGAGTGTTCTGCATCCTCTGGTTCTGCCGACGCCCGACCGCTGGATCGCGCCTGGGTGCCGCCGCCGGCCGAAGATGCCTGGATTCGCGGTGAGATGGCGCTCAAGGAAGGAACGGCCGACGGGATCGACCGTGCTCTGACTCTCTTCGATCAGAGTCTCGAACAGGCGCCCGGCTTCGTGCCGGCACTCACAGCTCGGGCTGTTGCGCAGATGGCGAAGGCGCGGCGACTGCCGGTTGCGGAACGCCCGGAGCGGGTCGAGCTGGCGCGCCGCGATCTTGAGAATGCTCTTGCCATCGATCCCTCCTTCGGTCCTGGCTGGGCGGCGCGCGGAGTGTTGCGTTTCTTCGTGGACTGGCAGGTATCGGCTGCCGAGGCAGACCTGCAACGTGCCTTTCAACTCAGCAAGAAGTCCGTCGCGCCGCATGCCGCGGCATGGCGGGTTCTGAGTGCTCAAGGCCGACATGAAGCGGCGGTCTCGCATGCACAGATGGCAGCTCGCTGGGACGCTTTCAATTCGTTTCGTCAGTTCCACGTCGCGTCGGCTCTGACGCTCGGCGGACGTTTTGAGGAGGCCCTTGAGGTGCTCGACGGGCTGGATCCACCGCGTTCGCACGACGCCGAGCTGTTGCGCGTCGGCGTGCTCGACTGGCTCGGCCGCCCGGAGGAGTCATTTACCGGCCTCCGCGCCTGGCTGGTCCGTTCTGGCCGCGGCCCCACATCACCGGCGCTCGACGAAGCCTTCGCGCGAGGTGGATTGCGGTCAGTCTACGGTCTTTGGCTCGATGTCGAGCCGAAGCTCGAGGGTCTGCTGGGCGCAGCGATCGCCGCGCGAGCCGATCGGCCCGACGAGGCGATGCGACGGCTCGAGAGCCTCTTTCACCGGCGCGATCCTTCGCTTCTGACCCTCGCCTTCGAGCCGGCGTTCACCGCGCTGTCGAGCGATCCGCGGTTCATTGCGTTACTTGATGACATTGCGCACGTTTCACACAACGCGCGTGGCCGCGCCGAGGTCGGCGCGGCCACGCGTTAAGCCGAGCTGACGCGTCAGCGTCGATCGGAGTCCGACGAACGAGGAGTCTCGTCGGCGAGAGTGCTCGCATCGAGCGCCCATCGCTGAAGCTCGCCGTC
>JBCBCF010000438.1:0-2208 GCA_038530905.1 Acidobacteriota bacterium
GCGCGCGCTCAGGATCGCCGGACTCGGTCCGACGATGGAGATTGTGGCGGTAGACCGCTAGCGCGTCGCGATCCTGATCGATGGCGGCCAGAACCTGCGGGCGCCGGCCGATGGCGAGCGCGAATCCGCCGATGCCGGCGTAGAGCTCGAGAGCGCTGACCGGCGCCAGCTCAGGCACCGCCGAGCGCTGCGTGCAGTCGTGCGCGCAGCGGATCGAGAACATCCGGATTCTTGACGTCAATCACCGGCGTGGCGTCGTATTGCTCGTAGAAAAGCGACGGCGGGTGCTCTTCGACCTCGAACGCCCGGCGCAGCTTGCGGTTGTCCGGCACGAAGCCGCGATCCAGTAGGCGCACGATCGTCTGGGCGATCGTCCCCTGCAGGCCGCAGATGAAGACCGTCGCGTGCTCCGGCCGCAGCTCGCCCGGACCGAGGCCGATCCTCTCTTCGAGCTCGGCGAGGCGCGCAGGCAGGAAGAAATCTTCCACGCGACCGTGATCACCGACCCAGGCCTCGACCTCGTGAGGCCGGCTGATTGTCGAGAAGTAATGCAGGCCGCGGCCGGTCGATCCGTTGGCCTGCAGCTCCTCGAGCTCGGCGCGATAGCCGAGATCGTCCGGGTAGGAGGCGCCGTGCAGAATGACGCAGTCCGAGAGATCGGCCTGCGGATCGGCGGCGAGACGGCTGCGCACGATGCTGATGAAGGGAGCCAGGCCGGTGCCGGCCGCGACGAAGACCTTGCGCCGCGGATCGTCGGTGCCGATCGTGTGGTTGAGCGTGAAGTGCCCGACCGCCTTCGGCCGCAGGTAGAGGCGGTCGCCTTCGGCCGTTTTCCACAGGAGGTGGGTCAGCGGGTTGTCCGACTCCGGTCGGCCGACGAAGCGGATGTAGAACTCCAGTGCGTCGCGATCCTCCGGCGCCGAGGCGATCGACATCGGTCGCCGCACCGAGCCCAACTCGGGTCGGTCGTCGTTATTCAAACCGAGCGTCACATATTGACCAGGAACGAACGGCGGCTCACCGTCGAGCGGCTCGTCGGCACGGATCCGGAAAACGGCCAACGACGGCGTCAGGTCAACGCGCTCGACCAGGGTCGCGTTGTAGTCGAGCAGCTTTGGAGGCATCGGATTGGGTCCCTTGGCAACAGACGAGGAGGCAGCACGATGACAGGTTTCGACCGGAGTATATGCTCCGGCGGCGACCTGGCGGTTTCGGTACGGAGCCCTGCCGAGTGCCGGGTCGCGCAGGGAGACCGGGGATGACCGACGACGGCGCGCACGACGGCGGGACTTCGACGATGCGGCGCAGCGGCGCCCCGTCGCGCCACGTGCTGGCGCGCATTCCTCTCTTCGCTGATCTCCTGGCCGAAGAGCTTGACGAGTTCGCGCGGCATTTCGAGGAAGTGCGCCTGCCGGCGCACGCGCGGATTTTCGGCCATGGCGATCCAGCCGACTATTTTTATGTGGTCCGCAGCGGCGGGGTGACGCTTTTCCGCGACGAGGTAGGCCGCCCGATGCAGCTGATCGCCCGCCTGGGCGCCGAAGAGTTCTTCGGTGAGATGGGCATCTTCGACGGGGTGACGCGGACCGCCGCGGCGCGCACGACCGAGCCGACCCTCCTGTTGCGCGTCTCGAAGTGGCGGTTGTTGCAGGTTCTTGACACCTATCCCGGCATCGCGCTGAAGCTGCAGATCGCCGCCGCCCGGCGGCACAGCGAAAACGTCGCGGCGGCGCTCGATCTCGGCAAGCGGCAGGACCTACGCATCCGCCTTGATCAGCGGGTGGATCTGGATCTCGAGGGCGCGGCGCCCCGCCGCGTGGTGTTGGAGAACCTCAGCTTTGGCGGCCTTTGCCTGCGCGGACCACTCGACATGCTGGCGGAAGGCGACCGCGTCGGCTGCCGTTTGACCTCCTTCGGCCAGACCCTCGAGGTCGAGGGGCGGGTCACCTGGATCCAAGAAGATCGTGTCGGCATCGCGTTTACCAAGCCGCGCACCGATCGCGACGACGAAGTGCAGGACTTCCTGCGTCACCTGCTGCGCTGATCGTCGCGGCGCCGCGCTCTCTCTCCTACGCCACGGCGCGCTGCAGGCCAGGGAGCGCTGCAGGGTCGTCGTCGTCAGGGATCGGCCGGAATCCGCGGAGCGTCGGCCGGGCAGTCCGCCGGCGGGCGCGGACGTCGCGAGGCTCGCCGCAGGTCGATCGAGAA
>JBCBCF010000439.1:0-2195 GCA_038530905.1 Acidobacteriota bacterium
AAGGTGGATCCGGGCACGATCGAGAGCCCGATGCTCACCGACCAGCCGACGGGCTGCGTGCGCCAGGGCACTGGTCAGTGCTCCGTCGATCTCGCGGCGAGGCACGAAGCGCGCAACCATCGCGTCGGTGCCGAGGCGGCGCTGCATCAGATCGACCTCGCTGCCGGCCAGCTCGTGGAGCAGGCGCAGCCGTAGCCGCGGATGCACCGTCGGCGGCAGTTGGCCGAGAAGATTGAGCGCCAGGTCGCAAAGCCTGCCGGAGCGGGCAGGATCGCCACCGAGTCGGCGCAGAAGTCGAGCGTGCTCGAATAGCGCCTCGGCGCGGCGATCGGGCTGCCGGACGAAGCGCAGCGCCTGATCGCCTGCGGCCGATCGCTCGAGGGCCTGCGCACGGCGCCCGGCGACCGCTTCCTGTTCTGCGCCCGCTGCATGCCAGCGAGCGCGCAGCTCTTCGCCACCGGTGCCGCGACGCAGCTGCCGACCGGCGCGCGCCAGAGCTCGCGCTGCGGCCGCTGCCTGACCGAAGCCGCGATGAGCATCCACAAGAGCGAGCTCGGCCGCTGCCAGACAATCGGCCAACGCCAGCGGATCGAATGCCGCCAGGAACGGATCGTCGAGGATCACCAGCAGCTCGTGCAGGCTGTCGGCCGCATTCGACGATCCCTGCCGGGAGGCCTCAGTGTGATGCAAACGACGGCTGAAGACCTCGTCCTCAACCAGCCGACGCCCTTCTTCGACGCAGAGCATGGCGAAGCCGAGCGGGTCCACGAAGGCGCGATGGGCAGCCCGTCGGTGGCTCGAGCCCAAGCCGGCCTGCTTCGGGCCGACACCGGCCGCCAGCGTCTCCAGCGCCCGCATGAGCAAATCGCGGGTGCCGCGGCCCGACGGCTGACCAAGCGTTGCGAGGAACGTGGGATCGGCCTCGATCTCCGCCAGCCCTTCGCCGGCTCCCTGTCCACAGAACGTCAGCAGGTAGAGGAGCTCGAGGCGGCGGCCTTCGCTCGCCGGTCGGCCGCTCAGAATGGCGCGCAGGATGCGTCGAGAGTCACCGAGCGTTGCTGGGCAGGCTTCCCACAGCGCCCTACGTGCCGACAGCCGAAGCGCAAGTCGACGTTGTCCGGACGGATCACCGCGCGTTCCGGACCACGCGTCGAGGAGGTACGCACGTGCCGCAGGCTGCGGCCAGCGGGTGATGTCGCGGCGAACGGGATCCCGAGGAGCGTCCGTCGGCACGACGGATTCATCTGGGAACGGTTCGGCACGTTCGCCGAAGACTGCAGGGGTGAGCATAAGAAAAAAAATCGGTGTTCTAAGGACCGATGCTGCCAAGAAATCACAGAAAATCTTGACAGTCAAGTGGATTTCCCGACGCACCTCTGGTTTCTGGCGACAAATCAGCTTGCTTCAACTCGGAATGGTTCAGAGCACCTCGGCTGCATCGGGCGAAGTCCTGACGTCTCGAACTGGACGATCGGCCTCAAACCGCAAGAACCCACACTCGAGGAGCACCAGCGGGCGGCGATCTCAGGCATCGCACCTCGCTCTTAGCGTTTTCTCTTCTCACGATCCCTTCTCGCCGCCCTCCGGCGCTGCGACAGGCGCGCCAGCGCGTGCGCGAAGATAAGATCGCCAGCATGTCGATGCCCGATCGAGCCCGAGAGATCGACACCGTCTCCGTCCCGGGTCCGTCGATCGCGACGACGACCGTCCAAACGGCCTGTCCGCTCGACTGCCCGGACACTTGCTCGGTGGTCGCCACCGTCGAGCAGAACGGCGGCACTGCGCGCGTCGTCAAGCTCGATGGCGACCGCCGCAACCCGGTCACAGCCGGCACGCTCTGCGGCAAAGTGCGTCGGTTCCACCATCTGGCCGAGGGCCCTGACCGGCTTCTCCACCCTGCCGTCCGCGACGGCCGCAAGGGTGAAGGCCAGTTTCGACGCGTTGGCTGGGACGAGGCCCTCGACCTCATCGCCCGCCAACTGACGCGGATCGCTGAAGAGCACGGCGGCGACTCGATTCTGCCGCTCTGCTACGGCGGCTCGAACGGACTCTTGACGCAGGACACCACCGACGCCCTGCTCTTTGGTCGCTTGGGCGCGGCGCATCTGCGACGCACGCTTTGCGCTGCCGCTACCGGCGCCGCGCAGACGGGCCTCTACGGCAAGATGCCCGGCGTTGCCTACCAGGACTATCCA
>JBCBCF010000440.1:0-2187 GCA_038530905.1 Acidobacteriota bacterium
AAGATCGTGGAATTCGTCGCCGACGGTGCGATCGCCGAGCATGTCGAGTTGCTCGAGAAGGTGCCGGCGGGTCTCTTCGAAGTGCTGCAGATTCCCGGCGTCGGGCCGAAGGCCGCGAAGGCGATGTGGACCGAGCTGGGCATCGAGAGCCTGGACGATCTGAAAGGGACCTCGGACGACGATCTCGCGGCGCTGCCGAGGATGGGCAAGAAGACGGTCGAGAACATCCGGCAGGCGACGCGCTTCGCGGAGGCGGCCGGCGAGCGCGTCCCCATCGGGCGCGCGCGGCCGATCGCGCTGGCGATTGTCGAGCGCCTGCGCGAAGTCTCGAGCGTCGAGCGAGCCGAATTCGCCGGCAGTCTTCGGCGCGGTCGCGAGACGATCGGCGATCTCGATTTCCTCGTTGCCTGCAGCGATGTCAAGGCGGTTCGCGAGACCTTCGTAGAGATGCCGGAGGTGACGCAGGTCCTGGTGTCGGGAGACACGAAGACGTCGGTCCGTCTGCGCTCAGGCGACGGGCCGAAGGCGGTGCACGTGCAGGCCGACCTGCGGATCGTGCCGATTGCGGCCTGGGGCGCCGCGCTGATGTATTTCACCGGTTCGAAAGAGCACAACGTGCGACTTCGCGAGCTGGCGATTCAGCGCGGCCAGCGCCTCAACGAATACGGCCTGTGGCAAGGCACCGACGAACGGCCGCAGGACGCCGAGGGCGCAGAGCCGGTCGCGGCGGGAAGCGAAGAAGAGATCTATCGTGCGCTCGACCTGCCGTGGATCCCGCCCGAGCTGCGCGAGGATCGCGGCGAGCTCGCCTGGGCGCGCAGTGACGCTCGCGGCGAGCTGATCCGTCTCGACGACGTGCGCGCCGAGCTGCATGCGCACACGACGGCGAGCGATGGCAGGCTGTCGATTCTCGAGCTGGCGCAAGAGGCCAAGCGGCGTGGTTTCCACACGATCGCGGTCACCGACCATTCGAAGAGTCAGCCGATCGCCGGAGGTTTGTCCGACGAGCGCCTGGTCGAGCACATTGAGGCCGTGCACGCGGCCGACCGCGAGATTGATGGCATCACCATTCTCGCCGGCTCCGAGGTCGACATCTTGGCCGACGGATCGCTCGACTACGACGACGAGCTGCTGGCGCGGTTGGATGTGGTGGTCGCGTCCCCGCACGTGGCGCTGCGCCAGGATCCGGACGCCGCCACCGAGCGCCTGCTGCGGGCTGTACGCCATCCGCTGGTCCATATCCTCGGCCATCCGACCGGCCGGATCGTTCAGCGGCGCGAGGGCCTGGCGCCCGATCTCGATGCGCTCGTCGCGGCCGCCGCCGAGCACGACGTGGCGCTCGAGCTGAACGCCAATTGGAATCGCCTCGATCTGCGAGACACGCATCTGCGCCTGGCGCTCGACGCCGGCTGCAAGATCGCCATCGACACCGATGCGCACGATGTCCCGCATTTCGACTTTCTGATCTACGGCATCCTCACCGCGCGCCGCGCCGGCCTGCCCGCTGACGCCTGCATCAACACCTGGTCCGCCGAGCGTCTGCACGGCTGGTTGCGCTCGAAGCGCTGAGCGCCGCGTGGCAGAGACGAGGAACGCCGGCGTGCCTTCCGGCCCGCCGACGACGGTCGGGCCGTATCGCCTCGAACGGCGCCTCGGCATCGGCGGCATGGGTGCGGTCTATGCGGCCTGGGACGAGCGCTTGCGCCGCCACGTCGCAATCAAGCGGGTGCGACCGGACTCGGCGTCGGACGTTGCCCAGCGACGCCGCCTCCGGCGCGAGGCGCAGGCCGCGGCCTCGCTCAATCATCCGGCCATCGTCCAGATCTACGACATCTTCGAGCGCGAGGGTGTCGACTGGATCGTCATGGAGATGGTCGACGGTCGTCCGCTCTCCGAATGGATCGACGAAGGGCGTCTCGGGCTGGCCGAGGTCGTCCGATTGGCGCGCGAGGTCGCCGAAGGCCTCGCCGCAGCGCACGATAAGGGGATCGTGCATCGCGATCTGAAATCCGAGAACGTGATGATCACGCTTTCGCTCCACGCGAAGGTGCTCGACTTCGGGCTGGCCAAATGGGTGGCGCCCGGCACGCCGGAATCACGCATTTCGAGCGTCACGACCGTGCTCGGCACGGGCCGGGCGATGTCGCCGGAGCAGGCGATGGGGGAGCCGGTCGATCATCGAAGCGA
>JBCBCF010000441.1:0-2103 GCA_038530905.1 Acidobacteriota bacterium
CGGCCGGCCTGCACCATCTGCTTGAGCAGAGGCGGCGGCGCGAAGCGCTTCTCGCGATACTCGTCGAACATGATGTCGGCGATGTAGAAGGTGGTGTCGAGTCCGACGAAATCGAGCAGGGTGAACGGCCCCATCGGGTAGCCAGCGCCAAGCTGCATGGCCTTGTCGATGTCCTCGATCGAGCCGACCCCTTCCTCGTACGCACGGATCGCGTCGAGCATGTAGGGCACCAGCAGGCGATTGACGATGAAGCCCGAGTTGTCCTTGCAGGCCACCGGCTCCTTGCCGAGCGAGCGCACGAAGTCGGTGGCCGCGTCCACTGCCTCGTCGGCGGTGACCAGCGTCCGCACGACCTCCACCAGCTTCATCCGCGGCACCGGATTGAAGAAGTGCAGGCCGACGAATCGATCGGGTCGCTGGGTGGCCATCGCCATTTGCGTGATGGTCAGCGACGAAGTGTTGCTGGCGTAAATCGTGGAGTCTTTCGCCACCCGATCGAGGGCGCCGAAGGTCTCTTTCTTGAGGTCGAGATTCTCGACGATCGCCTCGATCACGAGATCGCAATCTCCCAGCTCGCCCAGATCGACGACACCGTCGAGGCGGCCGAGAGTGGCATCGCGCTCCGCGCCGTCGAGGCGCCCACGCTCGACCTGCTTGGCGAGAGACTTCTCGATGCGCGCTCGGCCTTTGGCGAGCTGATCGGCGTCGATCTCGCGGACGACGGTGTCGTAGCCGGCGCGGGCCACGGTCTCGGCAATGCCCGAGCCCATCAAGCCGCAGCCGAGAACGGCGACTTTCTCGATCTTCATGACATGTCTCCTGACGGGATGAGGGAATCGCTCGGCGGGAGTCGCGTTCGCCGATCCGGGTCGCGAAGGGCGAGCGCACGGCTTCAGCCGCGAGCGGCGGCAGAGCCTATCAGCCGACCGACGACGACTCTGAGTTGGGTCCCTCGACCCGGATCTCCCGGCGGCCGTCGGCGACCTCCCGCAGCATGATGCGATAGGCGCCAACGGGCAGCATCGCTAGCCGATCCGGCCACTCGATCGCCTTCCAGCCGGGGCCGGCGAGTGCCTCCTCGAGACCGATGGCGTCGAGCTCTTCGGGCGCCAAGCGATAGAGATCCGCGTGCACGAGCGGGCCGCGCGTGCCGGTGTGTTCGTGCATCAGCGTGTAGGTCGGCGATTGAACTTCGCGCGGATCGACGCCGAGCGCCCGCGCCAGGCCACGCACCAGACAGGTCTTGCCGGATCCCAGCTCGCCCTCGAGCAGCAGGATCGAGTCGGCTGGCAGCTCCTCGGCCAGACGAGCACCGATGGCTTCGGTCGCCGCGGCGTCGGCCGACAGGTACATCCGCAGCGCACCCGACGGCGAGGCCGTCACGCAGCGTCTCCCAGCAGGTGGCGCCACGCGGCACCCAGGGAATCGACGACGTCGCCGGCAGCGAGGGCACGCCGGCCGATCCGCTCGGCGGCGAGGTCCCCAGCGGTGCCGTGCACAGACGCGCCCAGGCGCGCCGCGTCGAGCGCGGGCACACCCTGCGCCAGCAGCCCAGCCACCAAGCCAGTCAGGACATCGCCGGTGCCGCCGGTCGCCAACCCCGAGTTGCCGGTTGGATCGATCCAGACACCGCCGTCGGGCGCCGAGACAAGGCTGCGTCGACCCTTGAGGATCACCACCGCTCGCGTCGCGTCGACCGCCGCGCGCACGGTCGCCAGTCGGTCGCCCTGCACCTCGGCGGTCGAGCGTCCAAGCAGCCGACCCATCTCGCCCGGATGCGGCGTCAGAACAGTGGCGCGTTCCGCGGCCGCCCGATCCCGAAGAGGCTCGAGATCGCCGGCGAGGACGGTGAGAGCGTCGGCATCGAGAACCAGGGGCACGTCGATCTCGGCCAGCAGGCGGCGCACCACGGCGCCGATCCGGTCGTCCGTGCCGAGACCCGGTCCAACGGCCAGGGACGCCTTGCCCTCGGCCGCTCGAATCAGGGCGTCGACGCCGGCCGAGGTCGCGAGATCGACGGCGAGGGTCATCGACTCGAGCGAGCCGAGATCGACCTCGGCACGTTTGGCCATACCCTCGTGGTGGCGGGCGGCGCGGGCACGG
>JBCBCF010000442.1:0-2100 GCA_038530905.1 Acidobacteriota bacterium
GACCAAGAAGACTCAGGCGTCGATCATCTGCTTCGTCGGTCCTCCAGGCGTCGGCAAGTCGTCGCTCGCCAAGTCGATCGCGAAGGCCACGGGTCGAAAATTTGTTCGCCTATCGCTCGGCGGCGTGCGCGACGAAGCCGAGATCCGCGGCCATCGGAGGACCTATATCGGCGCGTTCCCGGGGCAAATCATCCAGATGATGAAGAAGGCCGGGACGGTGAATCCGGTCTTCCTGCTCGACGAGATCGACAAGATGGCGATGGACTTCCGCGGCGATCCGGCGGCGGCGCTGCTCGAAGTTCTCGACCCGGAGCAGAACGACGCCTTCGGCGATCATTATCTGGACGTCGACTATGACCTCTCGAAGGTCATGTTCATCGCCACCGCCAACGTCATCCACACCGTGCCGGCGCCCCTGCGTGATCGCATGGAGGTGATCGAGCTTTCCGGCTACACGCCGAACGAGAAGCTGGCGATTGCCGAGGGCTTCTTGGTTCCGAAGCAGATCGACAAGCACGGCCTCGCCAAGTACGACGTCGAGCTCGCCGCGGACGCGATTCGCGCCCTGATCGACAGCTACACGCGTGAGGCTGGCGTGCGCAATCTCGAGCGAGAAATCGGTGCTCTGTGTCGCAAGCTCGCGCGTCGCGTGGTCGAAGAGGGAGACACGGCCGATGTCACCGTGGCGACCGCCGAGCGGGTTCAGGAGCTGCTCGGCAAGGCGAAGTTCCGGCGGCGCGGCAAGCAGAAGGAGTCGGTCGTAGGCGTCACGACGGGCCTCGCCTGGACGCAGGTCGGTGGCGAGCTGCTGGAGACGCAGATCGGCCTGATGAAGGGCAAGGGCCGGTTGACGCTCACCGGCAAGCTCGGTGACGTGATGCAAGAGTCGGCGCGTGCGGCGGTGTCCTATGTCCGCAGCCGCGCGGGTCTGCTCGGGATCGATCCCGAATTCTCGGAGACCACCGACATTCATCTGCACGTTCCGGAAGGCGCCATCCCGAAGGACGGTCCGTCCGCCGGCATCACGATGGCGACCGCTCTGGTGTCGGCCCTGACCGAGATCCCGGTGCGCAAGGACATCGCCATGACCGGCGAGATCACTCTGCGCGGCACGGTCTTGCCGGTCGGAGGGATCAAAGATAAGATCCTCGCAGCCTTCCGCGCCGACATCACCGAGATCCTGATCCCTCATGAGAATGAGAAGGATCTCGACGACATCCCTTCGGAAATCCGCGATGTGTTGACGGTGCATCTTGTCGGATCGATGGACGAAGTCTTGACCATCGCTCTCGACGGAGACATTCAAAAACTTCCGGAAGCCGACGAGTTGCCGACGGAGTCCGTCGCTGCCGAATCCGGCACGATGGCCCACTGACGGCGGTTCACGCTTCCCGAACATGATCCGCGCCCGGCGCTCGCCGGATGCGGTCATGGTCAGATCCCGATCGCGGTAGGTCGATCGGCCGCATTGCGCGGTTCGGCACCTTGCGCGGTCTCGGCTGCCCTCGCCGCGGGTCACCGTCGACCCGCCTGAATCGGCCGGCGCCCGTCGTCCGCACGGGTCGCTCCCTTCAACGACGTTCGTTTTTCCGCTTGCCGCGCCGGCCGACCGGCGCCGCCGCCTGGCCAGTCCGGGCGGGCGTCCGCGAGCACCGTTCCAGACACCTCCTCCGAGGACGGATCGTGAAGATCCACACCGCCGAGCTTGAGATCTCCGCCCATCGCCGCGATCAATTTCGTCGCGACGGTCTGTCGGAGGTCGCATTCGTCGGTCGGTCCAATGTTGGCAAGTCGAGCCTGATGAATCGGCTCCTCGGACGAAAGAAACTCGCCCGCACCAGCTCGACCCCCGGGCGCACGCAGGCGATCAACTACTTCCTGGTCAATCAGCGTTTCTATTTCGTCGATCTGCCCGGCTATGGCTTCGCCAAGGCGTCGCGTGGCGATCGCGAACGCTGGGCGGCCCTGATGGACGACTACTTCCGGGGGGCGACCGATCGCCGCGTGCTGCTGCTGCAGCTGATCGACGCCAAAGTCGGGGCCACTCCCCTCGACGCCCAGGGATTCGAGTACTTCGAAAGCCTGTCCCTCGATCCGGTT
>JBCBCF010000443.1:0-2096 GCA_038530905.1 Acidobacteriota bacterium
GCGCGCGCCGTGGGCCGCGGCGCCCACGTGCAGCTGGGCTGGACGCCAGCGGTCGGCGCGTCGACGGCAGACGACGTCTCGTTCCTGCTCAAGCGCGCCGCCGTCGCCGTCACCGGCGCGGCGCCTGAGGCACGGGTGATCTTCGGCCCGCTCGACGCCGACGCCGACGCCTTGCGCGCGCTGTACGCGGAAGAGATCGCGGCGTACGTCGACGGCATCGCGCTGGCGCCAGCCGACGACGCGACGCTTCGAGCCGCTCTGACCGCGCTGGCCGAGCTGGACCCTGGCAAGCCTGCGGTACTCGATCGCCTGCCGTGGCCGGCAGCGCCGGAATCGACGCTCGCTGAAGCGGCAGCCGCCACCGAGCTGGGCGTCGGCGTCGTGCTCTTCGATGCTCAGGCGGCGGTCGAGGCTGCCAGCACTGGACCGCGCGTCGAAGTCGAGGTGTCCGAAGCGGAGGCGATCGATTCAGCGGCCGTCGGCTCGAGCGACGAAGCTCCCTCTCTCGTCGCCGCCTTGGCGCCGCTCAAGATTCTGGCTCGCGAGTTCCAGGGCGATCTGTCGCTCGACCCCTACACGCCGCCGCTCGGCGCCCGCCGCGCCTGGACCTTCGTGCGCGGCGAAGATCTTTCGCTGCGCGTCATCGCCGAGGCCGAGCCCGGTGCCGATCGCCTCCCGCTGTATTTCGACGATGGCTTCCTCCGCGCGCCGCGGCGCATCTCGCTGCGCGACGGCGAGGAGTCTCTGGTGCTCGACCAGACCAAGACGGCGCAGCGTCTGTCGACCCCGATCCGCGAGCCACGGCCGGTCGAGCTGCTGCGGCTCCAGCGCGTCACCGCCGCCGATCTCGAAGGCGTCGAGGAAGAGGTGCAGGTGGCCGACGAGCGGCAGATCCCGGTTGAGGAGATCCTGCGTCGACTCCAGGCGTTCGAAGACGAGCAGGATCGGCGGCTCGACCACTACCAGGCGACCAATACGCTGCACCTGCGCTTTCGCCTCGGCGATGGCGTCGACACCGTCGAGGTGACCTTCGAAGGACCGTTCTTCTATCGCCGTAACGAGGGTTTCGACTGGGCCTGGGAGAAGCTCTTTGTCAACGGCGTCCAGTGGCGCGGTCGCGAGCTGCCAGAGATCCCTCTGATCCAGCCGGAGAAGGCCGCAGTGCTGCCGCTCGAGATCAATTTCACTCAGGAGTACGCCTATCGCCTGCGCGGCAGCGACACGCTCGACGGCCGCGAGGCCTGGGTCATCGACTTCGAGCCGGTCGTTTCCGCGGACGACGCAGACGGTCTGTACCAAGGCACGGTCTGGGTCGACAAGAACGTGTCGGCGCGTCTGCGCACCCGAGCGCTGCAAATCGGTCTCGAGGGCGACGTGATCTCGAATGAGGAGACCGTCGATTTCTCGCCTGTCTCGGCGGCCGGAGAGGCCGTCGACTGGGACTCGCCCGAGCGCGCCTTCGTGCTGCCGCTTTCCAACACCGGCCAGCAGATCCTGTCGGTCCTGAACGCCACGACGCAGGTGGTGCGGCAGACCGAGCTGACCAATGTCCGTCTGAACGCCGAGGACTTCGCGACGGCGCGCCAGGCGACGCTCGACTCCGACGTGACGATGGTCCGCGACACCAATCTCGGACTGCGCTACCTCGAGAAGGATGAAGAGACCGGCGAGCGCGTGGTGCAAATGCAGCAGGACTCGACGCGGCTCTTCGCCATCGGCGGTACCTTTTACGACGAGTCCCTCGACTACCCGATTCCGCTGCTCGGCGCCAACTGGCTCGACCTCGACTGGTACGACGGACAGCAGCTCAACGTGTTCTTCGCCGGCGCTCTGCTCACCGCCAGCTGGGCGAATCCGGGCATCTTCGGTGGCGATTGGGAGGTCGGCGCCAGCACCTTCGGTCAGTTCTTCGCCGGTACCGACGAGTTCTATCGGGACGGCCGGGAGATCGAAGACGAGGAGCTGGAGAACAACGGAGGTCGGATCTCGCTGTTTCTCGGCCGCTCGCTCGGCAGCTTCGCCAAGCTGGATTTCTCCTACATTCTCCGCTACGAACGCTTCAGCGATACCGACGAGACGGCCGACGCGTTCATCCT
>JBCBCF010000444.1:0-2052 GCA_038530905.1 Acidobacteriota bacterium
CTTTCCGATCTGCGCCGCCCGTGCCGGCATTGATCATCCGCTGTGCCGTGCCCTCCCGCATGGCGTTGTCTGCGCCGTTTTGGCCCTCCTGCTCCCCGCGTGGTTGAGCGCTCAAGAAGCGCCGCCGACCGCGGACGCTCCGCGCTCCGCGGTGTCTTGGGTTGAGGTCGTCGACGGGGGCGGCCGCTCGTTGGGCGCTCCGATCGACACCGCGTTCCAGATTCGCGAAGGGACGGGGTCACCGATCGCCGCCAAAGTCGATGATGTGCTCGCTGGGCGCCCGCTCGCCGAGACGGGCGACGTCGTCGTCTGGTTCGATCCGGCGCTGGCGACCTCGGGTTCGCTGCGCCGTCTCGCCGCCGGTTTGGCCGAGTCGGCCGAGCGACTGGTCGGCCTCGGCCGTGTCGAGCTGGTCGAGGCGGGGATTCAGGGCGACGACGAGGTCCTCGTGTCGACCCAAGATCCATTGGTGGTGCGGGAGCGCCTCGGTCGGCTGGCTCTTTCCGCCGCCGGACGCAGCGACATCGAATCGATCCGTCGGCGGACGCTCGACGACTATCGCCGGGCCCTGGCGCTGCCGGACGATGCCGCGACGGCGGCGGTGATCGCCGGCATCAAGACCGAAACGACCCTGGTCGCCGAGCGTCTCGAACGTCTTCTTCTTTGGCTTGGTGATGCTGCGGCCGGCAGCGGGTCGGGCGCGAATCCCCGCGCCTTGATTCTCGGCCTCGACGGTTTCGATCTCGATCCGATCGCCTACTACGCGACAGTGATCGACACGACAACGCTGCGCGGCGTGACCGCTGAATCGGCGCGGCTTCTGGCTCTCGACGCACAGGTCGACGAGCTGTCGCGCAGCCTCGCCGCGCTCGGCTGGGCGACAGTCGCCGCCGTGCTGCCGGCACGCGAACGGCGTGGCCTCGAAGCGTCGGGCGTCGCCGACGCCAGCGGCTCCGGCGACGTGCTTCCGGGCATTACCATCCGGCCGGGCCGCCTGTTTGGCCGCGATGACGACGAGGCGGACGAAGAGCCGGAGGACGATGGCGCGCTGCGGCGACCGCTCGAGCCGCTGCGTCGAATTGCCGAGGCGACCGCCGGCCACGTTGTCGAGAGCGAGACCGGCGTGCGCGACGCTCTCGACCGGCTGGCGCGCCGTGTCCCCGTCACCTGGACGTCGTCCCTCGACCCTTCGGCTGGCGTCATACCGCTCGAGATCGCCGCGCTCGCCGCGCGACGAGGTGCTCGCGCGTCCGGGTGGCGCTCGGTCGGAACACCTGAGCCATTGGTCGACCTTCGACTCGAGCGCGTCCTGGAACGCGGCGCTGCCGGCGATCTCGACGTGGCGGCGGTTTTGGAGATCTCCGGCACGGCGACCGACGCGGCCAGCTCGCCGTCGACGGTCGATGTTCGACTCGACTCCGCAACGCTCGATGCAGATCTCCGACGGGGCGATCTGCGCCTGACGGTGACGGCGACCGGCGCCGAGGGCAGCCGGCGTCTGCTGCGCCAGATCGAGCGCGACGTCCAGCTGGTGGGCGGAGAGGGATGGCGCCTGAGACAAGACCTCGAGCTGCCGGCCGACGCCACGGGCGTCGCCATCTTGGTCGAGGATCTGGCGTCCGGGCTTTGGGGCGGCCGGCGCGCGGCGGTGGTGCGCGCCGGCGGCGATGCCGTGCTGCCCGAGCCACGGGTGGTCGAAGTGGAACGACCGGACGGAGCGCTTCTGCGCGGCCGGACCGACTTTCGCGCCCGCGTTCTCGATCCACGGGTGGCGCGCGTCGAGTTCTTGCTCGACGACCGCGGCGTCGGCCGCGCCGACCGACCGCCCTGGGAGGAGCGCATCGACCTCGGTCGCACGCCGCGTCGACAGACGCTGGCGGCGGTCGCCTACGACGCGGCCGGCCGGGAGCTGGGGCGCGACGAGGTGGTGCTGAACGGTGGCGACGCCGCACTCGGCGTGCGCATCGTCGAACCCTCGCCGCCGCGCGGCGTCGGTTCCGTCGACGTCGCCGCGGAGATCTCCGTGCCGGTCGAACGACAGCTCGATCGCGT
>JBCBCF010000445.1:0-2093 GCA_038530905.1 Acidobacteriota bacterium
CCGTCGAGATCGAAGTCCATCGGATCGTCGGCCAAGGCGGCGGCGCACAGACCCGCCGTCAAGAGGCAGCCGATCGCTCCGACGCGTCGAGATCGGTGCGGCTGGTCGCGGAGCCTTGGAGTGTTCATCGTCATCCCGGGAGGTCGAGCAGGTGCGCGAGGCGTTGACCGATCTCGGTTGGCGATCCGACGTCCGACACCGCGCCCAGGGCCAGAGCCGCGCGCGGCATCCCGAAGACGACGGACGACGCTTCGTCTTGGCAGAATGTGTGGCTGCCGGCGGCCCGCATGGCGGCCATGCCCTTGGCGCCGTCGCGGCCCATGCCGGTCAGCAGAACGCCGAGGCCTCGGCGGCCGACCGCGCGCGCGGCCGACTCGAACAACACGTCGACAGACGGTACGTGAACCAGATGCTTTGGTTCCGCGCTGACCTCGGCGCGCAGCGCTTCGCCCTCGACGCCCACCCGCAGGTGGCGCCCGGCGCGGGCGATATAAACGTGGCCCGGCAGCAGGAACTCGCCGTCGCGCGCCTCCTGCACCGCGCACGGCAGGTGGGCGTTGAGCCGCTCGGCGAACGCCTGCGTGAAGCCGGTCGGCATGTGCTGGACGATCGCGATCGGGACCGCTTGTCGGAAGTCGCCAGCGCCCACCAGCAGGGTCTCGAGAATCGTCTGCAGGATCGGTGGGCCGCCGGTCGAGGCGCCCATGACCACCAGCCGAAAGCGCGCGTCCGTCTCGCTGTCGGATCCCGCCTGAGAGCTGTCGGGCAGAGCTGCCGCGGGCGGCTTGGGAAGCTCGCGCGGCGTCGGCTCCGGGTCGGCTGCATAGCCGGTGACCTCGAAGATCTTTTCGAGCAGAGCGCGGCGCAGGGCGTCGAAGTCGACCAGAGAGTAGC
Source organism: Acidobacteriota bacterium (assembly GCA_038530905.1). Taxonomy (GTDB): domain Bacteria; phylum Acidobacteriota; class Thermoanaerobaculia; order Multivoradales; family J023; genus JAUIJL01. The sequence goes on from JBCBCF010000445.1 coordinate 895, forward strand.
GCTGCTTGTCGATGAAGTCCGTGGCGCCTCGGTGCAGGGCTTCGATGGTCAGCGGCGCGCCTTCGCCGCTATGTGTCGACAAGATGATGGTCGGCGTCGGGCGCAGCGCGGTCAGCCGGTCGAGGGTCGCGAGCCCACCCATGCCCGGCATGTCGAGGTCGAGAGTGACGACGTCCGGTGCCCAATCCTCGAGATGCGTCAGCAGCTCCTCACCCGAGCTGGCCGAGCCGACGACGCGCAGTCGGTCGTCGTCCTCCAGCATGCGAGTGATCGCTTTGCGGATGAAGGTCGAATCGTCGACGACGGCAACGCGCAACCGGCGCGGGCGCGAGCCTCGGCTCACGGCTCGACTCGTCGGTAGGCGATGGTCTGGCCGAGGCGTTCGGCGCGAAATAGAGACGTCAGGCCGATGATCGACTCCGAATGCCCGAGGAAGAGGAGGCCGCCGGGGCGCACCACGGTCGCGAAGTTCTCGATCGCTCGCTTGAGCGCCGCCTCCGAGAAGTAGATCAGGACATTGCGGCAGAAAACCACGTCATACTGGCCATAGCGCGCCAGCGACTCGTCGAGGATATTGCCCGAGCGAAACTGCACGTCGAGTCGGTGTTGTGGGCGCAGCACGAATCGCTCGTCGCCTTGGATCTCGAAGTAGCGGCGAATGCGCTCGTCGTCGAGGGCGCGCAGCGACATCCGGCGGTAGGCGCCGATGCGCGCCATCTCGACCCGCTCCGAGTCGAGATCCACGCCGTCGATGCGGAGGCCGCCCAAGCGGTCGTTGGCGACTCGCTCCCGCAGCGCGATGTTGAGCGAGTAGGCCTCCTCGCCCGACGAACAGCCGGCCGAGAGCACCCGCGGGTCGCTCCACCGCGCGCCGGTGTCATGCGCCGCGTTGAGATGATCGACCAGGGCGTCGAATTGCCCGGTCTCGCGAAAGAAATAGCTCTCGTTGTTGGTGATCGCCCGCGTCAGCGCCTCGATCTCGCGCGCCAGGTCGTACTGCAGCAGCAAGTAATAGTCGAGAAAGCGCTGCAGGTGGAGAGCACGCAGTCGCGGAACGAGGCGTGATTCGAGAATCTCCCGCTTGTGGTCTGGAAAGAAGAGCCCGAACCGCTGCGCGAAGAACTCGTTGAAGAGCGCCAGCTCTTCCTGGGTCATCGATGGCACGAGGACTCAGGCTTCGAGGAAAGAGAGAGCGCGCT
>JBCBCF010000446.1:0-2078 GCA_038530905.1 Acidobacteriota bacterium
TCGCAGGCCTCGACACGCGGCCCGGCCGGAAGTTTTCGACCGACAAGACGCAATACGTCGAGCCCGACGTCCACATCGTGCGCGTCGGCGAGGACTATGTCGTACAGCTCAACGACAATGGCTTGCCGCGGCTGCGGGTTTCGCGGGCCTATCGCCGCATGCTCCAGGGCCTGCGCCAGCAAGGGAGCGAAGCCGAGGCCCAGGCCTACATCAAGGACAAGATGCGCTCGGCGCTGTGGTTGATCAAGAGCCTCGATCAGCGCCAGCGGACGATCCACAAGGTCGCGAACTCGATCATCAAGCAGCAGCGTGGCTTCTTCGACTACGGCGTCGAACATCTGCGGCCGATGGTGCTGCGCGATGTCGCTGAAGACATCGAGATGCATGAGTCGACGGTCAGCCGCGTCGTGTCGAATAAATACATGCACACGCCGCGCGGTCTGCTGCCGATGAAGTTCTTCTTCCACAGCGGCATCGATCGCGAGTACGGCGAAGACATCTCCTCGCTGACCGTCAAGCGCAAGATCCGCAACATGATCCAGGACGAGGATCCGAAGAAACCGCTCGCGGACAGCGCGATCATGCGCACGCTCAATCGGGAGGGCATCAAGATCGCCCGCCGGACCGTGGCCAAATACCGCGATGAGCTCGGCATCGCGTCGTCGACCGAGCGCAAGAAGATCTTCTGATCGGCCTCAGCGTCGAGAGCCGATCGACCGACAGGAGGACGCATGAAACTGGACTTCACCGCACGCGCTTACCATCTCCACGACGATGTCCGGGGCTTCGCCAACCAAAAGCTGACCAAGGTTGAGCGCTTCGTCGACGCGCCGGCCGAGGCGCACCTGGTCCTCGAGTCGGTGAAACATCGGCAGATCGCGGACTTGGTCGTGCATCATCGCCACGGCACGCTGCAGGCGACCGAGGAAGCCGACGACATGCGCGACGCCATTCACGCCGTGACCGACAAAGTGGAGAAGCAGGCGCGTCGCTCGCGCAAACGCTTCATGGATCGCCGCCGGCGCGCCCAGCGCCAGACCGAGATCGAGGCGCATTGGCCGATCGAGGTGCTCGATCGCGAGACGGTTTCGGCGGAGGCGAAACCGGTGGTCGTCAAGACCCGGCGGCTGCCGATCGAGGCGATGTCGATCGAGCGAGCGACGGAGCGCCTCGACAGCTCGAAGAACGATTTTTGGGTCTTCCTCGATCGCGCGACGGAGAAAGTCAGCGTGCTCTACCGTCGAAAAGACGACCATCTCGGTCTGATCACCCCAGAGATCTGATTCATGCGGCTCGCCGCCCATACCCGCCGGGACCTCGTGTTCCCGTCGCTGCCCGGCTTCGACGACTCGACCGTCCTGCGGGCGCTTGCCCGCCGCATCGCTCTTGCCGGCGTCGTCGATGATGCCAATTCCCTCTATGACGCCCTCTGGGAGCGTGAACAGCTCGGGTCGACCGGTCTTGGCCACGGCGTGGCGGTCCCGCACTGCAAGTTGAAGAAGCTCGAGAGCGTCGTCTTGGCGATCGGCTGGACCGAGCAGGAGATCGACTTCGGGGCGCTCGACGGTCGCCCGACGCGCCTTTTCTTCACGGTGCTGTCGCCGGTGTCTCAGCCCGCAGCCCATCTTCGCTGCCTGGCGTCGATCTCGCGCTGGCTGTCGGAACCGGCACGCGTCGAGCGGCTGCTGCGCCTCGACCGCGCCGACGACATCCTCCTCGAGCTCGAGAGCGCAGAAGACCCGGAGCCTGCTGGAGCATGACCTCCGCGCTGCGCCCGGCGCGCGTCAAGGCGCCGTCGCATGTCCAGGTCACCGAGCTGCTCGGCTCCGAGCTGGCGGATCTGCACCTCAAGGTGCTGTGCGGTGAGACGAGTCTCGAGCGCAAGATTACCCATCCACGGGTGCAGAAGCCCGGTCTGGCATTCGCCGGCTATTACGCCTACATCAAGACCGGCCGCGTGCAGATCATCGGCGAGAGCGAGACCGAATTCCTGAAGACGGTCGATCAGGAGGTCCGCCGAGAGCGCTTCGATCAGATCGTGCACGAGCGGGTGCCGACCTTCGTGATCTCGAAGGGGC
>JBCBCF010000447.1:0-2054 GCA_038530905.1 Acidobacteriota bacterium
CCTCGATCCCGAGCGCCTCGACCCTTCGCCCGCTGACCTGCAGCGCGCTCTGGCCCTCGACCTCGAGACGGCGCGTCGTCTCGCAAGGCGCGTCGAGGCGCGGGGCGAGCAGCCGATGTTTCGCGCCCGCCTGGCGTCTCGCCGCGGCCTCGCCGGGCCGCCCGCGCCGTTTGCCCGCACCGCGGTCGCAGGCGAGCGACTGAAGGTGGTCCGCCGCGCCGTGGCCGATCGTCCGGACGACGTTGCGTTGCGCGCTGCGCTCGCCGAAGCCCTGGCGGACGCCGGCCAGCCGTCCGGCGCGGTGGTGCGCTGGCAAGAGCTGCTGGCGGAGCAGCCGAGGCAGACCGGCTGGCGCGTCGAGCTGGCGCTCACGGAACTGGCGCGCGGTCGAGTCGAGGCGGCGCTGGAGCAGCTCGAAACGGCGACCGAGGACGACGCCTTCGACCCTCGCTCGCGCGTCGCGCTCGGCGATTTGCTCCGGCGCGAAGGGCGTCTCGACGGTGCAGAGACCGCCTATCGAGCGGCGCTGGCGCTCGATGCGGCCTCGCCTCGCGCTCGCCGGGGTCTTGTCGACGTGCTGCGTCGAAGCGGTCGAGAGGAGGAGGCGTCAGCGCTCCTTCCAGCCGCCGCCGAGCGGCCCTAGAGGCAATCCGTCACTGCCGTCGGATCGGCACGGCACCCGCCGTCGGTCGCGGCGTCGCGTCCGCGGCCGTCGAGAGGGCGAATCCAGAAATCTGGATGCCGATCCAAGCCATCGGGTCCACCGCGATCGAAATCGGCTGCTCGATGGCTCCAGCGGATCTTTGACGAGGCTGAACCCAAGGCGTAAACCATTGATTCGAAACGATCTTCTTCGAAAATTTGCAAAACGCTCGGACGTGGTTCAGAATTTGCTCTCCAATCGGCACAACGAGAGAGGTGTGAGACGTCTGAACGATCAGACGACGGGGCTCGCACCGGCAACTCGTCAGCGCGCGGTCTCCTCGCCGTGACCGCCGCAGCCGTTTCGGGGCTTCTCGCCCCAAGTCAAGGTCAAGGATGATCCCCGACGCGTAGTCGGGGGATCCGAAACGACCGCATTCGAACGAGGAGTGTTCGCATGAAGAGCTTTTTTTCCAAGGGCCTGCTGATCGCGCTGGCCGCGCTGCTGGTTCTGCCAGCCGCGTACGCGTCCGATCCGGTCGGCCGCGTCAACGTCGGCGTGACTGACGACTCGGGCGCCGTTTTGCCGGGCGTCCAGGTTGTCGTGAGCAGCCCCGCCACCGGCCTCGAGCGCACGGCGTTCACCAACTCTGACGGTGAAGTCCGTTTCGTGCAGCTGCCGGTCGGTGAGTACGACGTCCAGGCGCAGCTCGAAGGCTTCCAGACCTGGGAGTCCACTACCCGCGTTGTTCTCGGCCAGACCTCGAACGTCAGCGCCCAGATGGCTGTCGGTGCCGTCGAGGATGTCCTCGAGGTCGTCGACACCGTGCCGCTGCTCGACACCACGTCGACCACCTCGGGCCTGACCGTCAGCACCTCTGAGCTGACCGAGCGCGTGCCGATCGTCCGTGAGGCCACGGCCGTCGCCCTGCTTGCCCCGGCCACCACCGAAGGCGATCGCGCCTTCGACGGCTCGACCCCGGGTCAGAGCCTGACCGCGGTCGGCGGTTCGTCCGTCGCCGAGAACACCTACATCGTCAACGGCCTCAACATCACCAACTTCCGCAACGGTCTCGGCGCCAACAACGTGCCGTTCGAGATGGTGCAGGAGATCCAGGTCAAGACCGGCGGCTTCCCGGCCGAGTTCGGTTGGGCCACCGGTGGTGTCGTCAACGTCGTGACGAAGTCGGGCACCAACGAGTTCCACGGTGGTGTCAACGCCTTCCACGAGCCGGAAGATCTCGCCGAGCAGTCGCCCGACACGCCGGGTGGCGCGATCAACTCTGAAGAAGAGCGCACCGTCACCTCGGCGAACGTCTTCCTCGGCGGCCCGATCTACCGTGACCGCGCCTTCTTCTTCGGTCTCTACGAGTACCGGGATCGCGAGAACGACGGCATCTCCGGCGGCCAGA
>JBCBCF010000448.1:0-1974 GCA_038530905.1 Acidobacteriota bacterium
CGGATCAAGCACGCCGACGGCAACGCCCAGCTGCTTGCGCTCCGCGCGTCGTGCGAGGTGGACCAGATCGCCCCGCTCGAGATCGATCGCGGCGGCCTCGCGCCAGGCCAGCAAACAGGCGACCGATACCGCCGCCGAGGAAGACAAGCCGACGCCGGACGGCAGATCGCCGCCAAAGACGACCTCGAGAGCTGGTGGCTGCGCGGCGCGCCCGCCGGCGGATCGCAGCGCCCGCAACACACCCGCGGGAAGGTCGCTCCATCGCGCGGCGCCACCGCGCTCCGGCAGCGGCGCCGGCAGCGCTTCGGGATCGAGCGCGACCTCATCGTCAAGGTCGAGGGCGCGCCACGTCGACTGCCGGCCGGGAGCGCGCGCCGCGGCGAGGGCGATGCCGCGATCGATCGCGATCGGCAGGGCGAATCCCTCGCTGTCGTCGATGTGGGCGCCAAGCAAGGCGATCCGCCCGGGCGCGTCCACGACGATCTCGGGAGCGCGATGGAAGCGCGCCCGAAAGGCCGTGACGACGCGCTCTCTGCGGCGGCTGCGTCGGTCCGCGGTCGAAGCGATCAAGAGGCGTCGAGGTGGCCGACGGCCCCGGCGCACGGGCCGGCGGCGGGCGTCGCTGCGCGAAGTGCGTTCGGACGCTGCCAGCGCGTGCGGCGCAGCTCGTCGACGGCGGTCGCGACGTGGCGGGCGATGGCGTCGGCCGTCTCGTCGGCGTCGGCCCGCGGGGCGAGGACGTCGTCGACTGATTCGATCAGCAGATCCTTGCGGACCTCGATGCCAAAACAGCCGGGCCGTTCGGCGGAGAAGCGCCAGCCGTCAACCAACTCCTCGCGACGGGCGGCCAGGAAGGTGCCGATCTCGCCGTAGGCCTGGCGGGCCGCGCGGTACAGCTCCTCCTGACCCGGCGGCGCGTCGCGGTAGCGGTGCAGATAGGCGCGCAGTCGCTCACAGTCGCCGAGGCGACGGTTGACGTCGAGGAGCATCTGCCAGACCCGCTGGTACGCACCGTCGGCCGACGTTTCGGGCCGCGCGGCGACGAAATGCTCGCGCAGGTGGCGAAAGAAGAACCAGACCTGCGCGCGAATCTCGACCGAGCCCTCGGGCATCGAATAGGGATAGTCGAGGGCTGCGTGCCAACCGGCGCGCTCCAGCTCGAGCAGCAGGCGGTAGGTGACCAGGCGGTCGCAGGTGGACTCGAGCAGCAGCGCCGGGAACAGCGGGTCGAAGGTGTAGGGCGGCAGGCTCGAATCGCGCTGGTAGGTCATCGACCGCTCGACGAGGCTGATCTCGGGCCGCAGCGTGCCGCTGGCGTTGTGCCGGTCGTACGTGTGGATCGCGAAGGTCAGGCGCGAGCGCGCGAACCGTTCGGTGAGAACGGTCGAGATGCGGTCGTAGATCTCGCGCATCAGGCGATGGATCGTCGCCTCGTCCAGCAGATTCTCGACCGGTGGAAAGATCGAACGGCGCAAGAGATACGCATCACCGCGGGTGGAAACGCCCGGAAAGCGGCCGAAGTCGAGCACGAACCGCGGCAGGTCGACCCGCAAGAAGCCGCTCAGGCCGAGGCGGCGGGCGACGTGGCTCGCCACGCGATCAGCGCCCCAATCGCGCTCGCGCACGAAGGCCTCGCGCAGGGGCTCGAGATCCAGCACCTCGTCGGTGCGCTCGCCCCAGATGTGCCGCGGCACCCGACCCCCGTCGTGGATCGTGTAGACCAGCACCTCGTCCTCGCCGCCGGGCGCGTCGTCGAACGCGACCCACTCGATCGGCTCGTGGTGGTCGGTGATCTCCGGGCGCGGTCGGCGGTGGGCGGGCAGCGTGGAATAGGGCATGCGGGCCGGATCCTCCGAGGCGAAACACGTCCGTTTGGCTGCGCTCAGCGGAGCGGGACGAGGTCGAAAGGATGGGCCGGACGGAGGCGATCGAGCGAGGGCGAGGTGCGCGAACCGACCGGTTGGTCGGCACTCT
>JBCBCF010000449.1:0-1971 GCA_038530905.1 Acidobacteriota bacterium
CGTAGGTCAGCTCGATCTCGAACAGGTGGGCTCCGGTGCGCCCGGGGGTCGACGGATCGTCGCTGATGGCGAGAAAGCGGCCGGTCGTCGGGTCGAAGTCGAGGCCCGAGAGTCCACCAACAGTGACGCCGTCGACCGTGATCGCGTGATCCGGGAACGCCTGGGAGCCGACGAGCCGCAGTGAGAACTCCGCCGGTTCGAGGGCACCGGCGAGTCGGGAGCACAAGGCGAGGCTGAGCAGCCCGAAGACAGCGAGTCGCACGGTTCGATCCCGGAGTCGGGCTTCGACTACTTCCGCGCCCGCGGCGTCAGGGTCACGGTCTGGCGCTCCTCGTCGCGCAGATAGACGACCTGAATCGGCTCGTCGATCTTCACGGCATCAAGCGCATAGGTGTAGTCGTAGATGTTCTTGATCTCCTGACCGGCGAACTCCACGATCACGTCGCCCTTGCGCAGGCCGGCCTCCGCTGCCGGCCCTCCTTCGACCACGCCACCGAGAAGGAGGCCCTCGACTTCGGTCGTGTAGTCGGGCACCGTGCCGGTGTAGGCGCGCAGGGTGTCTCGCCCGCCGCCGGCTTCGGCCTTGCGCTCAACCGTCACGAACTCCGGCGCAGCCTCGAGATTCGTCAGCCGATAGGCCACGAGCGCGCCAAGGCGAGCCACGCGGTCGAGGCCGGCGTAGTTGATCTTGTCGGCCGTGTCCCTGGGGCTGTGGTAGTCGTCGTGTGCGCCGGTGAAGAAATTGAGCGTCGGCACTTCGGATCCGTTGAACGCCGAGGAGTCGGTGGGCAGGTAGGGATCCTGCTGCAGAGTCAGATCGAAGCCGACCGGCACGTTGGAGCGTTCGATCAAACCGCTCCAGGCGGGGCTGCTGCCGACCGCCTGCAGGGTCAGCTTGTTGTCCCTCGCTCGGCCGACCATGTCGAAGTTGAGATAGCCGGCGATCTCATCGAGCGGCAGGACTTTCTGATCGACGAAGCGGCTCGAGCCGAGCAGGCCGATCTCCTCGCCGGACCAGAAGGCCACGGCGACGTCGCGCTGACGCTCCATGTCGCGCAGCTGGCGCGCCGCCTCGAGCACGGCTGCGACGCCCGACGCGTTGTCGTCGGCGCCGTAGTGGATGCCGCCCTTGTCGTCGCCGGTCGCCAGCGAGCTGCCCTCGTGACCCCGGCCGAGATGGTCGTAGTGCGCTCCGAGCAGAACCCATCGCTCGTCGACCGGGCCGGCGTCAGCCGACGGCGTGGCGCCGTTCGAAGTTCTCGGCAAGGTCGCGACGACGTTGTAGCCGGTCCGCTTCTCCCGCTCGAGCTGCACGTCGAGTCGGACCGTGGTGTCGAGCGAGAAGCCGACAATATGTGGATTGCCGGTGTCGAGCTCGGCCTGAACGTCGGCGAGGGATCGCCCGTGCGCGGCGAAGAGCGCGTCGGCGACCTCGCTGCTGGCGCTCGCCGCCACGATGCCGGAGCCGGAGATCGCCGTGTCGAAGGTCATCGGAATCACCTCGCCGGCGTTCGGCGACGATGGCCCGGTGACGACGATCAGCCCCTTGGCGCCGTTCTCGCGTGCCGTCAGCGCCTTGTAGCGCAGGCCGGAGTAGCGCGCGAGCTGACTGCGCATCTCCTGGTCGACTTCTTCTGGGAAGTAGCGCAGAACGACGACGATCTTGTCCTGGACGTCGAGCGTCGCGTAGCTGTCGTAGCCGAAGTTCTGACTCTCCGGAACGACGAGCCCATAGCCCGCGAAGACGACCTCACCCTCGACGGCGGCTGAATCCGAGAACGACAGAGCCTGCAGGGCGTTGCGCTCGGCGAAGCTGCGCTCGCCGACCGTCAAGGTGGAGCCCGTGTCGACCGTTCCGGCCGTGAAGTCGAAGGGGATCTCGAATGTGTCGCGCCCCGGCAGCGGCGTCGCGCCGATCGCCTCGAGCTGCTGGATCAGGTAGGCCGCCGCGCTGCGGGCACCGGGACTGCC
>JBCBCF010000450.1:0-1969 GCA_038530905.1 Acidobacteriota bacterium
GCCGAACGCGAGATCATGGCTCGATGCTCGTCGTCCCTCCCTCCCGATCGCGGACGCGGCGCCAGATGGCTGTTGCGCTCTCGATCCCATGGCTCGTCGGCGTCGGAGTGCTGTTCACGACCTTCGCCTTGGCGAACCCACCCGCCGTCGAGGAGAAGGTCGAGGTCGAGGTCGAGGATCTTCGCGCTCGCCTAGGCGATCGAGCGCCGACCTCGATAAGCGCAGACACGTCAAAGGAGCAGGGCTGGATGCCGGCTTCAGAGTTCTTTCGGCGCCATCAACGAGGCGAGGGAGTCTTCTGGCTCGCCGCCGATGTCGTCGTGCAAGATCCGACAGCGCGGCTGCTGCGGTTCTCGATGCTCGGCTCCACCGAGGTGTATTGGAATGGAAAGCTGGTGGCGCGCGGCGGCACCGTGGGCGCACGGCGCGAGGACGAGCTGCCTGGCCCGCTGACGGTGCAGGCACTCTTGCCCGACTTCGAGCCGGGTCGCCACCGCCTCGAGGCCCGAGTATCGAACTTCTACGCCGGCGAGCGACGGCGGTTCTACGGCGTCGAGTTCGTCGATCCGGCGCGGTGGGTAGGCCCGTCGTGGCGGCTTCACCTGCTGCCTGCCCTTCTCTTTGGTGTTCTCTTCGCCACCGGCTGCCACTTCCTTGTTGTCGGCCTGCCGCGCCAGCCGACGGATCCGAGGCGCGACGGCGAAGAATCGGGCGCTGCCTCTCCCTCGTCCGACACCCTCCTCGGTGGGCTCTGCCTCGCCGCCGCGGCGCTCGTCGCGGTCGAGAATGCCCGGGCGGTCGTCAACTACTCCTACGTCTGGCACTTTCCGCGACTGCAGCTCATCGCCGGCTTGACCGCCGTCTGCGCGCTCCTTGCCATCGCCTTCCTGGCGCGCCGTCTGGCCCTTCCCAGACGACGCACTCTCGCGATCGGACTTGGCTGCCTGCTCGGCGTCTGCGCAGTGCTGCCGGTGGGCTACGACGGCAGAACTCTGGCGATGTGGACAAGCACCCTGCTCGTCGGCCTCGGGCTCGCCGGATGGGCCGTGTGGCGCGGCGGCGCGCGCCGTCGGGATGGAGCGGTGGCTCTGGCCGTGATCCTCGCCAGTCTGGCCATCTTGGCGCTCGATGCCTTCCGGTTTCAGGACGACGCCGTCTTCAAGATTCTCACCGCGCTCGCGCTCGCGGGGATGGGCATCGCGAGCGTTCAGCGTCGCGAGAAGCAGCGGCGGGTCGGGCTCCGCGCCGCGCGTCTCGAGAGCCAGCTTCTGCAGCGGACCTTGCAGCCGCACTTTCTGCTCAACACCCTCACTTCCGTGCTCGAGTGGATCGAGTTGGAGCCGCAGCGGGCCGCGCTCTTCGTCGAGGATCTAGCGGCCGAGTTTCGCTTGCTCTCGACGATCGCCGGCGAACCGACGATCTCTCTTGCCGACGAGTTAAGACTCTGCCGGCTCCACCTGCGCATCATGGCCTTCCGACAAGGGCGCGCACATCGCTTGGAAACGGTAGGGATCGACCCCGAAGCGTCGGTGCCGCCTGCGATCTTCCACACCCTTCTCGAGAACGCGCTGACGCACAATCGCTATGACGACGCCATCACGTTCCGCCTCGAGGCCACCAGCCAGGATGACGGATGGATCTACCGATTCGACGCGCCGCGCGGCCGGCAGGCCTCGGAGGGCCCCGACCCCTCGACCGCGCGCTCGACGCGCCGCACATCGACCGGGTTGCGACTGCTCGAAGCGCGGCTCGAGGCGGCCTTCGGTCGTTGGTACCGGCTCCGCGCCGAGCCTTCCGACGGCACCTGGACGACCGTGATCGAGATGGGAACGCGACCGCGCAGACGATGAGCAACACCACGAAACGACCGAACGAGCGTCCCTTGCGCATCGTCCTCGTGGAAGACGAGGAGATGGTGTCTCGGCGCCTGGCTCGACTGCTGCGCGAGATTCTCGGCACCGTGGAGCTG
>JBCBCF010000451.1:0-1961 GCA_038530905.1 Acidobacteriota bacterium
CGAAGCGGTCGATGAGCTCGCCGAAGCCTTCGACGGCTACTACGGCCAGGCCTTCGCCCTGATCGGATCGGTGGTCGCCGCCGCCGACGGCAATCCGGACAACATCCCGGCCGACGCCATCCAGCCGCTCTTCGAGCCTTACCAGGCGTTCGAGGCGCAGCTGAGCTCCTTCGTCACCGGCTACGAGGCAAAGCTCGCCAGCGAGTTGACCGAGCTCAAGGCGGCGCAGAGCCGCGCCACCGTCTTTCTCGGCGGCACCACCTTCGTGGTGGCGCTGATCCTGGTCGTCCTGGCCATTCTGCTGCTGCGTTCGATCAATCAGCCAGTGCACCGCGCCGTGCAGGTCGCCGACGAGCTCTCAAACGGCAACATGGAGGTCAGCGTCGAGGTCGGCGCCCGACGGGACGAGATCGGTCGTCTGCTGGAGGCGATGGGCGGCATGCTGATCTACCTGCGCGAGATGTCGGAGTTCGCCAGCGCCATCGCCACCGGCAATCTCACCTCGCGCATCGACCCCCGCTCGGACGTCGACCACTTCAGCCTCGCCTTCCGCGACATGTCCCACAACCTGCGGGTGATGATCGGGCGGGTCAAAGAAGCCGCCGACGCCGTGGCCGGGGCCGCGACTGAGATCTCCTCGTCGTCGTCGCAGATCACCCGCGGCGCCGAGACGCAAAGCGCCTCGGCCGACGAGACGCTGTCGACCATGGTCGAGATCGCGGCCCAGATCGACAGCGTCGCCAAGTCGTCGCAGGCGCTGGCAATCAACGTCGACCAAACCTCGTCGTCGATCCAGGAGATGGGCGCCTCGATCGAGGAGGTGGCGAAGAATTCCACCAACCTGCTGACCTCGGTCGACGAGACCTCGTCGACGATCGAGGAGATGGCCGCCTCGATCCAGTCGATCGAGGCCAAGGTCCGGGTGGTCGACGATGTTTCGGCCGAAGCCTCGCGCATCGCCTCGACCCGCGGCGACGAGCTGTCGGACATGATCGGCTCGATCAGCCTGGCGTCCAAGGACATCGGCAAGATCGTCGGCATCATCGAAGACATCGCCGACCAGACGAACCTGCTGGCTCTGAATGCCGCCATCGAAGCCGCGCACGCGGGTGACGCCGGCCGCGGCTTCGCCGTGGTCGCCGACGAGGTCAAGCGCCTGGCCGAGCGATCGGTGTCCTCGACGCGCGAGATCGCCCAGGTGGTCGAGAACGTTCAGGCGTCAACAGGTCAGGCGATGGAGCTCTCCCGCGAGATCCTCGGGCAGATCGTCGATGCGGTCACGCGCACGTCGTCGCTGGTCGGCGAGGTCTACTCCGCGACGCAGGAACAATCCGGCGGCGCGGCGCAGATCCTCGCGACCTCGACCCATATGCAGACGGTCACCCGCCAGCTCGCTTCAGCGGCCAAGGAACAGGCCAACGGCGCACGCGACATGATGAAGGCCGTCGAGGTCATGAATCGGATGACGCAACAGGTCGCCGACGCGTCACGCGAACAGAAGCAGGGCGGCGATCTGGTGGTCAAGGCGGTCGAGCGCATCGCGCAGATCGCCCAGCAGAATCTGCAGGCAGCGGAGCAGCTCTCGAGCAACACGCAGAATCTCTCGCACGAGGCGGAGCGTCTGCTCAGCGTGGCGGAAGTCTTCACCGTCACCGAGGAGGAGGCCGGCTCGGCGGTCATCGTCGAGTGACCCGCCTGGCCCGAGCCCGCGGCCGCCGGGCGGCGGCCGATCGAGCTCGATCTTTTCTTCACTTCGGATTCGGTGCGCTTGATCGCGACCCCGAAACGCTGGTTCTTCCACTCCCTGCGCCCGGTGCGCGGGGAGTCTTCGATCGGAGACGATGATGAACACCGAGTCGGCCCCTCAACCCTTCGATGCGAGCTGGCAGGAGTGCATCACCCTGCTCGACAACCTGCCGTCGATGCCGGAGGACGAGCGCGTCGAGGCGATCGAACGGCTT
>JBCBCF010000452.1:0-1958 GCA_038530905.1 Acidobacteriota bacterium
CGGCCCGCTCTTCCTGGTAGCGCAGAACATCGCCGCGATAAAACAGCCTCAGCGGCAGCTCGAGCGACGGCAGTCGCGGCGCCAGCAGGCGCGCCAGCATCGGCGTGAAGTCGGCGCGCAGGGCCAGCACCTCGCCATCGCGATCGACGAATCGATACAGCTCGCTGCGGCTCGTCTCCGAGAGCAGGGCGTCGTAGGGATCGACGTAGTCGACCACCGGCAGCACGACCTCGGAAAAGCCGCGCTCCTCGAGGCGGGTGACGAAATCGGCCTCGAGCCGCCGGCGACGACGAGCGCCGGCCGGCAGCAGGGCCGCGACTCCGGTGGGAAGCGATGCCGTGACGCGCATGCTCAGCGCTCCTCCTGTCGCCGGCCCGACGCCGGCGCGTTCGGTCGTTCGATGCCGAGAAGGCGGCGCGCCCGCTCCTCGTCGAGCTGGTGGCCGACCATCAGACGAAATTGCTCGAGCGCCTGGTAAAGCAGCATCTCGCGGCCATCGACCCCGACGCCACCGGCCTCTCGAACCCGCTCGATCAACCGCGTTGGCCGCCGGCCACGGTAGGTCATGTCGAGCAGGGCGGCGCCCGGAGCCAGCCGCTCAGGATCAATCACGAACGGCTCCGCGTCGTCGCGGCCGAGGCCGGTGGCGTGGACCACGACATCGAAGGCACCCGGATCGAAGTCCGCGAGCAGCTCGAACGGCAGGCCGAGCGCCATCGAAGCCTTGCGGGCACGCTCGGCCCGACGGTTGATCAGAGTCACGTTCGCACCGGCGAGGTGCAAGCCATAGGCCGCCGCCTTGCCGGCTCCGCCGCAGCCGACGACGGCCGCTCGGCGGCCGCGCAACTCGACGCCCACGCGCGCCAGCGCGAGGACGACGCCGTCCGGATCGGTCGTCTCGGCCTCCCAAACCTCGTCGCGGCAAACCATGGTGTTGGCCGCCTCGATGTGCTGCGCCCGCGGGCTCGACGCGCCCGAAACGGCCAGCGCCACCTCTTTGTGTGGCGAGGTCACCGACAGCCCGACGAGCGATAGGCCGAGGGCGGAGAGGCCACCCGACTCGACCACCTCGAGCCAGAAATCTCCGAATGACTCGACGTGGAACGGCACGTACACCGCTTCGAGACCCAGCTCGCGGAACGCTCCGTTGTAGAGCAGCGGCGAGAGCGAGTGGGCGACCGGCCGGCCGACCAGGCCGAAGAGGCCAACCAGCGGCGGCATCCCTGGCAGCTCGAAGTCGCGCACCAACTTGTGAACCGTCCACTGGCCTGGCGCTCCCGGCACGTCACCTGCCGCACCATAGATCAGCGGGCAGCCGAAGCGGGGCGCCAGGACCCGGGTCCAGGAGCCAATGTCGCCCGAGGCGAAGCACACGAGGTCGTCGCGGCCGAGATCATGCAGCAAGGCGAGCGTGCGGAAGTCATCTCCCGACTGCGCTGCGCGCGGGATCATCTTGTAGAGCCGCGCCGGGACTTGCGCAAGCGTCTCGAACCGCTGCTTGAGGCCGGTGAGGTGAGTCGCCGGCCCGTGCCAGGAGATCAGCCGTCGCTCGACCGGCACGCCCTTGAGCACCGCGTCGGCCAGGTCGCGCGCGCCCTCGAGATCCACGAGGTCGTAGCGCTCGGCGGCAGCTCGCAGCCTCGGCGTGCGCGTCGCGAGACCGTCGCTACCCTGGCCGCCCTCGGCGCGGCTGCGCAGGGTGTAAAGCAGGCGACCCGGGAAATGCGAGCGCAGCCAGTCGGCGTCGAGATCGCCCACCAGGTCGGCGCGCACCTCGAGCCAGCTCACCTCGGGCGGCAACGCGCGCAGCGACGCGCCGTCCTCCGAGGGCGGCGCGGTCAGGGTGGCAACAAGAGCAGGCTGGCTCAAAACGACGAAAGCCCCTTTCCAAAGACTCCGAAACGGCCGTTCGGCTCGCGGGAGGTCCGGAAAGAGGCTTCGAGATCGGCGACTCGTTC
>JBCBCF010000453.1:0-1953 GCA_038530905.1 Acidobacteriota bacterium
CGCCCGACGCGGCACCTGAGCATCCGGCTCTCGCCGCCGACGGCGCCCCGACGCTCGAAGACCGCATCGTGCAGGCGATCAAGACCGTCTACGATCCAGAAATCCCGGTCGACGTCTACGAGCTCGGGCTGATCTACAACATCGGCATTCAGGACGACCACCACGTCGACGTCATCATGACGCTGACCTCGCCCGCTTGCCCGGTCGCCGGAACGCTGCCCGGCGAGGTCGAAGAGCGTGTGGCACAGGTCGACGGCGTCCAGACGGCAAAGGTCGAGATCGTCTGGGATCCGCAGTGGAATCCGAGCATGATGTCCGAGGCCGCGCGCCTCGAGCTCGGCATGCTCTGAGCCGGGACGCGCTCTGCCTCCTGGTCCGCAGCAGCCGGAGGCGGAGCGCCTGGCGGGCGCGCGCCGAGCGGTACCAGACGAGCGACGCCGCCCTGCCCGACGCGCCGCATGACTTCCCAGCCGTGGCCGGCCGGCGGTGGCTGCACCAGGGCCAGCCCGCGGATTGGGACGCGACGGGCCAAGGCCCACACTTCCAGCCCGTCGGCACACGCGCGCTCGACTGCCGCCTGCCGCTCGGCGGCGCCAAAGCGGAACACAGCCGGATTGTGGAGGTAGTGGTGCTCGGCGAGAAGCGGCGCCACGGCGACGCCCGGTGGCGACACCGCGTGAACGAGAGGCTGCGGTAGATCGGTCAGGACGAGCCTCGGGCCATCGGCCTGTAGTCTTCGATAGCTGCCCAGCAGCTCACCGGCGGCGATCGATCGGGCCGAGTGTGCGGGCAGGTCGAGCTCGACAAGGGCCGATCCTCCCGAACCGGTTGGCCAGCCGACGATCGCGGCCGCCGTCGCGACCAACGCCAGGGCGGCCATGCCGCGGGCCCCAAGGCCCGCAGATCGCCGGCGCGCTCGGCCGATGAGCTCGCCGACGCCCACCGCGGCAACCACCGCGCCGAAGACCAGGAGCGGAAACGCCAGGCGCGCGTCTCGGAAGAAGTACAGCACCAAGGCCGCACCGTATGCCGCTGCGGCGAGAGCGAAGGGCAAAGTCCTTCGATCCCGCCGGAGCGCCCACGCACCCAGGCCCACCGCGACCACGAACGCAGGCCCGACATACGAGCCAGCGCCGAACAGATCGGCCACCGTCGCAAGGCGCTCTCGCTGCATGAATTCGTGCGCGTAGTACTCCAGGTTCGGCAGGACATACTTCGGATGAAGCGCCCCCGAGCCGGTTCGCGCCGGCACCCAATGGCCGTAGCCGCCGGCGAGTGGCGCGCCGAAGGTCAGCGTGTTGAAGATCAGGAGCGGCGCCCAGCCGCCGAGCGCCGCCAGCCCCAGGCGCCCCAAGGTGTCCGCGCGGGACCGGAGGCTCGAGCCGCCCGAGCGCACCCAGGCGGCCGCCGGCAACAGACCGAAAAGAAAGAGATTCGACGTGCGAAAGAGCGTCGACAGGCCGAGAAGAAACGCCCCGGCGAGGCCCGTCCGCCACGACGCTCCGTTGGCGAAGCACCAGAGGAGCCAGGCGGCGAGAGTCGTCACCAGCGCGCTCGGCATGGCGGACATCGGCGCCCGCGCCAGCACGACGAAGGCGGGCAAGGTCGCGAGAAGGAGCGCCGCCAGACCGGCGACCACAGGCCGCCGCCGTCCCAACGCCGCGACGCAGAGCGCCAGAAGACCAAGCGCCGAGAGCTGCGCCAGGCGCGTGGGAGCCAAGATCGGATCCACCCCCACCACGAGGACGAGCGTGATGAGACCACTCGTGGCAGGGGGATAGCGCGGCGGATGTCGATCGCCGGCTAGGTGAATCGCATAGCCGTCACCGCGCGCCAGGTGGACAGCGCCGTCAAGGTACTCGACACCGTCCGGCCAGGGTTGGACCGTCGCGCTCGGTGGCGGGCGATCGAAGGCGAGGGTGAGGAAAACCGCGAGCGCCGCGACCAGCAGCA
>JBCBCF010000454.1:0-1941 GCA_038530905.1 Acidobacteriota bacterium
CGATCCGCGCGAGCGTGAGATGGTCGACGTGCTGAACGGCATCGCCTACGACCCCTCGACCGAGTCGTTCTGGCTGACCGGCAAGCTGTGGGCGCGTATGTTCCGAGTCGTCTTCGAACCGGCAGACGAATAAAGCAGACTCCTCCTGCCGGCGCTCAGCCTCCGCGACGGGCGATCTCGAAGAGGACGAGCGCCGCGGAGACAGCGGCGTTGAGTGACTCGACGCGCCCGCGCATCGGGATCGTCACCTGCAGATCAGCGCGCTCGAGCGCCGCGTCCGACGTTCCCGGGCCTTCGGCACCGACCACGACGATCAGCGGCCCGGCGAGGTCGACCTCCCACAGCGAGCGCCCGCCGCGCGGGACGAGCGCCAGCCAGCGCGCGTCCGGCCGCCGCTCGGCCAGCGTCGGCATCGCGACACGCTCGCTCCATGGAAGGCGCAGCAGGCTCCCCGCCGAGCCGCGCAGCGTGCGCGGGTGAGTGGGGGAGGCGCAGCCGATGCCGAAGGCCAACGCCGAAGCCGCCGCCGCCTCGGCCGCGCGAGCGATCGCGCCGACGTTGCCGGGATCTTGAACGGCGTCCAGGAATACGGTGGCGCCGGTGGCTGGCAGATCGGCGACCGATCGACCGGTGAGATGGGCGATCGCGATCCAGCCGCGCGGCGAGTCGGAGTCGGTCAGGCGAGCGAGCAGATCGGCATCGATCTCGAGCGGCGGGCGGGGAAGCTCGGCAAGCCAGGGCACGCCGTCGCGTCGAGCTGCCGCGAGCGCGGCCGGGGTCGCCAGCACGGCGTCGAGCACGAGGCCGGCGGCGACCGCTTCGCCCACGAGATGCGGTCCTTCGAGGAGCGTTCGCTCGTCTTGTCTCCGTCTAAGACGACGAATATCCTTCGCCCACCGATTCTGAGCGCTGGCAATCATGAATGAAGATCTTAGGGGCTTCTGGAACCACGTCCAAACGCGGCTCGAGGTCGCCGTCGCCTCGAGCGCGCGGCTGCCGGACAAGATGTTGGGCGTGCGCGACGGCTTCCGGACTTATTTCCACGAGGGCTTGGCTCTGCCGGTCGAGGTCTCGGTTTCTCCACGCCTGCGGGTCGACGACGACCCGATCTTGCCGATGACCGACGAAGAGATTCTCGGGCTGGCTCGCCGTCGAGCGCACGCTCAGGCAACAACGCGGCGCGAGGAAGGGATCGACTTTGTTGTCGGCAGTGAGTCGGGCCTGGTGCCGACCTCGGTCGATGACGAGCATCGGCACCTCGTCCGCACCTGGACGGTGGTGATCGGCCCGGGCGGTCATGAAGCGTGGGGTTCGGGTGGCGCGCTGCAGATCCCGCAGCGCCTGCTCGACGACACGGACGCTCTCGGACCGATTCCCGGGACGCGCCGAGGCGGTGGCATGCTCCAGGCGCTCACGTTCGGCATCGTCACCCGCCGGACGGCGACGGCGTTGTCGACCGTTCACGCCCTCTCGAGCCTGCTGTACGGCCTGGTCGGCGAGCGTCCTCGGGTCCGTTGACCACCCCCGGACCGCTTGCTACGATCGCGCGGCCCCGCCCCGACCGTCGACGCCTGCTGAGCGCGCTCGAGACCCGGGCGTCGACCGGGCATCCGCCGCGCCACGCTCCGCCGCGTCGGCTCCTCCACGGAGCGCCGCGACGCCCCGACAGCGCACAGTCCATTCCCGAAGCTTTCCGAAGCATTTGAGTGCGGCCCAGGCCGCACCCGCGAAGATTTCTGGCAGACGGCACCCTCGCGCGACCGCCGCGCTGAGCCCGTGGCGCGCCAAGGAGCACGCATCGATGACCGAGCCGAACACAACGTATCTCTTCACTTCCGAATCCGTGACCGAAGGCCATCCGGACAAGATGGCCGATCAGATCTCGGACGCGGTGCTCGACGAGGCTCTGCGCCAGGATCCGGCGAGCCGCGTCGCCTGCGA
>JBCBCF010000455.1:0-1915 GCA_038530905.1 Acidobacteriota bacterium
GCGCCCATCGTGACCGTGTGACGAATCCGGTGGGATGACGCTGTCTCGCGATGGTCCGACCGTCGAGGCGAACGACAGCTTTTCCGGCGAGCCAGCGCACCGAGGAACGACCTCTCCGCGACGTCGAGGGAGCCGAGCAGGCCGGGGACGAGCGCGAGGTCTCCGAAGCGCTCGGCGCTCGACCGAACGTCCAACCGCTCGGCGACGGGTCGGAGATCGCGGATCGCGTCCAGCCTGCGCGCCAGCTTGTTTTCATGCTGCAATCGGCCCATAGGCCATCGCGGACCGGCCGCTGGAGCGACTTGATTGTACGACCCACAGGGCCTACTGTGACTGCTCTGGACTGGCCCGCCGTTTCATCTCCAGCACGAGGGTTCGCGCCATGCAAGCTGACCAAGTCGCAGAGATCGTCGAAGGCGTCATTCGCCGCCGCCGCACCGAGAAAGTGCTCGGTAGCGTCGGCTCGAGTCATCCGATGTCGGAGGAGATCGCTCGCCTCAACGATCCGAAGGTTCGACGCTCCATCGAGGCCGCAGGCTCGGCTCCGTTCCATTTTCGTCGCGGCGTCGATGGCCTGGCCGAACCTTGGCGTGCCTACGTTCTCTGGCATTCCGCGGCGCAGCGGCTGTCGGCGATCCTCCTGGGGCAGCTCGGTGCCCAGAACAAGTTGCCGCAGCTGGCAGCCGCCTGCAGTGCGTTGGTCTTGGTGACCTGGCTGCCGGAGCCTGTCGACGCCCAGGAGACCGACGAGGCTTCGGCAGCGCGAGACGTCCAGGTCATGCGGAACGAAGAGCATCTCGCTGCGGCCTCCGCCATGGTGCAGAATTTCCTGATCCTGCTCACGGCTCACAACCTGGGAAGCTATTGGTCGAGCGGTGGTCGCTTGCGCTCTCCGGCAAGCCTCAAGCAGCTCGGTATCTCCTCCGATGAGCGGCTCTTGGCCGCCGTCTTCATCGAATATCCTGAGACGCAGGACGCCGCGGTCTCGCGCAAGCTGGGTGCCCATCGAGACGCGCGGAGCCTCGGCTGGATTCGGGAGGTCCGCCTCTGAGCGGCCGTCGCCTGCTGCGAAGGATGGCGCCGGGGTTCGCAGTCGTCTCCCGGATCGCGCCAGGAACTCCGCCAGTCGATCATCTTAGGTTGCTTCCCGAGCATCCGGACTGGCCAGCGCGCTCAGCTCGAGAAGCCCTCGGAGGTGCCGCATGACGCGAAGCAACGCAACCACAGAACGGCTTTTCAAGACCGCAGGCCTGTGCGAGGGCATGCGGGTGCTCGAGCTCGGGTGCGGCCCCGGCGAGGTGACGGAAGTGCTTGCTCGGCTGGTCGGGCCGCAAGGCGGCGTGTTGGCGGTCGATCGCAGCGAGAAGTCTCTGACGGCCGCCCGAGAGAGGCTCAGCGGAATCGAGACCGTGCGCTTCACCTGTGCGGACCTCAACGACGGCCCCGGCTACCTTGCCGACATTGAGCAGTCCTCCTTTGACGCCATCGCCGGCCGTCGGGTCTTCATGTATCTCCAGCAACCCGCGCAGGTCCTCGGCGGCCTCCGCCCGTGGCTGCGAGACCGCGGCCTCGTCGTGTTCGAGGAGGCCGACTCGACGCTCTGCCCGGGACGCGTCGGCGCCTACCCGGCGCACGACCAGGCCGTCGCCTGGCTGGACAGGATGCTCGATGCCGAAGGGGTTGATCGCTCGATGGGATTCCATCTGCCGCAGACCTTCCTCGAGGCGGGACTGAGCTTCGAACGGATCTGGGCCGAGGCGGTCGTCGAGGGGCAAGGAGACCAATTTCCTCTGGGTGAGCTCCTCACGCTGATCGCTCCTCGATTGGAGGCCGCGGCGATCGCGAGCGCTGACGACATCGCGGCGCTCGTGGATCAACTCCAGCGAGAGATCGATGCATCGATGGTCTTTGTCAG
>JBCBCF010000456.1:0-1906 GCA_038530905.1 Acidobacteriota bacterium
CGGAGGCGATCGAGCGAGGGCGAGGTGCGCGAACCGACCGGTTGGTCGGCACTCTAACAGCCGCGGCGCGTCGGCGACGGTCGCCTCAGTGGACGAACGCAGGCAGCCGAATCTCGCCCGCTCTCGCCTCGATCGGCTCCTCGGCGCGTCGGCCGCAGAGCGTGTCGACCGCGTCGCGCAGGCCGTCGAGAGTGAGCTCGAACATCGGGAAATGGCGCCGCACCAGCTCGATACTCGGCGCGGACCAGATGCGACGCGGTTCCGGATTGAGCCAAACGGAGCGCGGACAGCGGTCGCGGAATCGGCGCAGCCAGTCGAGGCCCGTGTCTCGGTTCTGATGGTCGAGGGCGATCGCGCCGCCGGCGTGCGTCAGCTCAAACGGGCTCATCCAGGCATCGCCGACGAAGATCAGCGTCCAGCTGGCGTCCAGGCGCTTGAGCAGATCGGCGGTGGGCTCACCGTCGCCCTGCTCCATGTCGGTCCAGACCCGACCGTATGGGCAATTGTGGAAATAGCGACTGCTGAAGGTCTTGAAATGCGAGGCTGCGTGGGCCGCGGAGAAAAGGCGCTCGCAGAGGCGGCTGTGGGGATCCATCGAACCACCGACGTCCATCATCAGAAGCAGCTTGACGCGGTTGTGTCTCGGTTCTGATGGTCGAGGGCGATCGCGCCGCCGGCGTGCGTCAGCTCAAACGGGCTCATCCAGGCATCGCCGACGAAGATCAGCGTCCAGCTGGCGTCCAGGCGCTTGAGCAGATCGGCGGTGGGCTCACCGTCGCCCTGCTCCATGTCGGTCCAGACCCGACCGTATGGGCAATTGTGGAAATAGCGACTGCTGAAGGTCTTGAAATGCGAGGCTGCGTGGGCCGCGGAGAAAAGGCGCTCGCAGAGGCGGCTGTGGGGATCCATCGAACCACCGACGTCCATCATCAGAAGCAGCTTGACGCGGTTGCGTCTCGGCGGCGCGAAGACCATCTCGATCTCGCCGCCGGCACGCGCGCTGGCGTCGATCGAGGCGTCGAGGTCCAGCTCTTCCACCCCTTCGTCCTTGCCTAGACGGCGCAAGCGGCGCAAGGCAAGACCGATCGATCGGGTGTCGAGGACGCGATCCGTGCGCAGATTGGCGAAGCGGCGATCGCCGGCCACCTGCACCGCCGACCGACCACCGCCGCTGCCGCCCACGCGGATGCCGGCCGGGTTGGTGCCGCCATGGCCGAACGGTGAGGTGCCGCCGGTGCCGATCCACCGGGAGCCGCCGTCGTGGCGCTCGGTCTGTTCGCGCAGGCGCTGCGCGAACGTCTCCCGCAGCGCCTCGAGGTCCATCGCCTCTAGCGCCGCGCGCTCCTCATCGCTCAGCGCCCGCGGCAGAGTGGCGTTCTCGAGCCAGGCCAGCAGCTCGTCGGTGACGTCGAATCGCCCGTCGACGTCGCGGAAGTACTCGGCGAACGCGCGGTCGTAGAGGTCGTAATGGGTCTCGCGCTTGACGAGCAGCGCGCGGGCCAGGTGGTAGAAGTGGGAGAGGTCGGCACGCGAGTGACCCTCCGCCATCGCGCGCACGAGCGTCAGCCACTCGGTCAAGCTGACCGCCAGGCCGCGGGAACGCAAGTGGAAGAGGAAGCCGCCGAACATGCGGAGAGCTTAGCGCGGACCGCCTCCGAGCCAGGTGCCGAGGTCGAAGTCGTCATTCAGCTCGACGACGACATGGCTGCGGCCGGGCGGCACCGCGACGCCGCGATACTTCAGGTCGAGCTCGACGAACGGAGTTGGACGATTGTCCACGCGCGCCCGCCACAGGCTCGAGTATCGGTCCGCGAGCACCAGCCAGCCCGCTCGCTCGGCGTCGACCTGGATCTCGAGCCGCCGCGCCTCCGAGCGCTCGACGCGCACGAGCGCTGGCACGGTGCCG
>JBCBCF010000457.1:0-1830 GCA_038530905.1 Acidobacteriota bacterium
TCTCGGGCGATATCGACGATCGCGACGCGTGGCTCGCCCGCCGACCCGGTCAGCGGCTGGTGGAGCGCACAGAGCTCGTCGAGGCCGTGCGCCGTCTCCTCGACGAGATCGACCGTGACGACGCCGGGCCCGCCTGACGGCCTCGGCCGCACGTTTCCAAATCAACGCAGCGCGCAAGATCGACCGGGTGAGGTGCGGGCAGGTGTCTCAGTGCTCTGCAGTGAGATTCTAGATCTTCAAACCTGCTGAGATGAAGCTAAGATATGGAATAGGCGAGGTGCGCGGTCGGTTGTGAGATCGCGACGGTGGGCAGCAGGCCGCGCCGTCTTGACGACTTCAGCTCTCGGCCGCGTTCGGCGCTCCGGTCGACCGGCCTTCGCAACCGCCACTTCGAGGAGACACTCATGCTGACTCGCACCCGCCGGTCCCATCCTTCGCGTTCGCTCACCTACGGCACGAACGACCCGTTCTTCCGCTTTGTCGATCGCTTCTTCAACGAGCTCGGGCAGCGCGAGCTGTCGAGTGACGCAGGCGATGAGGTCGCCGCCGGCTGGCTGCCGGCCCTCGACATTCTCGAAACCGAGGCGGGCTTCGTTGCCCACGTCGACCTCCCCGGCCTGACCAAAGACGACATCGACCTGTCGCTCGAAGACGGCATGCTCACCCTCTCGGGCGAGCGGAAGTTCACGCATGACCAGGCCGACGTCAAAGGCTTCCGCCGCGTCGAGCGGGCATTCGGTCGCTTCAGTCGGTCCTTCACTCTGCCGCAGGGCATCGACGTCGAGGGCGTGACCGCCAGCTTCGCGAACGGTGTCCTCGAGCTGACCTTGCCGAAGAGCGAGGTCGCGAAGAGTCGCAAGATCGCCATCGCCTGAAACGGCGCCCGGTCGTCCGTCGAAAGCCCGCCCCGAGCGGGCTTTTTTCTTGCCTGCCTGAGGGGCGCGGCGGGCCTCAGGACCGGTCCAGTCAGACAATTTGATGAGAATCTGCCTCTTGGCGCACGCGCATTGGCGTGAACTAAGAGAGATTCTTTTGATGCGGTTGGCGATCAGCGATTTTGAAAGAGAGATGACTCCGAGATAGGCTCGTCGCTGTCTCGAGTTGAGCCTCCGAACTCGTCAAATCGCCGAGCGTCGAACCTGAACGCCCTCGTTCGGGTCGGCCGGAGCTTCCGCGCAGCGCCTCGGCCACGGTCTGTTGTCACCATGAGTTCGAATCATCGAAGCATCGCGATCGCGACCGTCGTGGCGGCATCGATCGCAGCGATCGCCGCGGTGATCGATGCCGCCAACCCGTGGCTGCTCAGATCGACGACCGCCGATGCGCCGGCGATGGAGGCTGCTGTGCCCGTCGATCGAACGCCGTCGCCCGGTTCTGCGGAGGGCGTCGGTTCGTCGGCCGTGAGCGGTCCTCCAGTTCAGCCGTCTCCCGACCGCAGCACAGAACGATCCGAGGCAACGGCCACCGAGCCCAAGTCCGGGACGATCTGCGATGCCGGCGTCTTCGAGCTGGCCGATGGCGCGAGTTGCTCGGTTGATGCGGCGCGGGCGGCGATCCGTGTTCAATTCGTGGAGCGCTTCGGGAAAGCACGCCCGTCGCTGACCGTAGTTCCGCATCATGGCGAAGTCGTCCGGCGAGGGTTCGTCGGTCCGGGCGAGATCCAGTTCGAGGCCGACGGAGAGCCTTGGCGCCTGAACGTGGTGTCGATCCAGGCTTCAGAGCGAACGGTCCAGATCTCGGTCGGACCGCTCTAGATTGATCGTTCCTACCCTTCCCGGGATGTCATTGGAGAGGCACGTGAGATGTTGAAAAAGGTTTTGCTGGTTGGGC
>JBCBCF010000458.1:0-1830 GCA_038530905.1 Acidobacteriota bacterium
ATTCGATGACGTCCGGGTAGAGGGTGCCCTGGGCGAGCAGCTCGGCGTCTTCGAAGCGTCGCGCCCCCGCTTCGAAGGTCTCGATGAAAACGCGGCCGATGATTTTGCGCTTGCGCTCCGGGTCCTCGACCCCCGCCAGCTCGGCGAGGAAGGTCGCTCCGGCATCGACCGTCTCGATCGGGATGCCGAGACCTTCCTGCAGGCTCGCTTCAACCTGTCGTCGCTCGTCGAGCCGGAGCAGCCCGGTGTCGACGAAGATCGCGGTCAGCCGATCGCCAACCGCGCGCTTCACCAGGGCCGCCATCACCGACGAGTCGACGCCGCCCGAGAGGCCACAGATCACGCGTCGACCGCCGGCCTGCGCACGGATGCGCTCGATCGCCTCGTCGAGAAACGACGACATCAGCCAGTCGCCTGCGAACCGGCACACGCGGAACAAGAAGTTGTGCAGGATGTCGGCACCGGCAACTGTGTGCGACACCTCGGGATGGAATTGAATGCCGTAGCAGCGGCGCGCCGGGTTGGCCATCGCCACCACCGGCGCGCTGTCGGTCGACGCCAGCGTGTCGAATCCCGGCGGGGTGCGCTCCACGCGATCGCCGTGGCTCATCCACACCGTCTGGCGGTTGTCCAGGCCGAAGAACAGCTCGCCGGCCCGCTCGATCTTGATCTCAGCCCGCCCGTACTCCCGCGCGTCTGCAGCCTGCACTTCGCCGCCCAGGTGGTGCGTCAGGAGCTGCATGCCGTAGCAGACGCCGAGGATCGGCAGATCGAGCTGCAGAATCTTTGGATCGAGCTGCGGCGCGCCATCGCCGTAGACGCTGTCCGGGCCACCTGAGAGGACGATCCCGCGCGGTGCCAGCCGCTCGATCTCGTCGGCGTCGAGCGTCGGCGGATGGATCTCGCAATACACCCGATGCTCGCGCACCCGGCGGGCGATGAGCTGGGTGTACTGACTGCCGAAGTCGAGGATGAGCAGCGTCTGGTGATCGTCGTGGGTCATAGCTCGGCCTCGGAGCGCAGCTCGCGCGTCATCAGATCCTCGATGACCTGCCGCGGCGCCTTGTCGTGGTAGAGCACCTGCACCATCTGCTCGGTGATCGGCATCTCGACGCCCTTGCGCTGGGCAAGTGCCGCCACGGCCTTCGAGTTGCGGACGCCCTCGGCGACCATCGACGTGGCCGCACGAATCTCGCTCACTGTCTTGCCCTGAGCGAGCTGGACGCCGAACTGTCGATTGCGCGACAGCGGGCCGGTGCAGGTCAGGACGAGGTCGCCCATGCCGGCCAGGCCGGCAAAGGTCCGCGACTGACCGCCGCAGGCGACGCCCAGGCGCGTGATCTCGTGCAGGCCGCGGGTGAGCAGCGCCGCCTGCGTGTTGTGCCCCAGCTCGAGGCCCGAGACGACGCCGGCGGCGATGGCGACCACGTTCTTGGTGGTGCCACCCAGCTCGACGCCGACGACGTCGGTCGTCGAATAGAGGCGGAACGTCTTGCTCGACAGTCGATGCCGCAGACGGGTCGCCAGGTCGCCGTCCGCTGAAGCGACCACCGCGACGGTCGGCAGATCGCGCGCCAGCTCGGCGGCGAAGCTCGGCCCGGCGAGGCAGGCGAAGGTCACCGATCGATTCGCCGTCGCCGCCTCCTCCGCCGTCACCTGGCTCATGCGGGCCAGCGATGTCGTCTCGATGCCCTTGGCGGCCGAGATCATCGTCGTCGCTTTCCCGGCCGGCAGCCGGCCGAGAAAGTCACGCACGACCTCTCGGTAGCCATGCGACGGCACCACCACCAGCACCGCATCGGCGTCGATCGTGTCGTCGAGATTCGAGGT
>JBCBCF010000459.1:0-1797 GCA_038530905.1 Acidobacteriota bacterium
CCGCCTGCCGACGGACGACGTTCTCTTGCTCGATCTCGGCAACACGTCGATCGAAGCTTTCGCCCGGCATCTGTGGCGCGAGCTGACCGCCGTCGTCGATCTGCGCCATCTCGACGCGCTCGGCGTCGAGGTCGGCGAGACGGCCGGCCAGAGCTGCTGGTACCGCGCGCCCGTCCTCTCGGCTCCTCAGACGGCGCCGGGCGCCGGCGCCGTCTGACGCGAGCGACTCCTTCTCAGCAGGCCGAGCAACGGCGTCGGCGATGGGACCGGTGCTCGGCCACCGTCAGCTCGGCGAGCGCTACGCGCATCTCCGCCTCGGCCGGGTCGCCTGGCCCGGCGCAGAATGCCGCGGCGCCGGCAGGGAGGCGACCGCCGGCGGTTACCACCAGGCGTCGCGCCCGAGGCTCATCGATCGGCTCCAGTGTCGCTGATCAGCACCAGGGCCTGCTGGTCGCGCTCGGCGGCCTTGGCGTAAAGCTGGCGCACCAAGGTGTATTCCTGCTTGCCGAGATAGACGGCTTTGTGGCGCTCCATCCGCCGCGTGCACCGCGCCGTGCGCGCCGTCTCGTCGATCGTGCAGCGGCCGATATAGGCACCCGCCGGGGTCTGGGCGTCGGTAGGTTTAGGTACGAGATCGACCGCGAAGCCGTCAGGCCAGCTCAGGTTGACGGTCACTTCGTCGCTGCGTGCGTGCAGGAACTGCACCGGCGTCAGCCGCTTTGACGGCTCGAGGGTGAACGGCTGCGTGGCGGTCAGAGGTCGCGCTGGCCACACCTCGATCTCGTCGCCCAGCACGTCCTCGTCGCGCTGGGTGAGCGCGAACGTGACAATCGCGCGCCGAGCGTCCGCCTCGGGCGTGAAGGCGACTTCGGCGACGTCGTAGCCGTCGAAGCGCCCGGCGAGCCGTTCGCGCCAGCCGTCGACGTCGTCCTCCGGCGTGGTGTCGATCTCGGCCCAGGCGAGGGCGCCGGTCAACTCGACACGACCGCTGCCGCGGAGGCGCCCGTCGGCATCGGCCTCGAGATCGAGGGTGACGCGGCGAGCGTTGTCTTCGTGGGTCGAGAACGGCAGCTCGAGAATCTCGGCGCGCCGTCGGTCGACCACCACCGCTGGCATGCCGTCGAAGGTCGGCGGCAGCTGGCCGAAAGCGAGGCCTGGATCCGACGGGTCCAGGAGGATCCAAGCACCGTCGATCTGCAGGCCGACCACCGTCGCGTCGAACCAGGCGGCCGGCACCTTGACGTTCATGTCCACCCGGCTGTCCATGCGGTTGGCCAGCCACACCATGCGTGGGTCGAGGTCGGCGGCTTCGAGCAGAGAGGCGAGGAGTGCCTGCTTTTCAACCTGTGAACCGGCGCCGGCCGCCAGCACTTCGTCGACATCGACCGCCAGCAGATTGCTCGAGAGATCCGGGTCGAGGACGATCTCGTCGCGCACCCAGCGGAAAAGCCGCTCGGCCTGTTCCAGCTTGGAGCCGCCGCCGGCCAGGCTCCGGGCCCGTTCCTCCACACGGCTGCTCGGATCGATCACCTGCGCGTACCCCTCGGCGGGCGCCTTGGCGACCTCGTCCCACGACTCGGCGAGCGGGATGCGCTGACCGCCGGCCATTAGTACGTTCGGATAGGCCATGAATCGGTTCGACAGATCCTCGGCCGGAAAGCTGTAGGGCTCGTCGGGCAAGGCCGGCAGGCCCTCCATGGACACGCGCAGCGTCTTGCCATAGGCGGAGCGCCCTTCCTCGCGCTGGATCGGCAGATTCGTCGTCGGCAGCTCCCAATAGCGCAGGCCGAGAGTTTC
>JBCBCF010000460.1:0-1790 GCA_038530905.1 Acidobacteriota bacterium
GCCGTCGGTCATCGAGCCGACGCGCGACCTGTGGCCCGAGATCCGCGGTCGCCTGGAGCCCCGCCGGCCTCGACGCCGACGTCCGCGGCCCGCCCTGGCCGCCGCCGCCGGCCTCGTCCTCGGTCTGGCGGTCGGCGTGATCGGCGGCCGTGCCTTCGACATCCTCGATCGGCCGGCCGGGTCGGCGCCGGCGATCGTTCCCGTCGCCGCATCGCTGAGCGAAGACCCGCACCAGATGATCGACACGCTCGAGGCTGAAGTGCTGCGCACCAAGGAGCAGCTGTGGCTGAGCGCGCTGTCTCGCAGCTCGCAGGCGCTGGCGGTGGGTGCGGACGGGTCGTCCAGCACTGGCAATCTCGACGCGCGCCGCCGCGTCATCGAAGACAACCTAGAGATCATCGATCGAGCGCTCGACGACATTCGCGCGGCGCTGGTCCAGGATCCTTCGAATCCGCGCCTGCAGCGGGCGCTGATGGCGACGCATCGCCGCTCCCTCGAGCTGCTGCGGACGTTGTCGAACGAGGCCTGATGGCGAGGCTCGACGCAGATCGGAAGGCAGTCGCTGGACCGATCATCGTGCTGTCGCTCGCGGTCGTCTACCTGCTGGTCGTTCCGCTGCAGGCGACCGATGAGGCCGATGGTCGCCTGCGGCGGACCGTGCCCCTTGCTGCCGATGGTCGGGTCGAGATCGAGCTCTTCGCCGGTTCGGTGGAGGTTGGCGCCTGGGACCGGTCGGAAGTCGAGATCGAGGCGCGGTGGGGCGGCGGCGATCTGCGACCGGACATCGAGGGAGACTCACGGATCTTGCAGCTCGAGAGCAGAACCGGTGGCGCGCCCGGCTGGACCCAGTTCACGCTGCGCCTGCCTCGGGCGGCGCAGCTCGAGGTCGACTCAGTCACCGGCTCGATCGAGGTGGACGGCCTGCGAGGGGCGCTCGATCTCGAGTCGGTATCCGGAGCCTTGACCCTGAGAGTGGCCAGCCCGCGGATCGCAATCGAAGCGGTGACCGGCGCTCTTGATCTCGAGATTCAGGCAGGCGCCCCGCCGGCACGCCTCGAGGTCGAGTCGGTCAGCGGTCCGATCCGACTCGCAGGAGCCTTCGACGACGTCGATCTCGAGTCAGTCAACGGCAGAGTCACCCTCGACGTCCGCCGCGCGCGGCGTCTTGCGGTGGAGACGGTCAGCGGCCGGGTTGTCGGCACTGTCGAGCCGGCCGATGGCACGACGATCGACATCGAGAGCCACGCTGGCGCCATCGATCTCACGCTGCCCGATGGATTCGCCGGCCTGGTCGATCTGTCGTCGATCGTCGGCCGGGTGGCGACCGACTTCCCGGCGGACGGTGGCGGTGCCGGCGTGGTGCGCCTCGAAAGCTGGAGTGGCTCGGTGCGTCTGCGTCGACGCTGAGCCGCGCGTTCGACTGCGGGCCGTCTCTCGCGCGCTGTGCCAGAATCCCGCTCGATGACGGATCGGCCCACTGTCCTCGTGATCGACGACGAGACCGGCTCGCGCGAGTCGATGGCGCTCGCCATCGAGAAGGCCGGGCTCGGCGTGCGCACCTTTGATGACGCCCGGGAAGCGCTCGGCTATCTCCAAGAGCATGGCGACATCCGCCTCGCGGTGTGCGATCTGCGCATGCCGGAGATGGACGGCCTCGCGTTCCTCGAGGAGGTCCGCGAGCGTCAGCTCGAACTCGGGGTGATCCTAGTGACCGGCTTCGGCTCGATCGAGTCCGCGGTCGAGGCGATGCAGGTCGGCGCCGATGACTATCTGACCAAGCCCGTCGATCT
>JBCBCF010000461.1:0-1783 GCA_038530905.1 Acidobacteriota bacterium
CAACGAAGCCGAAGCCGATGAGGATCAGTAACAGGTTCCAGAGATTGGTCAGCAGTTCGAGTGGCATGGATCTCGCGATCGATTCGGTTCAACGGGCTGGCGAGATGGTACGGCGTTGCGCCGTCGGAGCGACCGACGAGACACCCAGTTCGGCGTCGACGAATCGGCGAGCCTCGGCGTCGGCGGCCATGACGTCGGTCAGATCATTCGCTGCGCTCGCGCCCACCGCGTCGATCGCAGCGATAGGAAGCCGCCGAACATCCGCGAACCGGGCCGCGCCGGCAAGATAGGCCTCGACCGTTCGCTCGTTGGCCGCATTGAAGACAGCGCCAGTGGTGCCGCCCTGCTCGATGACGGCGAACGCCGCGGGAATGGCGGGGTACCGCTGGGGGTCGATCGCGCTGAACTCGAGCCGCGGCAGTGCCAGCAGGTCGAGCGCGGTGCTGAGCCCGGCAGCGCGGCTCGGCCAGGTGAGTGCGCACTGGATCGGCGTGCGCATGTCGGGGTCGCCGAGGTGTGCGATCACCGACCCATCGGCGAATTGCGCCAGCGCGTGGATCGTCGAAGTGGGATGGATCACGGCGTCAAGGCGATCGGCACCGAGGCCGAACAGCCAGTGCGCCTCGATCAACTCGAGCGCCTTGTTGGTTAGAGAGGCGGAATCGACGGTGACTTTCGCGCCCATGTCCCATGTTGGGTGCTTGAGTGCCGCCTCTGGAGGTGCGTCGTCGAGCTGGTCGTCGGGAAGGTCGCGGAATGCGCCGCCGGATGCAGTGAGTGTGACGCGGATGACATCGTCACCCGCTCGCAGCGGTGGGCGGATCGCCGCGGCTTCATCCGGCGTCACCGAGCGCGGGACAAGGCACTGCCACACGCCGGCGTGCTCAGAGTCGATCGGCAAGAGCGACGCACCGAAGCGCGCCGCGGTCTGCACAACCAGTTCACCCGCCGCGACGAGCGTCTCCTTGTTGGCGAGCACGACATCGCGGCCGAGCTCGACCGCCCGGAGCGTCGCGGGCAGGCCGGCCACGCCGACGATCGCCGCGACGACCATGTCGGCCTCGACCTCCTCGACGAGCTCCACTGCGGCATCGGTGCCGGAGCGTTTGGTCACGCCGGGCAGCGACGCTTCAATCGCAGTCCGAGCGTCGTCGTGCAGCTCGGCAATCGCAACGTGCTCCACGCCGTGGGTGAGGGCTTGGTGAATGACCGACTCAACGTTGCGCCCCGCGGCGAGGCCGACGACCTTGTACCCACGGTCGTGTTCGCCCCGCGCGTGCAGCGTGTTGAGGTGGGCGATCACCTCAAGCGTCTGCGTACCGACCGAACCCGTGCTGCCGAGGACGATCACCCGAAGACGGTCGCGGACGCGGTCGCTCATCTGCGTCCGCCCCTGCGGCTGCGGCCTCCGCGCCGCGGCATCGCGAGGCGGCAGTCGGCGTCGCCGATCGCGTGGTCGTGGCGTCACGCTGCGATCGGCGTGCGTCCGCTCGGCGCTGCACCAGCTCGTTTCGCTCGTGCTCGCGCACGCTCTGTTCGCGTGCGTGCTGGCAATGGCCGCGATAGGGGATGCGCGCGCGCGCGCGCGCGCACAGAGCCTCGCCCTCGCGGGCGGGCTCGCGGCCTCGGTCGCGCGAGAGCTCTGGCTGCATCCAGTGCGAGCGCTGCCTGCATTGGCTCTGGTCGTCGGCCTCGCGCAACTCGAGGCGCTGCGCCGGCTGACCGACTTGGGGGGGTGGGCGCAGGCGCGACCGTAGGCGCGCGCCTCCGCCTCAGGTCGTGC
>JBCBCF010000462.1:0-1727 GCA_038530905.1 Acidobacteriota bacterium
ACCGCATGCGGTGTCGGCCGCGGCCGGCGTCGACGCGATGGCGCATGCGGTCGAGAGCTACGTCACGAAACGACGCAACGACGTCTCGCAGCTCTACGCGCGCGAGGCCTGGCGGCGCGTCGAGCGGAGCCTCGAAGGTCATCTCGCCGATCCGGCCAAGCTCGGAGCGGCGGGCGATCTTCTGCTCGGCGCTCATTTCGGCGGCGCCGCCATCGAAGCGTCGATGCTCGGCGCTGCGCACTCCCTCGCCAACCCGCTCACCGCCCGATTCGGCGTCGTCCACGGCGCCGCTGTCGGCGCCATGCTGCCGCACGTCGTGCGCTTCAACGGCGACGACGCAGAGATCCGTTCGCTCTATGCCGAGCTGGCCAAGGCCGCAGAGTTGGATCCGGCCGCCGAGTCGGGAGCTGCAGATCGAGGGAACGACCACGTCTCGGCCCTCGCCGCCCGCATCGAGGCGCTGCTCGAGACCGCGCGCCTGCCGCGACGCCTCGCCGAGCACGGCGTCGAGGATGGCCACCTCGCCGACCTGGCCGAAGGCGCCGCCGAGCAATGGACCGCTCGCTTCAACCCGCGCCAGCTCGTGACCGGCGACTTTGAAAGGCTCTACCGTGCTGCACTCTGACGTCAGATCGCAGTCGAGGATCGCTTTGGTCATCGCCATGACGGTGGTCTCGGTGACGCTGGCGACGCCGGCTGCTGCCGACTGGGATCGATTCCGCGCCGACGCCCAGCAAACCGGCGTCGCCACCGGATCGCTCGCCGCGACGCTCGAGCCAGTCTGGACCCACCGCATGGCCGAGGGGGTCGAGACGACCGCCGCGATCGTCGACGGGCGCGTCTTTGTCGGCGACCTGGCCGGCAATTTCTCCTCTCTTTCGCTGGCGACCGGAGAGCCAGCCTGGACCGTCGCGCTCGAGGAAGAGATCAAGTCGTCGCCTCTCGTGCACGGCGACACCGTCTATTTCGGCGACGAGCTGGGGCGCGTCCACGGCCTCGCGATCGCCGACGGCACGACGCGCTTCGTGTTCGAGGCCGGCGGGCCCGTGACGGGAGCGCCCAACCTCGGCGGCAACTGTCTGCTCTTCGGCTCCTACGACAACCACGTCTATTGCATCGACCCGACGAGCGGCAAAGAACGCTGGAAAGTCGAGACGCAGGGTTACGTGCACGGCTCGCCCGCCGTCGCGGGCGACGTCGCGTTGATCAGCGGCTGCGATGGGTTCGTGCGCTGGATTGCGCTCGACGACGGCACGGAGCGAGCGCGGCTGGACATCGGGAGCTACGTCGCGGCCTCGCCCGTCATCGTGGCCGGCCACGCCATCTTCGGCACATTCGACAATCAGGTCGTCGCCGTCGACCTCGAGACGCGCGCGGAGGCCTGGCGCTACACCTCGGACCGCGCGTTCCCGTTTTACAGCTCACCAGCGAGCGACGGCGAGACCCTCTTCCTCGGCGGCCGCGACAAGCGCCTGCACGCGCTCGACGTCGCCAGCGGCGAAGCACGCTGGATCGAGCGCTTCCGGGCCCGCGTCGACGCCTCGCCGGCACTCGTCGGCGAGCACGTTGCCGCCGCCGACGAGAGCGGCATTCTGCGCCTCGTCAGCACCGGCGACGGCTCGACCGTCTGGGAATTCGAGGGCGCAGATGGCTTCGCCGCCTCGCCCGCGGTGGCCGACGGTCGACTCGTGATCGGTGCCGTCGACGGCACGGTCTACGCCTTCGCC
>JBCBCF010000463.1:0-1702 GCA_038530905.1 Acidobacteriota bacterium
GCGTCGAGACCTAGGTAGGTCGCCCAGCGAGCGCGCAGGGAGAGCGGCAGGTCGTGATGGGGGAAGAGGCGGGCGACCTCGGCACGGTCGACGGTGGCCCACAGCTCCTCCCAGGGCGCGAACGCCAGGAGATGGGAGACGACACGGGCGCGCTCGGCCTCATCGCCTTTGGCGATGAGCACCCGCGCCCGCTCCGCGACGAGATTCGCCGGATCGATTCCCTCACCGAGCGGCGCCGAGATCGCTTCTTTTTCGGCAAGACCCGTGGCCGCCTGATCGGAGCCTCTGGTGTTGGTCGGAGAGCCGAATGGCGCTGCGTCGCCGCGGGATGGGTCGGCGGAGCCTCGGCGTTGCTCGGAACGGGTCATAAGGGCATCAGTATAGCCGTCGTCGGGCCTTCGGCAACGCGACGGTGCCCGCCTCGAGCTGCCTTGACCGGCCGCCGGACGCGGGGTATCTTGCTGTCTCTCGCAGCCTTTCCGGGCGGGCATAACTCAGTTGGTAGAGTGCAAGCTTCCCAAGCTTGATGTCGCGGGTTCGAGCCCCGTTGCCCGCTCCATTCGATCTCTCTCCCTCGAGGTGAACGATGGGTAATTTCTTCAGTCGAGGCCCCGAGCCGGCGTCGACTCCGCGTCAGCCTGCGCGTCCGGAACCCACGCCGGCACCGACTCAAGCTCGGTCTCAGCCGGCCCGCGAGCCGGTGGCGAGCGGTCGGACCCACATCGCCCGTGGGACCAAGTTCGAAGGTCTCGTCACCGGCAACGCCGAGCTCTTGGTCGACGGCGAGATCGAGGGCGATATCCGTCTTGATGCCAAGGTGGTCGTGGGCGAGCAGGGCGTCGTGCGCGGTCGGATCTACGCCGCGTCGGTGGAGGTCGGCGGCCGCGTCGAAGGTGACGTCCGCGGGCGCGAACGGGTCCAGGTGCTCTCGTCGGGGCGCCTCGAGGGCGATGTGACGTCACCGCCCGAGTCCGTCGTCATCGCCGAGGGCGCCTTCTTCAAGGGCAAAGTCGAGATGACCGACAACGTCGAGCCGGTCGCTGCCTCGGCGCCGGCGAAGCCCGCAAGCTCCGACGACGGCGACGCAGCGGAGGCGAAGACGGCCGATGCCACGCCGCAAGCGACCGCGAGTCGCGCGGAGCGTCCTGCAGGCAGCGGTCGCGACAAGCGTCGGGGCCGACGCGGTGGTGCGGCGCTCGCCACGGCGGAGAGCAAGTCGTGAAGATCGGCATCCCGACCGAGCTGAAGGACCATGAATATCGCGTCGGTATGACGCCGGGCGGCGTGCAGTCGCTCGCCGGTGCCGGCCACGAGGTCCTGGTGCAGGTCGGTGCGGGTCATGGGAGCGGCTTCGCCGATGCGGAGTACACGGCGGCCGGGGGGACGCTGGTCGAAGACGTCGACGAGCTCTGGGCCCGCGCGGAGATGATCATCAAGGTCAAGGAGCCGATCGAGAGCGAATACGCGCGCATGCGCGAGGGGCAGCTTCTCTTCACCTACCTGCACCTGGCGCCGCTGCCTGAGCTGACGCGGGAGCTCGTCGATCGCAAGGTCACCGGCGTGGCCTATGAGACGATCACCGATTCCCGCGGCGGGTTGCCGCTGCTCGCCCCGATGTCGGAAGTCGCAGGGCGCATGTCGGTGTTGGTCGGCGCCACCCACCTGCAGAAAGCGCACGGCGGACGCGGTGTCTTGATCTCCG
>JBCBCF010000464.1:0-1648 GCA_038530905.1 Acidobacteriota bacterium
AGACCACCCCCTCCTCCGTCGCCTCGATGCGGAAGAACTCGAAGCTGCGCACCTTGCCGTTCCGCACGGTCTGGCC
Organism: Acidobacteriota bacterium; assembly: GCA_038530905.1. GTDB lineage: Bacteria > Acidobacteriota > Thermoanaerobaculia > Multivoradales > J023 > JAUIJL01. The sequence continues at coordinate 77 of JBCBCF010000464.1, forward strand.
GGTGCCGAGCATCTGGCCGCCGCGCGGTGGGCCGTGCGTCTCGCGCACCAAAGATCCGCTCGCGGTCGTGCCTTCCCAGCAGCCGACCATGAAGCCGAGAGCGTCGAGAGTCCGCGGATCGGTCGAGGAGGCGGGCGACGGCGGCTCGACGGCCAGCAGCGCCGCCGACGTCCACCAGGCGAGCACCATCAGCAGACCGACGAGAATCGAGCGCGCGGCGCTCGGACGTCGGCCGGACCGACTCATGGCACGTGCACCCGCTGCTCTCGGCCCGCCTCGATCTCGACCGAGCCAAGGGCGGCTCCCGTTGAGCGCAGCTCCAGGCGGTAGGTGCCCGGCAGCAGCGCCACCGCCTCACCGCCGACAACACCCGAAGTCACCAGAGCGTCGCCGTCGAAGACGTCGAAGGTTTCGCGCAGCGACCGGTCCATGGCGTCGACAAGCTGGTCGGCATCGCCGGCGGCGAGGTAGCTGCCGCCGCCCAGACGCGCCCAGGCGCGGAAGGTTTCTTCGAGCTCGAGGTCGTCGATCGCGAAACCGACGATGTTGACCCGCACGTCGATGCCTGAGGCACGGAGCGCCTGCACCGCAGCCTGCGGGTCGCCATCGCAGGTCTCCTCGCCGTCGGTCAGCAAGACGACGGTCAGCGGGCCGCTGGCGCCCGCCAAGTCCTCGCGCACCTTGGCGAGCGACGCGGCGATCGGCGTGCGCGCTCGATTCTTCGCCTCGATCGAAGCGATCGTTCCGCTGACCGGCGCGACCGACAGCGGCGCCAGCGGAATCTCGAGATCCGTCCGGCAGGAGTCGGCCTCGCGATGACCGAAGACCCGCAGAGCGAAGGGCGTGCCTGCCGGAATCGCCTCCCGGATCAGCTGGTCCAGTGAGGATTTGGCGATCTCGATGCGCCGCGTCGAGCCGAGGCGCTGCAGCATGCTGCCGGAGGCGTCGAGGATGACCTCGACCGCGCCACGTGAAGAGGCCGGCTGCGCAGCGCTGGCACCCACGACGCGTAAAGTGCCTGGCACCGATCCGGGGGTGACCTCGATCGGCGCGCTCGCCAAGATCCGCCGCTGTGCGCCGGTGACATAGCGCAGCTCGTGAGCACCGACCTCGAGGGGCGCCTTGAGCGTCACCGGCGAGCCGTCCCGGGTGTAGGCGTAGGACTCATAGGCGCGCGGGTCGGCACCCGCGGAGACGATCGTCAGGTAGTCGCCGCGATTCGCCGGACCGGTCCAGGCGACCTCGAAGGTCGAGCCGCCCGCGGCCGAGGACGGCCCGGAGACGGTCGCCGAGGTCGCCGTGACCTCGATCGACGCCAGGCCGATCACAGTCTTCGATCCGGACATGTGGTACCGCACCTCGTAGGTCCCAGGGTCGTCGGGGGCGACGAGGACGAGCGGGCTCCCTTCGCGCGTGTAGCCATAGTCGCCGTAGACCGCAGCCGGCGAACCGGCCGGGTCGATGCTGATGTAATCGCACGGGTTGTCGGGACCGGTCCAGATGACCTGGAGTTCAGAGCCGGCCGCGACCGATGCCGGAACGTCGATCGTTGCCTCGACCCCTGTGACCTCG
>JBCBCF010000465.1:0-1642 GCA_038530905.1 Acidobacteriota bacterium
CAATCGGCGCGATCTCGAGGATTTGCCGCCGGAGGTGCTCGAGACGATCTCGGTCACGTTCGTCGGCGAGCTGGCGGAGGTCCTGGCCTTGGCCCTGCGCGACGCGTCGATCGACAAAGGACGCCTTCTCTTTCCGGATCTCCGGCCCGAGGACGTCGTCCCGCTGACCGACACGCTGCACTGAGCGCGTCGCGCTCGATCCCAACAAAAAAGGGCCGGCTTCTTCGGAAGCCGGCCCTTTTCTGTGTCGTGGCGCAGTCTTTCGCGCGGTCGATCGAGATCAGTCGTCGGCCGGATCGCCGTCGGCGTACAGGGCGGCGAACCCGCCCTCTTTCGCAGCTTTCTTTGCTGCTTTCTCGACCCACTTGGCGAATTTGCTGTCGGTCGTCGACCAGCCGGTGCCCGACACCACGCGGTGGTGGATCGCCATCATCAGGTCGCCGGACGCCTTGTCGGTCACCTTGAGGTCGATGGTGACGTAGCCTGCTCCGGCGCCGAACCCGACGAGCATCTTGGCCGCCTGATTGCCGGTGGAGCAGTCGACGATGCGGCCGGTCACCAGGAGGTCCCCCTCCTCGAGCGAGCTCTCGATGTCGAGATGCCGCGTCCACGCGTCTTGGAAGATGCGGTGCAGGTCGCTGGCCATCTGGCGGGCCAGCCGGCGATCCTCGACGTCGCGCTCCTCGGCCTCCGGGCCGATCAGCTCCGGCTCAGGCCACTCCTCGAAGTGGACGCTCTGACCTTCAAAGCGAAATCCGTCGCGAACCCACAGGTAATCGATCTTGTTGGCGTCGTGAAACTCGATGCCGTCACCGAACCACGAGAGCTCGAGCAGACCGTCATCGAGCGTTTCGGCCGCAAGCGGCAGGCTGATCACAAGGCAGACGCAGAGACAGAGCGCACGGGCCGGGCGTGATGAGAACATTGACCTCTCCTTCGGATGTTTGCGCGAGATTACTCGACTGCTTCGAAGCGCGTGTTCCCTGCCACCGTGGCGTCCCAACCAGGATCTCGTCCTCGCACCAGGTGCCAGAGAGTGTCGAGAGCGAGGGCGTCGCTGTCGTCGCGCTCGATCGTGCCGGCCCAGGCCGTCGTGCTGCCGCAGCCCTGGAAGTGCACCAGGAAGCTCACCGCGCTGCCGGTGCAGAAGCCGACGAGCGGCTGATCGACGCCAGCCCTGCAGCCAACCGCCGTGCGGTAGGTGCCGCGGATCGAACCGTCGTCCGCTACCTCGAACCGCATGGTCGAGCCGAGACCGTTGCTCCAGGCCGTATGACTGGGAAGTCGGCAGCGATCTCGATCCTCGACGCTGGCCGGCGTTGGCTCGGCAACCGGCGGCTCGTTCGCGTTCGCGATGGCGGTGAGGACGGGAAGCAGGGCCGCCAGGCAGGCGGCGAGACCGAGGAAAGCAAGTCGTCGCATCGACGCAGCCTAGCGGAGTCCGCACTCCAGCCCCTCGATCTCGCTTGCTAGATTGCGACGATGCAGAGCACCAGCATCCGATGTCGTGCCCGCTCGCCGCTCAGGACCCTATCGCCGGCCCTGATGCTCTTGTGCATCGGCTGCGCTGGCGATGCGCCGTCATCTGCCGAGCGAGAAGTCGCCACGGCGTCCGTTTCAGCCGATGCTGAGGGTTCGGTCG
>JBCBCF010000466.1:162-1607 GCA_038530905.1 Acidobacteriota bacterium
ACGACCGCCCGACCGACGACCGCCCGACCGACGACCGCCCGACCGACGACCGCCCGACCGACGACCGCCCTCAACCCGAGGCGGAAACTGGCGATCAGTGGCTTCTGCGTCGTCAGCAAGGCGGGGACAGCGCCGACGCGCCGAAGCAGCGTCTCGAGGCGTCTCCGAAGCCGGCGGACGCCGGCGACGACTGGATCTGGTGCCGACGGGCGCAAGCTTGGGGACCACCGGCGAAGAATGTGCCGTACGGCGGTGCGCTCGGCGAGGAGATCCGCAGCCAGGTGAGCGAGGCCTCTTGGCAGGAGTGGCAGGCCATGGAGGTAATGGTGATCAATGAGCTGCGCCTGAACTTCATGGATCCCGCGTCGCTCGACGTTCTCGTGGTCCATATGCGCGAATTCCTCGGCCTCGACGCGCCGTCCGCCGCGGACGACTCCGCCGACGGCTGACCGGCGGTCGTCGATGGCCTCCGAGTCCGGCCGCCGCGGTCTCTACCTTCGCCTGGCCGCCCTCGCGCTGCTCGCGGTGGGCGGCATCGCGCTGGTCAAGTTCACGCCGGTGGGCGAGCTGTTCGACGGCCCGCGGATGATCGAGCTCTTCGAGAGCATCGGCCGTCAGTGGTGGGCGCCGATTCTGCTGGTGCTGATCTTCATGGTCTCCGCCATGTTCGGCCTTCCGGCGACGCCGCCGCTCCTCGTCGGTGGCGTCGTCTTCGGCTTCGCTCTCGGCACGCTTTACAACATCACGGGCCTCATGGCCGGCGCCCTTGTGAGTTATTACGTCGGCCGCGCGCTCGGCCGTGACGCGGTGCTCAAGCTCGGCGGACCGCGGTTGCGGCGAGCCGAGAAAGTGTTTCAGCGCCGCGGCTTCCTGCCATTGGTGCAAAGCCGCTTCCTGCCGATCCCCTTCGCCATCGTCGGCTACGCGTCGGCGCTCGCCGGCGTCTCGGTCTTCACCTTCGCCCTGACCTCGTTCTTGGGTCTCTTCCCGGCGACCCTGCTCCACACGTGGTTCGGCCCGGAGATCGTGCGGCGCACGCTCGAAGGGCAGCCGACCCTCGGGCTCGTGGTCACGTACTTCGGCGGCCTGGGCGTGCTGAACCTCTTGATCCTCGGACCGCAGATTCGCCGCGCTTTCATCCGCCGGCGGCGGTATCGCGAGCTGATGGAAGCGCGGCGGGCGCGCACCAGCTGACGCGCGCCCGCTTCCTCGATCGCCGGTCGATCAGGGGAGGTGGCTGAGATCGGGTCGGGGAGCGACTTCGAAGCCTGTTCCAACCGCATGCGCCCTCACAGCTCACTCGGCGGCCTGCAGAACGAGCCGATCTGCGCCGAGGCGGCATGACCCTGGCGAGGAGCATTTCTCCGTCCTCGGCGGGCGGAGAGATGCTCCTGGGCACAGGGTCACGCCGAAAGACAGTCATGCCTTTCGACTCGGCCGGAGTC
>JBCBCF010000467.1:0-1606 GCA_038530905.1 Acidobacteriota bacterium
CCGACGCCGGCGATGCGGTGACCTTCGTCCTCACAGCCGAGAACCAAGGCAGCGAGCCGGCCTTCCAAGTGACGCTCACCGACCTGCCGCCGGCCGAGCTGACCGGCTGCACGGTCGACTCGGTGACCGACGGCACCGACACGCCGATCGCGACCACAGGCGACCTGACGAACGGACTGCTGCTCGGGGTGCCTTTGGCAGAGAACGATGGCATGCCGGCGGGCGGCGGGGCGCCGTTCGGCGCCGACACCGCTTTCGTCACCGTCACCTGCACGCTGGCCGCCTCGGTGCAGCCGGGCCAGGTGCTCGTCAACGCGGCGGACGTGGTCTGGGCGCCGACCGCGACCTCGACCGGCTTTTTCCCGCCGGAGACTGACGATGCGTCCGTGACCGTGGCAGAGCCGTCCATCGCGAAAGCGATCACCGGCGTCGTTCCGGCGTACCAGGCGAGCGCACCGTTCGGCAACAACGAACCCGTGCACATCGGCGAAGTGGTCGAGTACACCGTCACGATCGAGGTTCCCGAGGGGACGTCGACCAACGCGACGCTCTTCGACCAGCTCGACCAGGGTCTGGCCTTTGTCGCGGTCGACTCGATCGTTGCCGACGCGGGCGTCACGACCGATATCGCCGGTGGCTTCCCGGGCGTGCTCGGCGCCGCCGCGATCACGGCCACCAACGCGGCTGCCGTCAACCAGGATCGACGTCTGACGCTCGACTTCGGCACGTTGACGTCGGCCGCCGACAACGATCCGACCAACAACACGATCACCATCGTGTCTCGCGCCGTGGTGCTCAACGCTTCGAACAATAACCGCGGCGATCGGCGCAACAACCGCGCCGACTGGCGCTACGACAGCCCGGCCGGCGGCCAGGCGCAGGTGCGCGCAAGCGCGCCGAACGTGCGGATTCGCGAGGCGACACTGGAGCTCGACAAGCAGATCTCGCCCGCCTTCGGCGACGCCGGCGACACTCTGCGGATCGCCCTGACGCTGCGTCACGACAACGGGCCGTCGAACGCCGACGCCTTCGATGTCGTGCTTGCCGACGCCATCGGCGCCGGCTTCACCTTCGCCGGCAACCTGACGGTCGAGGCGGGCTGCACGGCACCGCCCACGACCGGCCCGAGCGAAGCCGGCGGCGTCGTCACCGCCGCCTGGTCTCGCTTCAACGACGGCGAGAGCTGCACGATCTCGTTCGACGTGACCGTCGACCTGGGGGTCAGCGCCGGCTCGGTGCTCGAGAACTGCGCCGACGTCACCTGGCAGAGCCTGCTCGCCGCCGATCAGCCGCTCGATGCAGCGCCGACGAACACGCTGTCCGTCGAGCGCACGGGCGATCCCTCCGACCCGGGCGGCAGCGCCAACATCTATCGGGCCGAGGATTGCGCCGAGGCGATGGTGGCCGACGTCGCCATCAACAAGACCCTGCTGTCGACGTCGGAAGCGCACACCGACTTCGACGAGGTGCGGCCGGCCGCCGCCGATCTGACGATCGGCGAAGAGCTCACCTTCGAGCTGATCGTGGTGCTGCCCGAAGGCTCAACGACGCAGCTGATCGTCACGGATTCGCTCCCCTTTGCGCCCGGCGTGGTCGCCGCAACCGC
>JBCBCF010000468.1:0-1601 GCA_038530905.1 Acidobacteriota bacterium
CGCGACCGTGCGACGACTGTGCGAGCTCGGAAACAACAACGCCAGCGCGGCGCTTCGCTGCCGGATGGGGTTGACTTTGCGCCAATACATCGAGCGAACGCGCCGGAAGGCGACGAATCCTATTGCCGGCTCTGCGCCGGCTACGGCTGCCCGACGCGGGCTAAGGGCAGCAGTCAGGTCGCCTTGATCGATCGCGCCGAGGCGACCGGGCGGTGTCGCATCGTGCCGGAGGCGCATGTGTTCGAGATCCTCATGGGTCTAGACGGTCGCGCGCAGGGCGCCCGCTACATCGACCGCGACGGCGTGGAGCACGAAATCTGCGCGCGCGTGGTCTGCGTCTGCTGCTCCGCAGTCGAGTCGGCGCGCCTGCTCCTGCTGTCGACCTCGCCGCTGTTTCCAGATGGTTTGGGCAACGGTTCGGGCTTGGTCGGGCGGCATCTGCAATTTCACGCGGTGACCGGTGGCCGAGGCGTGTTCCGGCGCGAAGCGCTCGAGCCCGAGGTCTTCGCCAGCGAGCATCCGTTTCTGAACCGGTCGATCGCCGACTTCCTCCTGCTTCCCGAAGGCGTGAGCGATCTTCCGAAGGGCGGGATGTTGAGATTCAGCCTGCCGCAGCTTCAGCCGGTCGCTGAAGCGCAGACGGCGGCACACGGCCCGCGCGGAGGTTTGCTGTGGGGGCAGGAGCTGGCACAGGCGCTGCGCCGCCGCTTTCTCGAGACGTTCGAGGTCAATTTCGAGGTGTTTGGCGAGTTCATCCCCAAAGCTGGCACATCCATGCGGCTCAGCGACGAGGTTGTCGACCGCTTTGGTCTGCCGGTCGCCGACCTGAGCATCGCCTCCGATCCGCATCATCAGAAAGCCGGCGCCTGGATTCAGCAGAGGGCATTCGAAATCCTCGACGGCATGGGTGCCGAGGAGACGGTGTCCGAGGCGGTCGGCGCGCCCGCGTCGTTTCTGGTGCACGGCACCTGCCGGGCCGGCGCCGATCCCGCGACCTCGGTGCTCGATGAGTTTTGCCGCAGCCACGAGGTGCCGAATCTCTTCGTCGTCGACGGCAGCTTCATGCCGACCTCGGGCGGCGCCGCGCCGACCTTGACCATCTTGGCGAACAGCTTCCGCACGGCGGATCACATCCTCGAGCAATCGCGACGCGGCGAATTCTCCTAGCAGGCAGCCAAGAAAGGCCGCCCCGGCTAGGGCGCCCAGCAGGGTTTCGGCACGGTGCGACACTTTGAAAGGCTAAGGCCTTCAGAGATCGCATTCTAGAGAATGCTATTCCAGTTCTGAAAGGATAAAGTCTACATTCTTGACGCGGCACGTCCCTAGCTCGCCCGCTATGGCGCCAAGCCGAAGTGAAGGAGAGAATCTTGAGCCAACATGTCCTGCGGATGATGGGAGTGACAGCGGTCTTGATCGCGTCGACTCTGGACGCACAGCCAACCGATCCACCGGCCAGCGCCCTCACCACGATCGAGACCAATGCGCTGCACCTGCCGACGGTCCTCGGCGGCGACGCTCAGCCCGAGCAGCGCATTCAGTACAACGCGCTCGGCTGGCCGCTGGAAGTCTGCGCAGGCAAGCAGCAGGCGATCACCTGCACC
>JBCBCF010000469.1:0-1592 GCA_038530905.1 Acidobacteriota bacterium
GATCAGTGAAGTGGTCGGTCAAGGTTTCCCTCTTGGAGAGTGGGACGCCGCCATCCATGGCGCGTGAGTGTCTGCGGCGCATCAACCTGCGGTCTGCGGGCGAGAGAACGCCTGCCGGCCGAACGTCGATCTCAAAGGGTTCTCGGAGCATGCTGGCGCAGGGTCGGGGCTCGCGACGAACGAGCGCCTGGAGGTCGGCGCGTCGCTTGCCGGAGACTCGGTCGTCGTCAAGATGAATCGAGTCAGTCGCGAGGCCAGCCAACACCGAAATGCGTCGGTCGTCGGCGGGCAGTGTCGACAGCCGTTCAACAACTCTGTCTCGACCTGGGGAATGAGTCCGGTGACTCGATCGACCACGGCGCGGCCGGGAAACGAAATGTCGTCTTCGCCGGCGATCACCAACGTGGGAACGTGGAGGTTGCGGAGCTCGTCATCCGTGGCGATCGGCGGGACGCGTGGATCGATCCGCATGTCCGCGAGCGCACAGGCAAACGCCCCAGCCCAGTCGGCGTCCCAAGTCGTCAGGATCGGACGAAGAAGAGATCGGAGCCTCGCTTCCGTTGGCCGCAGTTTGTAACTGATCCACGGGATCGTCATCTTGGCGAGGCCGACGAGGTGGGAGCCGTTCGCGATTCCTGCAGGTGTCAGCATCGACAGGGTTGCGACGCGGTCCGGTTCTCGGGAGGCCAAGAGGCGAGCGACAAAGGCGCCCCAACTCACACCGAGAAGGTGGGCCGTTGGCAAGCCGAGCTCGTCGATCACGTCGATCAACCAATCAGCATACGAGTTGTCGTTGAGAGAAAGCTTGATCTCAGGCCCGCAAATCGACTGACCTGGCATGTCCGGGGCAATCAAGCGAAACCGCGTCGAGAGGTGGGTCAGCTCCGACAGCAGGAAGGATGAGCCGGTCCGCATGCCATGCAGGCAGAGGAGGGGCGGTGTCGACTCCGATCCGATCGCGAGGAGATGGGAAGGGCCGAAACGTGTCGGCACCGTCTGTCGATCGATGGGCGCGTCGACTTTCGAAAGGAACCTCTCGTACCACTCGATCAACCGGTCTCGCCCTGCCGGCGTTCTCCAGATCGGTGTCCGTTCGGGCTCTTGCTCGTTCACGATGCTCCTGCGAGCCGAGGTCGCGTCGAGTGGTCGGTCGAGGAGTCCATCGTCACCCCGAAGCGCTCAGCGACGGTTTCCCGAACTTTCTCGTTCTCGTCCCGCGCTGCGCGATCGATCAGGTCGCGGCCTAGGGTCGGTTCGAGACGGCTGGCGGCGAGACGGCGGACTCTCGCGCTCGGGTCGGCGAGGGCCTGCTCGTAGGGCTCGCGGCCGAGGCTCGGCCGGAGCTGGCTGGCGGCGTTCTCGCGCACGATCCGGGAGCCGGTCGGGTCGAGGGCCTGGTCGAAGCAGTCTCGACAGCCGATCTCGGCCAGGAAATCGAAGAAGTCTCGTTGGCGGAAGGTCGAGAAGCGCGGCAGCTCGTCGGCAAGAAACGTCTCCCGCCAGGCCGCACCGTCGAGTGTCGACAGGCGGGCGAGGAGGAGATCGCGGGTGTCCTGGGCCAGCGTCGTGGCGCCGAGCAAATGCACGAGCTC
>JBCBCF010000470.1:0-1576 GCA_038530905.1 Acidobacteriota bacterium
GCCGCCTGCACGATCGTCGCGGCCCCGGCCGCCGCCGCCAAAGGCAGGAGCAGCGCGGCGCGGCCGCCGGCCCTGACGTCGTCCACAAGGAACTTCGAGGTCGCCGGCAGCACGAGGCCGGCCAGGCGACCGATCACGATCAGCACGAGGCCGATTGCCAACCGCCCGCGCGATCGCCAAATGATCCAGCGTGCTTCGCGCCAAACGCTGGAAAGATCCGGCTTTTTCTTTTTGTCAGTCGGCTTGGCACTGCCGCCTGGTGGCCGCTCGTTGCCCGAGCCGTTCTCGGCCTGCGCGGAGGAGGCCGCTGACGGCTTGCGCGAGCGGCCGGCCGCGTCGTCGCCGGCATCGCCCGCACGGGGGCGAGGGACCCGCGCGGTGATCGAACCGCCGCTGGTGGATGCTGGAGTCATGGAATGCGCCATCGGTGATGTCGGGCCGGGGAAGACCCGGCCTTCGGGCTTCGAGCAACATGCGGTCGAGAAGAGAGATTCCGCACTCCTTTCCGCGCCGGATGTTGTGCGGCCGTCCCAGGCGGAGAGCGAAGATATGCTGCGCCGATGGAATGCGTTCTGACGCTGGCGACCGGCCGGCGTGATGGAGACCTGCTCGCCACCGCGATTCGGCTGGCAACGGCGGCGGCAGCTGGCCTCGGTGTGCAGATGGCCTCCGAGGCGATCGAGCTGACCGCGGCGCGTGCCGTGGATCTGCCGTTCGAGGGTGCCGAACCGTCGGCTGTCGAGCGCAGCGTCCGCGACGTGCTCGGAGAGCAGCCGGTCGATCTCGCAGCGCAGCCCCGCGCCGGGCGCCGCAAGCGCCTGCTGGTCGCCGACATGGAGTCGACGGTCATCGCCAACGAGATGCTCGACGACCTGGGGGCGCGGGCCGGCATCGGCCAGCAAGTGGCCGAGATCACCGCCCGCGCCATGCGCAGCGAACTCGACTTTCGTGCCGCGCTCGCCGAGCGCCTGGCGCTTCTCGACGGCCTGGATGCGAAGATCCTCGACACCTTGCGGGCCGGCATTCGCGTTGATCCGGGAGCCCGGGCGCTGGTGGGCACGATGCGCGCCAGCGGCGCGACGACGGTCCTCGTCACCGGCGGGTTCGATGTCTTCGCCGATCCGGTCGCCGCCCAGCTTGGTTTCGACCGCTGGCATGCGAACCGCCTGCGCGTCGAGAGCGGCCGAATTGTCGGCACGGTCGTCGAGCCGCTGCTCGACCGCGGCGCCAAGCGTCGCCTGCACGAGGAGCTGCGCAGCGAGCTGGGGCTGGAGCGCTGCGACACCCTCGCCGTCGGTGACGGCGCCAACGACCTCGAGCTGCTGGCCGCTTCCGGTTTCGGCGCCGCCTTCCACGCCAAGCCGGCTGTGCGCGCTGCCGCCGCGCATCGTGTCGAGCACGGCGACCTGTCGACGCTGCTCTACTTTCAGGGATTCACCGAGTCCGAGATCCGAACCGATTGACTCAGGAGAGACCATGCGCCCGAACCTCGCCCCCGCCCTTCGCTGTCTCGCGTTCTTCGCCGTCGCCGTTGCACTATTCGCTCCGAGCGCCGGCGCTGCCGGTTTGACGGCCG
>JBCBCF010000471.1:0-1563 GCA_038530905.1 Acidobacteriota bacterium
TCGAGCCGGTGTGCGCTCATCTCGGCGAGGACGTCGTTGGCGGGCGCTATAACGTCGGCCTGTGGCTCTGGGAGCTGCCCGACTTCCCTGACGCCCTTCGCGGTGCGTTTGCGCCCTTCCACGAGATCTGGACGCCGAGCACCTTCTGCGCCGACGCACTGTCGGCCAAGTCACCGGTTCCGGTGCGGCGCGTGCCGCTGCCGGTCCACGTGCCGCCGGTCGCCAAGGTCGAAGCTGCCGGGCGCGCCGCCCGCCGGCGTCTCGAGCTGGATGACGACGTCTTTGTGGCGCTCTACCTCTTCAACTATTTGAGCGTCTTCGAGCGCAAGAACCCCCTCGCTGCGGTCGAAGCCTTTCGCCGCGCGTTCGGCACCGACGCGTCGAAGCGCCTGATCCTGAAGACTTCACAGGCCGACTATGCGCCCCCGGCGCACGCTCGACTGCTCGAGGCGGCGCGCGACCTGCCGAACGTCACGATCCTCGACGCCTATCTCGATCGGGAAGAGATCGAGGGTCTGCTTGCCGCCTGCGACGTCTACCTGTCGCTTCACCGTTCGGAGGGCTACGGCCTCACCGTCGCCGAGGCGATGGCGCGCGGCAAGGTCGCGGTGGCCACGCCGTGGTCGGGAGTGGCCGACTTCGTTGACGTCAACAACGGTCGGCCGGTGCGCTTCGCGCTGGAACGTCTCGAGACAGACGTCGGCCCCTACCCTGCCGGCAGCCGGTGGGCGGATCCCGATGTCGACGACGCGGCAAGGGCGCTCCGCGAGCTGGCGACCGACGTCGAGCTGCGTCGCCAGCTCGGCGAGCGGGCGCGCCACGACATCGAGGCCCACCTCTCGAGCGACGCCGTGGGCCGGCTCCTCCGGCAGCGCGTCGACGAGATCGTGCGTCGCACGCGCCGACCGCGGCCGCCCGGACCCGACCTCGAACCCGGACGCTGAGCCGGCGACGGCCGCCGCCGGCGAGCGACACTGTCCTCTCTCCAAATGCCGACGGGCGGCTGCCTGAAAGCGGCCGCCCGTGGTCCATCCTCGTACGCCTCGCGCGTTCGGTCAGGCGAACGACGTCAGCCGCCCGGCTCCGCAAGCTTGGCGGAAATGTCGACGCCATTGACGATGACCTTCGGGTTCGCGCCGCGCCCGACGTGCACCGTCACGTTGCCCTCGGCGTCAAGCAGGCGAAGGTCGCCGGTGTGACTGTTGCCGCCCATCACCAAGTTGCCGGCGCCACCGTCGAGTTGGATCGTACTGGCGCCGACCTCGTCGGCCAGCGACAGGTCGTCCTCGCGGCCCTGGCCACCCACCGGGATGTTTCCACGCTCTCCGTCAATCGAGACCGTCGGATTCCCATGGCTGTTCTGCGACCCTGCATGGTTCTCAGGCCTGACGACTCGCCTCCGCAGACGTCGCTGTAGAAAGGTCAGACGAGACGAGCCTCATTCACCGAGCGCGCGTCGACGATGATGGTTCGATGACCACTGCGACGCGGAGGAGTCGCTGTTCCCGAACCGGTGCAACGCGCCAAGAAACGAAACGCATGGATCGCGCGTAGGACCCTGAC
>JBCBCF010000472.1:0-1525 GCA_038530905.1 Acidobacteriota bacterium
GTCACCACAACCTGCTGGCGGCGTTTCTCGTGGGCCTGCTGCCGCTTGCGTTCCTCGCCTGGCCGGCGGGCGCGGCCCACAGGCGATCGAAGGATCGCCTGTGGATCGCCGCTGCGTCTGTCGTCGCGGTCGCCGCGGTCGTCGCGTCGCGCTCGCTCGGTGGCCTCGCGGCGCTGGGGGCCCTCGCCCTCTTCATCCTGCCGAGCCTGCGGTCCAGCCGTCAGCGCGTCGGGCTTGCCGGCGTCCTCGGTGGCCTGGCGGTGCTGGCCGGCGGGCGTCTTCTGGCGATCGGTCGGGGTCTCGACACGTCGGCGCACGCCCGGCTCGGCTATCTCGAGGCGGGGTGGCAAGGCTGGCTCGAGCGACCCCTCGTCGGCTGGGGTCCCGGTGCGTCGGCGTGGACGCTCGGATTGCACCTGCGCGCCGATCCAGAGGTCCGTCCGCCGGGGCAGGTCGTCGCCGATCTGCACTCGCTGCCGGCGGGCATTCTCTATGAGCTGGGGCTGCTCGGCGTGCTCGGCTTTCTCGGTCTCTGCGGCGGGATTCTGGCCGCGCTCTCGCGCTCGGCGAGGGCGGGTCGCCGGCCGTCGCCGGCCCTCGCGAGCGCCGGCGCTTGGCTGACGATCGGCACCGTCTCAGGCCTGCTGATGTCGGTGCCGGCTCTGGCCGTGGGCATGGCGACGACGCTCGGCGTTGCCCTCGCGGCGCGACGCGGTCGACGAGCGACCGCAGATTCCCTCCCTGTGCGGCGACGTCTGCCATCGTCCTTACAACGGTTCACCTTCGCGGTCGGCACGACTGCGCTGGCGCTGGCGCTCGGCCTGTGGCAGGCACCGCGCGATCTGGCGCACCTCCTGGCCGGCGAGACGCTCGAGCCGCAGAAGCTGCAGCGAGCAGTCGAGCTCGATCCGGACATGCCTCTCTACCGGTTCCGTGTCGCGACACGCGGACCGAGCGATTCGCAGGCCTCATCCGAAGCCGCCGAGGCCGCGTTGGGCCTCGCACCGCTTTGGCTGACGGCCGGTCTCGACCCGACGCTCGATCGCGCATCGCGGATCGAGGCGCTGCGCCGTGCCTGCACCCTCGATCCGCTCGGTGCGATGGGTCCGTGGCACCTCGCCTGGCTTGTTGACGACGGGGAGACCGCGACCGCCTCGGCGGCACGCGCTCTGCTACTCGAGCCGCGCCTCCTGGCGTCGCCGCGCTGGGTGGCCGAAGACCGGGTCGACGCAGCGTCCCGGGCCGCTGCTCCTGACCTCGCCGCCGCTGTGGAGCGCGTCGAGGGTCTGCTGAGCATCGAGGAAGGCTGGCGCGCTGCGTTCGTCGAGCGTGCCGAGGAGGTTGCGTTGCTGCGCGCGAGCGACAGGACGGCCGCCGAGCACGATCGCAAGATGGCGCGGCTGGTGCTTTCGACAGACGAGGTGGAGGCTCTGTCGATGTCGCTTCACGCCTTTCGGCGTCCCGCGGTGCCGATCGTTCTCACGGAGGTCGAGGTCGATCTCGCCCTAGCGCAGGTGATCGACCT
>JBCBCF010000473.1:0-1523 GCA_038530905.1 Acidobacteriota bacterium
GGCGCAGGATGTCGAGGTGTTGCTGCAGCAGAAGAGCGGTGACCGTGCCGGCCTGACTTGCCTGCACGGTGCGGGTTTCGACGGCGTTGACCAAGCCATCGGCTCGGAGTCGATCGCGCAACACGCCGAAGCGCAGGCCGAGAGCGAGGGTCAACACCAGGACCATCGCCGTGGCCGCAACCCAACCCGGCACCGTCCGTCCCGGCGCGGACCCAGACGCCTGGAGCCGGTCCATTGGATCGTCGCTGATGCGCAGCGTGTCGCTCGCCAGCAACAGCCAGGGAAAGGCAAGTAGCGCGAGATGGAACGGGAAGTCGATCAACGCCACGAGAAGGATCGCCACCCAGGCGGCCAGCTCGAGAGCCGCAAGGCGTCGATCGTCCCTCGAGCCCCGGCCGAAGGCAGCCGATTCGACGTCGACGCCGCTGACGCCGTCGACAGGACTCGAATCACCCTCCTCGTCTTCGGATCGTTCCGGGATCCTGCTGCGGCGGAGACGCCACAGACGGAGCCGGCGCAGCAGAGAAACAAATCCCCAACCGAGAGCCAGGAGACCGACCAGACCTAGCTCCGCCGCGACTTCGAGCGGTTCGCTGTGAGCGTTCTCGAAGAAGACGAGATGCTGACCGCGGAAGAAGCCGACGCCGTCTTCGACCAGCGCCTCCTTCGCGCGCCCGAACTCGGCGCGGAAGGCTCCGTGACCGACGCCGTGGATCGGCTCCTCGCGGATCATCCAGGCCGCCGTCCGCCAGCCGTCGAAGCGACCCGTGAACACACGATCGAAGTCGCCGACGCGCAGGCTCCGCACTTTGCCCTCGGCGCGCGCCCGCAGCGGGCCAACCGTCGCCACGGCCGCCAGCGCGACCGCCAACGCGACGGCCACCGCGACCAAGCCGCGCCGCGCCGACCGTCCGGTGGCGGCTCCTGCGATCCAGAACACCATCGAGCCGACGATCACCGCGCCGAGGCTGCCGAGCGTCTGGGTGGCGACCAGGGCGTAGGCGCAGACGGCGAGAGCCACGAGCCACAGAAGCCGCGGCAGAAGCCTCCGACCAACGGCGAGCGCGTGCTGCGCGATCAAGATCGGCAGGATCAGGAACGCCGACAGGTCGAACGCGCCGCCCGCCAGCGACGTCACCGCCAGCCGATCGGTCACCTTGCCGCTGAACACGAAGGGCGAGAACCCGTGAAATTGAGCGATCCCGAAGACGGCCAGCACCACCGCCGGCACGATCGTCCAGCGCAGCAGCATCCATCGACGTTCCGACGACAGGAAACTGCTCCAAGCCCAGAGAGCGGCAAGGCCGATCCACAGAGACGGCAGGCGCGAGGCGACGAGCTGCGGATGCTCAGTCAACGCGAGACCGAGGGTTGCCCAGGCCACCAGCGGCAGTCCAGCGAGCACGGCGGGGGCGGTGATGAACACGCGCCAATTCAGTCGGCGACAGGCGACGAGCCGCAGCGCCAGCGCGGCGATCGACACCAGCGCAAGCAGCTCGGCGACCACCAGTTTGGGCAGTCGA
>JBCBCF010000474.1:0-1519 GCA_038530905.1 Acidobacteriota bacterium
CAGGCGGCGAAACGCAGCCTCCAATCCTTCCGAGCCCCTCTCTCGAGATCTCGTTCGAGATCTCTTCAGCACCGAATCGACCCTAGACGAGGACGAGAAGATGAGACTTCGACTCGAGACCACGCGCTCCGAAGCGACCGTCCGCCTCGCCACGATCCTCAAAGCCGCGATCCTCTGGGCGCTGATCCTGCCAGCGGCGGGGTTCGGGCCAACGGAAGCCTCGGCAGCACCACCCGAGCTGCCCGCCGGCTCCACCCAGATCGAGAATCCCGCGACCGCCGGCGTCAGCTTCTCCTCCTACGCGTCGCCTCGTGAGCAGATGCGCGGACGCGAAGCACTCAGCCGCCTCGAAGCCGGTACCGTCGAATGGACGGCGAGCGTCGAATACGTGGACGGCGAGATCTACAACCCCAACTCCGGCCGGATGGATCGCGTGCGCCTGCGCAGCTATCAAGGCCGAGGCGTGGATCCCGACCTCCCCTTCGTGCCCCCGACCATTGTGCTGCGGCCCGGAGACACCTTCCGATTCAACCTCGAAAACAACCTGCCGGCGGACGATCTCTCCTGCGAGACAGTGGAGTCGATCAACATCCCTCACTGCTTCAACAACACCAACATGCACGGCCACGGGCTGTGGGTCAGCCCAGCAGGAAACTCGGACAATGTGTTGCTCGTGTTGCCGCCCGGCGGACGGTTCACCCACGAGTACAACATTCCATCAGATCACCCGGCCGGCACGTTCTGGTACCACCCTCATATGCATGGCTCCACCGCGCTGCAGGTCAGCAGCGGCATGGGGGGCGCCTTGATCATTCGCGGCGAGCGGCTGCCGACCGCCGAGCACGCCGGCGACATCGACACGCTGCTGCGCACCTCAGACGGCGACCCGATCGGCGAGCGACTCATCATGATGTCGCAGATCGCCTACGCCTGCGGCCCGCGGCAGGCCGATGGCAGCATCGACATCAAGACCGACGACGACGGATCCTGGATCTGCGACGAAGGTGACGTCGGCATGGTCGAGGGTTACAACCAATTCGGCCTCGAAGAACCTGAGGCCAACGCCGCCGGGGTGCCACAGGTGATGACCCGCTGGGTGAAGTCGGGCCGCCACACCGCCCTCAACGGCCGGGTCGTGCCGACCTTCACCGGCGTCACCGCCGGCGACATCGAGCGTTGGCGCTTTCTGCATGCAGGAGTCAGCGGCTCGATCTCCGTCAGCTTCCGCCGCGCGACGCTCGGCGAAAACCGGAGCGCCTACTCAGCCGGCTCGACCGCGCAGCGCAGCGCATTCGTAGATGGCGCCTGCGGCGGCCCCGAGGTCGATCAATTCTCCATCGCGCTCGACGGCCTCACGCGCAGCCGCATCCAGCAACAGCCTCGGGCAAATATGCACCCCGGCTACCGCGATGACCTCTTGATGGTCTTCCCGGAGCCCGGCCTCTACTGCATCGTCGACAATGACGCCCCCGCCGAAGAGTCCATTCGACTGCAAGAGAAAAGCCGCGAGCTGCTTGGA
>JBCBCF010000475.1:0-1513 GCA_038530905.1 Acidobacteriota bacterium
CGTGTTTGACCGTCGCGGCCCGTCTGAAGCGCGAGCGGCGACCTTCGGCGACGACCCCGGCGTGACGCTTCGCTTGGGCGCAGAGCCGCCGGCGCTCGGCGCGGCGGAGTGGGCTCGCCTCGATGCGGTGGTGGTTTCGCCCGGCGTGCCGGCGGATCGACCGCTCCTCGCCTCCGCGCGCGCACAGGGCGTGCCGGTGCTGGGCGAGGTCGAGCTGGCCGCGGCGTTCGTCGACGGCCCGCTCGTCGGCGTGACCGGCTCGAACGGCAAGAGCACGACCGTGGCGATGATTGGCGCCATGCTCGCTGCCGCAGGCCGCGACGCGCGCGTGTGTGGCAACTTCGGTCCGCCGCTGGCCGCCGCTGTGCCGCGGCCGTCGGAGGCGGTGGCTGGTGAAGGAGCTCTCGACGAGGCGGCGCGTCCTCACTACGTCGTCGAGCTGTCGAGCTTCCAGCTCGAAACGATCGTCGACCTGCGTCCGCGCGCCGCAGCGTTCCTCAACGTCGCCGCCGACCATCTCGATCGCCATGGCGATCTCGACACCTATACCGCGGCCAAGCGACGAATCTTTGAGAATCAGCAGGGCGGCGACGTGGCGGTGCTCAACGCCGACGACCCGCGGGTCCGACACGCTGGCGACGACCTCCGCGAGGGCGTGCATCGGCGTTTCTTCTCGTCGCTCGGGCGCGTCGCCGACGGCTGCTGCGTGCGCGACGACGAGATCGTGGAGATCGACGCGGCAGGCGGCGAAACGACGCTCTTCCGTCGCTCCGATCTCACCGTCGGCGGGCCGCACAATGTCGAGAACGCGATGGCGGCGGCGCTCCTCGCCCGCGCGCTCGGCGTCGGTTCAGCAGAGATCGTCACCGGTCTCCGGCAGATGGAGGGGCTGGCGCATCGCATGCAGCGCGTTGGCCAACACGGTGGCGTGGCCTGGATCGACGATTCGAAGGGCACGAATCCAGCCGCCACGCTGCGTTCGCTCGATGGTTTCGAGGCCGGGACGGTGATCGTCGTTCTCGGTGGTCAGCACAAGGGCGGAGACCTCGCCCCGCTCGCCGAGCGGGTGGCCCTCACGGCCCGACGGGCGCTGCTCATCGGCGAGGCGGCGCCGACCTTCGCGACCGCGCTGGCGGCGACCGATGCGGCGTTCGAGACCGTCGAGACGCTCGATCGGGCGGTCGAACGCGCCGCCGAGATCGCGCGCGCTGGCGACGTCGTTCTCTTGTCGCCCGCCTGCGCGAGCTTCGATCAATTCTCGAGCTTCGTTGACCGCGGTCGCACCTTCCAGCGCCTCGTGCACGCTGTGGCCAGCCGGGAGGACGGCTGATGGCGCGCAAGCTGGCGTTCGATCCGCTGCTCTTCGGCGTGGTCCTCAGCCTGACGCTCCTTGGGCTGGTGATGGTCTATTCCTCGACCAGCGTCCATTCCTCGGGCGGCTTGACCGGCAATCCGCTCTTCGTGCGTCAGTGTGTGGCGGCGCTGCTCGGGCTCGGCGCCATGGCCATTGCGA